>JBFLVQ010000147.1:0-15594 GCA_040758525.1 Acidobacteriota bacterium
ACCTGGCAAAAGATTGTCTATACTAAATTCGCCTTTGGAATTACTTGTTATAGATGTGGTGTGACGAGCTAAATCATTTTCATCAGTAAAACCAAAATCGCAGCGTGTATTAGGAAGTGGTTCACCAGTATCAGCCTTGATGATACGACCACTGACTCGATATTTCGGCAATAGCCTGCCAAGCTTTATATCAATATTGTTAAGCTCACTCCCTGAGGATAATTCCAGCACTTCAGCTTTTGTTTCGTCGTTTGTACCAGGATAAAATGTGCGTGCATAATAGGTACTGTTAGTAGCCCCTTCGTGGGGGTCACGGCTAGAGCCATAACCCATCGATACATCGCGCTGGTAACCTTCTCCCACACTCACCATATATTTACGCGGAGGCAGACCATAGAAACGATAAATACCATGATCGTCTGTAGTACGAGACAGCGATGACCTATCGTGGAGAAAATGGCGCGACAAGGGAAAAGGTTTTCCATCAAAGCCGAATATATGTAGAGTTACCGGTTGTCCTATAACAGGATGCCCTTGTGAATCGGTTATTTTTCCTGTAATTACACCACCACGAATAAGAGCAATATCAAACTCTTTGGCTCTCTCTTGATCAGATAAATGCACAAACTGCCAACTTTCATTCCTAATACCGTTTTTTGTATAACTGGGTGCGAAAGGAACTACTTCATATGTACCCAATGGTAGGTTATTTATACTAAACCAACCTTCTTCATCAGTAACTACTTTAGGAATATTCTTTTCTTTACTAGATTCGTTTAATCTCACAACAGAGATATAGATACCAGAGGCGGGTTTTCCATCCAGGGTTAGCCGTCCAGATATCGTCCCACCACTCATTTCAGAGGTCTGTGCCTGAGCTAAAGGAACCACTCCACACCATAAAACAGTAGCTATTACGCCGTATATAATGGAACTCATAATTAGGGCTATAAATCGCACGGTATGCTCCTTAGATATTCTGGTTACTCAGTAATGCAACGCTATATTAGTATCCCGCTATTTTGAAGTCACTCAATTTTTGACAAATTTTTCTGTGAAAAAGTATATTTCTTAATCTACTCGACTTCCTTACACTTGCAAATAGATTAAGTTTTATGGATAAATGGGTTATTAATATCGTAAAGGAAGGTCGAAATGTTACCAAAGGTTCATCTATTGATAGTCCCTCTGCTGGTTGTTGTAAGCATTTTTTATTGCTGTCAGCTTGTCAAGGCAGAGGATTTAGATAAAGAGCCTTTTCGTAACTTGAGCATTGAGGAGGCCTGTGCTGTCGCAGAAAAAGAGGGGAAGGTTGTTATGATAGACTTTTTCTCGACTGCCTGCGACTCTTGCCAGATGCTTAATCAAACCACCTGGAAGGATGAACGAGTTCATATCTGGCTTCAGGAAAAGATTATTGCCATTAGGATCGATATCAACAAAGAAGCTGAACTCTCAAACAAGTATCATATTAAAGTAACCCCAACTATTATCTTTCTCAAATCTGATGGTAAAGAGATCCAGCGACTGATAGGATACCAAGACCCTGCCCATTTCCTCTCAGAGATGGAAGTACTTTTAGCAACTGATCGTAAACCCGCAAAACAGGTACCATTAGTATTCAAAGAAGAGCGACCTGGTAAAAAGCCTATCTTAGAACCAATAAATCAGGCCCTTAAGCGATATCTAGAAACGTTAGCGAAAGTGCAAGCAGCCGGAGATCAAAAAGAAGAAGCCTTCATACTACATAATATCGGTAAGATCTACTCAGTGCGAGGAGAGTGGCAACAGGCATTGGAATACTATGGCAAAGCCTTGTCTTTGGAACGAGCCTTAGCTAATCAGAGTGGTGAAGCATCAGCCCTACGTGGTTTCGGCGAAGTCTATCTGTTGCTGAGAGATTATCAGAAAGCGCTTGAATACTATGAGAAAGCTCTCTCACTCAGTCACACAGTCAGCGATCATAAAGGAGAAGCACGCGCCCTATATAAGCTCGGCACTATTTACGAAATTTTGAGAAACAAAACTAAGTCGCTGGAATATTTTGAAAAAGCCTTGTTGCTCAACCAAGGAATTGACGATCATGATTATCAAGTCCGTATCCTAAATAGTCTCAGCGATACTTACACAACATTAAGAAATTACCCAAAGACTTTAGAGTATTATGAAAAATTATTGTCACTACATCGAGCAACCGGTAATAAATTTGAGGAGGCTTCCACACTAAACAGCATAAGTAATATTTATTTACTGTTAGATCAGCCACAAAGGGCATTAGACAGTTATGAAAAAGTATTGAAGTTAAGTCAAGCAACAAAAAATCAGTTACAAGAAGCTATTGCGCTACAGAATATAGGCTCTATTTATTTATTACTAGGAGAGAAAGAGAAAGCCCTCGATTACCTTGAAGAAGCCTTACCATTGCATCAAGAGTCAGGCTATAAGAAGTATGAAGCGATAACACTATACACAATTGGTAAAGTTTACTTAGCAATGCTGGAGTATCAGAAAGCATTAGAATATTTTCAAAAAGCATTGACGATCAGTCAAACAGTAAGTGACAGAAGAGTAGAAGCATATGTGTTAACCGGTATTGGCTCTATTTATTCGCTATTTGGCGAGAAGAAGAAAGCATTAGAAGTTTATGAAAAGGCACTGCTGCTCAGCCAAGCTGTCCACGACCAGAAAAATGAAGCCATCTGTCTACACAATATCGGTAGCGCATACTCATCTCTAGGAGAATACCAGAAAGCACTGGTGCGCTATGAGAAGGCTCTCTCACTTAACCAAGTAGTTGGTGACCGTAGTGGAGAAGCCGCCGTACTACACTGTATTGGTAATGTCTACGCATCCTTAAAAGAATATCAGAAAGCGCTAACCTATAGTGATAAGGCATTATCGCTCAGCCGCCTGATAGGCAACCGCAAAGAGGAAGCTCACACATTAGAAAGTATTGGACATATTTACTGCTCATTGAAAGAGTATGAAAAGGCAAAAGAATATTTTGAGAAAGCGCTACCCATTAGTCAAGAAGTAGATGATAAAGTGGGTGAAATCTCAATCTTATATGATATCGCTCAGGTTGAACACTACGGCAATAATTTTGCCACCGCTCTTGACAAGATTAAAGAAGCGCTAAATCTCATAGAGTCTTTTCGCACCAAGATCTACAGTCATGAATTGCGCGCTTCATATCTGACCACAATGCAGAATTGTTATGCACTATGTATACACCTGTTGATGCATATTCACCAACTCAATCCAAATACTGGCTACAATGCCGAAGCCTTGCAAATTAGTGAGCGTGCCCGTGCTCGCGGTCTTATCGAAATGTTGGTAGAAGCGCATGCTGATATCCGCAAAGGTGTAGATCCTCAGCTTATTGAGCTGGAAAAGGCTTTTCAAAAACAGCTCAACGCACAAGCCCAGTATCAGATGCAACTGTTTAATAGCAAGCACACTAAACAACAACTAGAAGAGACACAGAAGAAGATTACTGGTCTAAAAGAAGAACTCCAAAAGATCGAGCTAAAGCTATATAAGACCAATTCACGCTATGCAGATTTGAAGCATCCAGAGCCGCTCAATCTATCGGCAATCCAACAGCAGCTTGATGCTAATACACTGCTACTGGAATACACACTGGAACCTAACTATAGTTATCTCTGGGTAGTAACTTCTACCTCTTTAACAAGTTTCCAACTACCAGGACGTGAACAGATCGAGAAAGCGGCGCTACGCGTCTATAAATTACTAACCGCACGGGAAAGACAAGATTTTGAAACAGAAGCAGAGCTACTGGAGCGGGTTAAGAAGGCTGATAACGAATACTGGCAAGCCGCTGCGGAGTTGAGTCAAATGCTGTTAGGTCCGATAGCTCAACAGTTAGATAAAAAACGGTTGCTAATTGTCAGTGAAGGTATATTGCAGTATGTACCATTCGCTGCGTTACCAATACCTAAAACTAGTGACAAACTAGGGCATCAAGAGCGAGCACGAGGGCGAAGGCTAACCTGCACAGAAAAGGTAGATAAAATTAGTGACAAAGCCGAGGGTCGCTACAGCCAAAGTAGTGACGCTGCCTTTTTGCCGCTTATCGTCAATCATGAGATAGTTACATTGCCTTCGGCTTCAACACTAGCAGTATTAAGGCGAGAGCTTGCGGGTCGTAAACCGGCTGGCAAGACTGTTGCTATATTCGCTAATCCGGTTTTTTCTAAAGACGACCAGCGTGTTAAGTCAGTCAATGGAAAAAGTGCAATATCTCAGAATGGTACAGGTAAATTTCTTGATCGACTTAAAGCGTTACCAGAAACAGAAGAGATGGCCAAGAATATACTCTCTTTTGTGCCTGCCAAAGAGAGCAAGCTTGCCCTGGGGTTTAATGCTAATTTAGCAACAGCCACTAGTGAAGAAATAAGTGATTATAGAATCATCCATTACGCTACGCATGGATTTCTCAATACGAATCCAGAACTTTCTGGCATAGTGCTCTCTTTGGTTAATGAAGATGGTACAGAGCAGAATGGATTTTTAAGCGCGCCACTAATATTCAATCTAGGCTTATCAGCCGAGTTAGTTATTTTAAGCGCTTGTCAAACAGGATTGGCATTAGATATCAGAGAGAACAAAACCGAGCCGGCTATTGAGAAGAGGTTTGATAAGATTAAGAGCTATGGGCTGGTAGGACTGGCACGAGGGTTTATGTATGCAGGAGCAGCGCGTGTACTGGTCAGTTTATGGAAGATTCGAGTTAAACCAACCACAGAATTGATGATTAGATTCTACAGAAATATGCTAGGGGCAAAGAGATTATCACCAGCCGCAGCTTTACGAGCTGCACAATTAGAGATGTGGAAGCAACCACAATGGCAATCACCCTACTATTGGGCTGGTTTTGTAATGAGCGGAGAATATAAATAATCGGCTGTTAAACCATCCTTTAAACTCTTTAATAGATAAAATCCCCACTGGTAGCTTCACTTAAACTAGCTTTTAATATAGACTACTCAGTTTGCTAGATATGTGCAAACCTGTTAAATTTTCTTGGCATCCAATTACTCCAATCCGAACAGGAGGCTAAAACAGCATAGACATGTCTCAAAAAGGCTTCACATTATGGTTCACAGGTCTTTCTGGCGCGGGCAAGAGCACCCTCGCCAATATCATTCAAGAAGAGTTATGCAAACGTAGTTTGCGTGTAGAAATACTTGATGGTGATGTTGTGCGTACTAATCTCAGTAAGGGTTTGGGCTTCTCCAAAGAAGACCGTGATACCAACATCCGACGTATAGGTTTTGTCTGTCACTTACTCTCCCGCAATGGTGTGGCGGCAATTAGTGCCGCGATCTCTCCTTATCGAGCAATACGCAATGAGGTGCGGGAAATGATCGGCGACTTCGTAGAAGTTTATGTGCGCTGTCCGCTTGAAGTATGTGCTAAACGTGATGTCAAAGGTCTCTATGCCAAAGCAATGGCTGGCGAGATTCCTGTTTTTACAGGCGTCTCCGATCCTTATGAAGAGCCACTCAATCCCGAAGTTATCGTAGACAGTTCGATCGAGGCAATAGATCAGAGTGTGCACAAAATCCTCACCAAACTCGAGGAGATGGGTTATGTTCCCCCCAAATCCAGCGAGGTCTATACAGAAGAGGAAGAGGAAGAGGTGAAACGCCGATTGGAGGAGTTAGGCTACCTCTAACAATCTCCCTATATGTATAAGTGCGGCTGAACCAGATATCTTCTGTTTTGGTTCAATAGAAAGCGGCCGCCCAATCTCGTTACCAATCTTATTGGAGCTCTATTATGGGTTTATTTGATCGTTTTAAGTCACAAAGTAAAGAGAAGAAAGTGGTGTTGATAGGTTTAGATGGTACACCCTATACACTACTGAAACAGTTTGCCGCAGATGGAACAATGCCGAATTTTGCCAAACTCGCGGCTGCTGGCACACTACGGCAGATGGATGTCTCAATTCCAGAAGTCTCTTCAACCTCCTGGACCTGTTTCTACACAGGTATGAATCCGGCTCGACATGGTATTTTCGGTTTCCTAGATCTGCAACCAAACTCTTACAAGATCTACTTCCCCAACTCTAAAAATGTGCAATCACCTGCGCTCTGGGATATCCTTGGCAATTATGGTAAGCGCTCAATTGTCATTAATGTTCCTGAAACCTATCCCGCTAAGCCGCTCAATGGCGTGCTAATTTCTGGTTTTGTTGCTACTGATCTCAAGAAAGCTACTTACCCTCCCGAACTTCTCCCTACGCTAACAGAGCTACAGTATCGTCTTGATCCAGATGCACAGAAAGCGCGTGAGTCGAAAGAGAGCTTTCTCGCAGATATCTTTGATGTCTTTGAGAAGCGACGTAAAACGATCCTACATCTTTTCGATCGTGAACAATGGTCTCTCTTTATTGGTACAGTTACAGAGACAGATCGCTTACATCATTTTATGTGGGATGCGATTGTTGATCCTAATCACAAATACCATACTGCTTTTGTCGATTTCTATCGACGCGTTGATGGCCTCATTGGCGAGGTCTATGATCGACTCGATAAAGAGACCACCTTTATGATGTGTTCCGATCATGGCTTTACTAGCATCGATCAACAGATCTACTTAAACTATTGGCTGAAGAGTAATGGTTATCTCAGTTTCATCTCTGAACAGCCCAAATCTCTGGAAGAGATTGCCCCTGGTACACGCGCTTTTGCCATCGATCCAACACGCATCTATATTAATTTAGCGGGCAAATATCCGCATGGCTGTGTAGCACATGGTGAAGAGTACGAGAAATTGCGCACAGAACTGAAGTCTGGTTTATTGGAGTTAACCTATCAGGGTCGGCCTGTGATCAAGAAGGTCTTTATGAAAGAAGAGGTCTTCCAAGGCCCACTACTTGATCAAGCTCCTGATCTGATTGTACTCTCTCATTATGGATTTGATATGAAAGGTGCAGTCAATAAACAGACCCTAATGGACCGAGAGATCTTCACCGGTATGCATACTCAAGATGATGCTCACCTGCTTATTAGCAGAACGGATTTAACGGAGAAGAAGCCGCATATTTGTGACATCACACCAACCATTCTCAAGGAGCTAGGCGTGCCTCTGCCAGCAGATTTCAGTGGCGTGCCATTAACAAATTAATTGCAGATCTCAAGTTGCAATTCGGAACCGATATGAGCATAAAAGCAGCCGTGATTGGCCTAGATGGGGCCACATTTGAGATTATTGATCTTTTGATCGAGCGTGGAGCACTACCTAATCTAAAGCGGTTAATTGAGGAGGGGGCAGCAGGACCATTACGTTCCTCTATCACTCCTAACAGCTTTCCTGGTTGGACTTCTGCTAGCACCGGGACTAGTGAAGGTCGCCATGGCATCTTTATGCCGCTGGTACGTCGCGAAGATAACTTTACTCTCAAAGCGATGAGTACGCTCGATATCAAGACCAAGACAATCTGGGAGCTACTCTCTGAACGTGGCCACCCTGTTGGTGTAATCAATGATCCTTGCTCCTATCCACCCATTGTTGTCAATGGCTTTCTTGTTTGTGGAATGCTCTGGCCTGGTGGGGATCAACCTTATACTTACCCAATCACACTTGCTAGTGAACTTGAAGAGGCTGTCCCTGGCTATATTGTAGATGTCAACCTACACGGTAAAGATAAAGAGCAGATTGCTGCAGAACTTTTCCGCTCCCTAGAACTGCGCCAACAAGCCGCCAGTTATTTAATGAAACGTTATCCCTGGGATCTCTACTGGGTAGTATTTACAGAATCAGACCGTGCACAACATAGGTTCTGGGCGGCTTTTGATCAGTCTCATCCACGTTATGATGAACAACCTGCCAGTCTACGTACAGCAATCTTCGAAATCTATCAGAAGCTTGATGCCGCAGTAGGTAAGTTGATCTCAGAGATGGATACAGATACGACTGTCTTTATTGTCTCAGATCATGGCTTTGGCCCTTTTTATACGGCTTTTGAGATACCACGTTGGCTGCTTGATGAAGGCTATCTAGTAGAGCGTGGAGAGAAGGCGAAACTTAAATCGGCCCTGCGTCGCATAGGTATTCTTGATGAAGTGGCCAGTGTTTATCGAGCTGTGCGCAAACCTTTTGAGAAAGAGATCGGTTATGGTGCAGCTAAATTGAGATCGCAAGCGGCTACTACACAGGACTATTTTGCTACCCTAGATTGGTCACAAACACGCGCCTATTATACATTAGACGGTGGTATCAGGATCAATTTAGCCGGTCGTGAACCATATGGTATTGTTACACCGACAGCAGCAGAAAAACTTAAGCAGGAGATCAAAGCTAAACTAAGCGCTCAGAAATTCCCTAATGGTGCACCCGTCTTTCGCTACATACTTACTCAAGAAGAAGCCTTTGACGGGCCTTATCGAGCCTTTGCACCTGATCTAATAATTTCGATCAATTATGATGGCTATTGTGGTCCGCTCAAGGGTGAGAAGTACCTTACACCTTCAAACCATAATACTGGTGAACATACACCAGACGGTGTCTTTATTGCTTGGGGTAAGAATATAAGGGGTGGTACGCGTATTGTGGGAGCAAATCTACGTGATGTTACCCCTACAGTACTCTTCCATTTAGATGAAGCACTGACACCAGAGATGGACGGACGCGTACTAGCAGAGATATTTACAGCAGAATTCAGCGCTACTAGAACAGTGCGACGTACAGGCACATCCTACCGGGAACCGGTCGCTACCGCTGATGAAGGACTTTTCGATGATGAAAATGTCGCGGAGAAATTGCGCAGTCTGGGCTACATTCAGTAGTGTCCAGATACCAGCACAGAGCGACAGAAGATCGTTAACTACGCGCCAATCCTCTCCTTTACATATTATGAAGCGGAGAAGAGAAACTAGAGTGCAACTAATGGGTGAATTAGAGGCATTGCGCCTACGTGTTGCCCAATTGGAAGCCTTGGAGGTGAACTACCGTCATATCACTATGGCGCTACAGAGAAGCGAAGAGCGCTATCGACTATTGTTTGATAGTATTCCGATCCCTGTTTGGGTTTACGATCTTGAGACACTAGCCTTTCTTGCTGTCAATGCTGCTGCGGTGCGTAATTATGGCTACTCACGCGAAGAATTTCTTGCCCTCACGATTAAGGAGATACGCCCGCCAGAAGATATTCCTATTCTTATGGAGGACTTGACTAAGAATCGCCACCAGTTACAGAGAATTGATACTCGTAGACACCGTAAAAAGGATGGCACCATCATAGATGTAGAGATCTCCTCTTATGAATTTCTCTTTGAAGGTTCTGTTAGTAGGTTAGTATTGGCTTATGATATTACTGCACGAAAACAGGCCGAAGAAGCATTGCGTAAGAGTGAGCAACGGTACCGTGACCTGTTTGAGAATGCTAGCGACATTATCTACAGCCATGATCTTACTGGCAATTGTCTTACCGTAAATAAGAAGGCTTGCGAAGTTTTGAACTACAGCCAAGATGAGCTGCTTAAGATGAATATCGCTCAACTTATTGGCTTGTCGGATCTAGCCTTAATCCAACAGCGTGTACAACGTCGTCTAATGGGAGAAGAGTTGCCACCATTAGAATTGGAAATAGCTGCTAAAGATGGTCGCTGTTTTACTGTAGAGACTAACTCCTGGTTAGAATGGGAAGGAGACAAACCAATTGCAGTATATGGCGTCGCCCGCGACATTACTGAACGCAAACGTGCAGAAAATGCTGTTAAAGAACTTAATGAAGAACTAGAAAATCGTGTAAGAGAACGTACAGCACAACTAGCAACTGCCACAGAGGCGCTTATTGCTGAGAAAGAACGCCTCTCTGTTACCCTAGGTAGTATAGGAGAGGGTGTGATTGCCACAGATGCACAAGGGTGTATCTCATTAATGAATAATGTCTCAGAAAGACTGATTGGCTGGACACAGGCAGAGGCAGTTGGCAATACTTTCTCCAAAGTCTTCCGTGTTATTGATGAAGAGTCTCGCAGCGACTGTGAAGATCTGGCACAGAAAGTTATTCAAGCCGGAGAAGTGAGATTTGACAACGCTATCCTGATATCGAGAAATAATATCGAGCGTATTATCTCTGTTAATGGTGCTCCTATTTATGAAAAAGGTGGCACAATCATTGGTGCGGTTTTAGTATTCCAGGATGTTACAGAACAACGAAAACTGCAAGAAGAGATGCTTAAAGCCAGTAAGCTAGAGTCGATTGGCATACTGGCAGGAGGAATAGCACATGACTTCAACAATATTCTTACTGCTATTATTTGTAACCTCTCTTTAGCGAAAATGACTCTACCTGCTGAGGACAAACTCTCTCAGCGGCTCTCAGAGATAGAGAAAGCCACCTTACAAGCAAAGAATCTCGCTCAACAACTGCTTACTTTCGCCAAGGGCGGTCTGCCAATAATCAAGGTCGTCTCTATTGCACAGTTGTTACGCGAGACAGCTACCTTTGTGTTAAGAGGCTCGCCAATACGCTGTCGATTATCTATTCCTGATGATCTATGGTTGGCAGAGATCGATGCAGGTCAGATCTATCAAGTTATTAGTAATCTGATTATTAATGCTCAGCAAGCGATGCCACAGGGTGGTGAGATTGAGATCGCAGCAGAAAATATTAATGTAGAAAAGATTCCTACACTACCACTCAAACCTACTCGTTATCTTCGAATTTCCATTAAAGATTCTGGTATAGGAATATTGAAAGAACATCTATCAAAAATCTTCGATCCTTACTTTACTACCAAACAGCAAGGCAGTGGATTAGGTTTGACTACTGCCTACTCTATTGTGAAGAAACATAATGGACATCTTACCGTAGAATCACAGGTTGGTGTCGGCACAACTTTCTATATTTATCTTCCTGCTTCCGAGAAAAGACTGCCCGTCAAGAGTGTTGCCCCTCAACGTACACATACAGAGAGAGGAAAAATATTGGTGATGGATGATCAGGAGGTTATACGAGAGCTGGTTCGGGAGATGTTGATACGCGCCGATTATCAGGTTGAAGTGGCAATGGATGGCGCTCAAGCAATTGAATTATGCCGACAAGCTCTGGTGGCAGGAGAGCCTTTTAATCTAGCGATTCTCGATCTGACAATCCCCGGCGGAATGGGCGGCAAGGATGTCATCCATATCTTGCGAACTCTTGATCCTAGTCTAAAAGCGATTGTATCGAGTGGTTATTCTACCGATCCAATCATGTCTGATTTCAAACAGTATGGCTTCCAAGGCGTAATCGCCAAGCCTTATCGAGTCGAGGATCTCTTGCAGGTGTTAGAAGATCTACTAGAGTGTGATGGATAGTTGTAGCTTGCCTAAAACAGTCGGCAAAGCTTGCACTAACAGCTTTGAAATGAGAACATTCTGATCTAATGAGTAAACTTATGAACGAACGGGCAGTTATCATTGGCCTTGATGGCGCGACCTTCGATATTATCGATCCACTTGTTGCGAGTGGAAGATTGCCTAACCTTAAGCGGCTGATCGATACAGGTGTGAGTGGACCATTACGTTCTACACTTCATCCCAATAGCTTTCCTGGTTGGGCAAGCTGTACTACAGGAACTTCGGAAGGCCTGCATGGTGTCTACTCACCTTTTATCAAAGAGACAGGCGCTTATGCTTTTCGTGCAATGAGTGCGCTTGATATCCAGACCAAGACGATCTGGGAGCTGCTTTCTGAGCGTGGTAGGCGTGTAGGCGTGGTGAATGTACCAACTACCTATCCAGTTGTGCCAGTGCAAGGATTCTTGGTAACTGGTATGCTTACACCCAGTCTCTCTTCAGAATTTACTTATCCAGCCACACTTAAACAGGATCTACTTACCGCTGTGCCAGACTATATCATCGAGCCACACCGCAATACCAATAAGGCTGAAAAGGCAGCAGAGTTTCGCGCCTGCCTAGATGCTCGTATGCGCGCGCTCGATTTTCTTATCCCACCTACACAGTGGGATTTCTTAATGGTGGTCTTCTCGATTCTAGATCGCACTCAACATGATTTCTGGGCCGATATGGATGCTGAGCACCATAAACATGATCCACAGGGTGCTTATAAGGAATTTATCACAGAGATGTATGAGCGTGTTGATGAGGCTGTGGGCAGATTACTGAGACATATTCCAACAGGCACACCAATATTGATCTGTTCCGATCATGGATTTTGTGCCTCTCGCTATGAGATACGTGTCAATGAATGGTTACGAGAACAGAATTGGCTTGCCTATCGAGAGGATTTCTCTTGGCTGGCTCGCAAAAAGTTGCATGCACTCAAAGCACGTGTACAAAGCCATATTGCCGTGGCGCCACCGGCAGGTTGGGACAATGCTCTAGATAAGAAAGTGGCGCGTAATCGTGCTGTCTTTGCAGAGATTGATTGGCGCCGTACACGCGCTTTCTTTGGCCAAGATCGTGGTGTCTGGATCAATCTGCAGGGACGTGAGGCTGAAGGCACGGTTGCTGCATCAGATTATCTGCGTGTACGTACAGAACTGCGTGAGCAGTTGCAGACGCTCCAATCTCCTCTTGATGGTGAACCAATCTTTGCACAAGTGCTTACCCGTGAAGAGGCTTTTCAAGGCCGCTACACAGAGTTACTGCCTGACCTGGTTGTCATCACACGTGATCCACGCTTTGTACCACTAGAAGGCCGCAGTCCTGGCGGAGTCTTTCTACCTAGTACAACAACATCAGGCGCGCATTCACCATACGGAATTTTTATTGCTGCAGGAGATGGTATACGAGCCGGTGTGCGTATAGAAAATGCGCATCTACGTGATGTTGCCCCTACTGCGCTTTACGCAATGAACGAGCCACTCACTGAAGATATGGATGGGCGTGTGTTACAAGAGATCTTTCAATCAGAAGTGAACATTGCTCGACCTATACGCCGCCAAGGCAGTTCTTATCGTGATGGTGCACAATCAGCAGCTTATGATGATGATGAACAGGATGAGATTAAGGAACGTATGCGCGCATTAGGTTATATAAGTTAGCGACTATTTGTCAGACAATTTTATCTCAGCCTAAGGCTAGCTTGTGATCAATTGCAAGTATTGACCAATAGGCTTATTGTATAGAGTTTTTGAGTGTTCAAATGACAATCTTGCTTGAGGTTTTCTATGGATAGGAAACTGCTATTCATCGGGCTGGATGGCACAACCTTCGATCTGCTCGATCCGCTTATGCGCGATATAGGGCTACCCAATCTGGAGGGTATCATCAAACGTGGCGCGCGTGCATCGTTGGAGACAACTATTCCACCGATCACACCAACTGCTTGGGTATCGCTGGTTACTGGCAAAAATCCTGGCAAACACGGTATTCTTGAGTTCCTACTACGACGTGGCGACTCTATGCATGATTTGCCTGTCAATCAAGCGCTACGCGATAGTCCAGCAATCTGGGATATTCTTTCAAAACTGGGCAAACATGTGATTGTTACCAATATGCCGGTAACTTATCCGCCTACGCCAGTGAATGGGTTGATGATCTCAGACTTTCTTACTCCACGTGGCCGACGCGACTTTGCTTATCCACCAGAACTATTACAGGAGATTGAATCACGCTTTGGTCCATACCGGCTCTATATCACCGAAGTCTATGCGCCTGGCAATATCGATAAGGTACTCGATCAACTCTTTGATGAGTTAGAGTATAAGACCCGTGTAACTGAGTATCTAATGCAACAGTACCCTTGGGACTTCTTTGCTACACATATATGGAGTACAGATCGCTGTCAGCATGAATTGTGGCATATATGGGATGAGACACATCCTCTCAGCAATCGACGTGAGACCGAACGCCATCATGGACGTGTAATGGAGTTTTGGAAAGCAGTAGATGCTGCAGTTGGACGTATGGTATCGCAAGCCGGTAAAGATACTTTAATAATGATGGCTTCTGATCATGGTTTTGGCCCTATTCATAAATTTCTCTGCTTTAATATCTGGCTGCTTCAAGAAGGGTTGTTGGTGCTTAAACAGAGCGCGCTTACACAGCTCAAGCGACTGCTCTTCCAATTAGGACTGACACCAGAACTAGGCTATCGTGTTTCTATGCGATTGGGACTGGCTAAGATCAGGTTGGCGGCGGGCGTTACTAATCGCTCTCAGCTCTTTAAGTTGATTCATAAACTGATGCTCTCGCTTGAAGATGTTGATTGGTCGCGTACCCTCGCTTATTCAAAAGGTAATTATGGTCAGATCTTTATCAACCTAAAAGGGCGTGAGCCGCATGGCGCAGTCAGTCCTGGTGCTGAATATGAGCGTGTTTGCCGTTTAGTCATTGAGAAGCTAGAGAAATTGACCGATCCTGATACTGGTGAAAAGATTATTGGTCCGCTTTGGCGGCGTGAAGATCTATACGATGGTCCACACGTTGAAATGGCACCAGATATTACTTTCTTACCTGCTGATATGCGTTACAAGCCTATGGGCACGCTGGATCTCACTTCAAATCGTTTTATCACCAATGTCTATGGTAATTCTGGTGATCATCGTATGAATGGTCTATACATCGCAGCAGGACCAGATATAAAACCAGGCACACGACTTAATCGTGCGCGTATTATTGATGTCGCGCCTTCTATGCTCTACCTGCTTGGCCAGGCTATTCCTGTTGATATGGATGGCGAGGTTCTTACAGAGATGATCTCAGAAGAGTATCTACGCGCCAATCCGATTTGTGCCAGTGAAAGTCTGCCTACTGATCGTGATCTTGACGTCGTCTTTTCTGAAGAGGATAACGATGAGGTGCGCGAACGACTCAAGAGCTTAGGATACTTGTGAGGCAATTTATTTTATGGTTCTCCCCGCGAGCAGATTTCGTTCTATTTCCGCGGTTTTACCGGCATTCAATGAAGAGGAGAATATTGAGACATCAGCACTTAAACTACTAGAAGTTTTGAGATCGCTCCCCTTCCAAGAATATGAGGTAGTAATAGTCAATGATGGTAGTATCGATCGTACTGCTGAATTGAGTGATGCGCTGGCAGCCAAACATAAAGAGATACGTGTGATCCACCATCCTACCAACCTTGGCTATGCACAAGCGCTCCGCTCTGGTTTTACTAGTTCACAATCAGATCTTATCTTCTATACTGATTCCGACAATCAGTTTGATGTACGTGAACTAAAAAACTTCATTGCTCCCATAGAGGACTATGATATGGTGTGTGGTTTTCGTATCTATCGTTACGATCCACTTACACGTCTATTTCTCTCTTGGGGCTTCAATCTGCTTGTACGTATCATCTTCCGTATACGTGTAAGAGATATTGACTGTGCTTTCAAACTCTTTCGTCGTGAGATCTTTGATAAGATAAAGATCGAATCAGAGAAATTTTTTGTTGATGCCGAGATATTGGCCAAGGCTCGTTATCATAAATTCTCAATGACAGAGCTGGGTGTGCGCCATTATCCACGTATGGCAGGTCGTTCAACCGTGCGCCCTAGTCATATTATTTATACATTGAAAGAGCTAGCAAAGATCTGGCTCAATATCTACACGAAAAATCGCTAGTGAAGACACTCAGGAAAGAACTTTGTTAGAGCCAACTACACC
>JBFLVQ010000148.1:0-15570 GCA_040758525.1 Acidobacteriota bacterium
TAAAGAATTATTTCTTAATAAATTCTAAACCGTGCAGTAGTAAAAAATAAGCGGGCCTAACAAGTTGTTGTAACCGATTCGGTACTCGCGCTCATCATACGGCTCGTAGCAACTCACTGCATAATCATTATGCTGCTACCTTGCAGCTTAGCTCAACCGTTAGTCGTCCAGTAGTTCCTCAAGAAGATCAAGAAAAGAATTACCAGTAAGCAGCGGCATTGAGCGCGATCTGCCAGGGCAATAGTAGCTTTCTTAACGGGTTTGCGGTTGTGCTGTTGAGCTACGATCCTTGGGCGCACTAGCAGGTGAAAAAAGATAATTCAACTGCTCGTTTATTACTCCTTGATCACTGCTCTGTTCAAAAGTTACCGTACTCACATTACCTACTACACCAAGCAGACTAGAGATATTCTCACTAAAGAAATTTATCTTTCTCTCTTCCGCAGCTTCCTCACCTTCTTCATCTACCGACTGAGTAGGTGTTGTGCGCACACTGGTACTACCATCTAGCCGGCGCATCAGTTTGTCAAAAGGAGTCTTAGTACCCTGTAGACGTACAACTGCATAACTTTCCAGGTTTGTCTTGGTATATTCAGTAGTAGCGGTAGCACTAGTCTGTTGTACCAATTTCGTGAGGTAATCACGAGCATTAGCAATTATCAGAAACTTATCAACCAATAGATAAGTGCCGCCATGCTCTATCAGTGTTTGAGCAAGGCTACGTGGTCCTCCTGCTTCACCTTGCCATTCGAATTTAACCACACCACCAGTGACAACAAAGCGCTGCTTCAACTGCTCAGCAATAACTGCTTCTAGTTTTGCTGGTACAAATTTTCCTGGTTTAGCAAGTTCTATCACTAATGCGCGATTGAAATTTACGAACGAAGTCTCTGTATCTACCACTGGATCAGTAATGAGTGCATATCGTAATGGTTCTGTTTCTGCCAATATTCCATCAAGTGCGGTAGCTAGTAGAGGTCTAGAAGATTTTGTTGCCGCTTCTGCAAAGGTCAAATCTTCGCTATCAATATCTAGATCAAAGCGCTCATCTAACCAGGTATAACGTTGATACTGTCGTGCGCTGGAATCTTCATAGGAACTGTATTCTCGTGTATAAGCATTGTTATAGACACGCGATGGCAGTGTAGCCGCACGCTCTCGTCCAAACAGTAGTAGTTGCATTGCTTCGTAAAGCTGAGCACGATCTTTCCCAACACTATGCACCTTTACTACCTGGGCATCGATAGGAGCAAATCGCAGCACACCCGACAAGTCTCCTGCCAGATTGGTTTGACGATCGCGTGCTGCCTCTGTGAGAATAAACCAGCGTCGTTCTCGGAAACTCTCTGCACCGATCTCCAGATCAATAAGACCTTGTGAAATGGTGGCTAGTTGAGAAACATTGTCGTGTATCCAGTAAGCTTTGAAATAACGATTTTGATTGAGCGCAACCTGATCAAGCCAAAGAGTAATATCGTGAGCAACAAATCCCTTAGCATTAGTTGCCGTAGCTACAATCGTCTCTACCAATCGATCTGATGATTTTCTATCTGTAATATTCTGTAATGTACGTTTCATCAGATCTTCACTAGTAGCCATTAGCGCACGGTTACCTTGTAGAGCAAAAGCAAAGGTTCGATCTTCTTCACCCAATTCCGATTTAAGCACTTTGATGTAATAGACTGTGTTGCCATGCTTGCGAGATTCTAACTGACTAGCCAATTGTAGTAACGAAGCAGAAGCAGCACGACTAGCTGGTAACTCTGTGATAAAGACAAATTGGAGTGCGCCAATATCGTAGAGCGCAATTGCAGACTGCCCACCTACGGCATTGAGAAAACCCGTCTCATCGAGAGGTGCGCCAACTGCTTGCTCGAATTCATCTAAGCGCTCGCGAAACTTCAAAGCCAAGCGAGAATTGGTAAAGGCCTGAAAACTTGCGCTCTGATAGTAACGCTTATGCGCGCCAGAATTGTACCAAGCACGTAGTTGTGTGCCCAAATTCCGCGATTGTACATAGACGATCGCACCTTTAGGCAAAACTTGAGCAGAGGGAAACATCTCTGCCAACCCCGCAGGTGTAACACGATCACTTGCTAACGTCAGCACACTCATTGCCAGTATTGCTACAATTGTCAGTTGTCTTTTTCTCATAACTAAAACCCCACGGGCTGAATTTGTGCGCTCAATACAGATTCTGTTAACGCATTATCCAGTCTCAAAGATGTATTACGTCCTGCCTGCAATTTGTCGTACTGTATTGTTAACTGCAAGCGTCGCTGTTCTACACTAGCGATCTCTTCTGGAGCAGTAAGTTGCTCCTGATAGGCTGCTAGGATATCTATTGCCTTAACCAGATCACCAACCTTGATAGCTACATCTACCAGTGTCTTAAGTACAGTACGATCGCTAGCCTGTCGGCGCTCTATGGCTGCTTCGGCTAGTGTGAGATATTTGCTACGATCTGCACTATTGTCCGCCGCTGTGTAATTGAAGGCATGAATCTCGTAATCCTCTTCTTCTGATTGAGAACCCTCCTCTTCATTTTCGCTCTCCTGATTAGGTGAGAAGGAGTGTGGAACAGAAGGGCCAAGGGCAAGCGCAGCTTGTGGCTGGCCAACTGCATAAAGCTGCAGAAGTGTTGCACGAGGGTTTTCATAGGCAAAGGCAAGTGACCTAGCAACTATCTCAGCGCTGCCATCTGCATAAATAGCCTCTTGTAAGGCAACCCGGGCAGCATCATTGTTCTTAGCAGCCAACTGTAGTGTGGCATTCATCAATCGTGCTTGTGCCGCCGTGCTTGCCGTGCCTGCGTTTGCTAGTAGAGTACGAGCTTCATCTTGACGTTGTGCGACAATCAACAGACCCGCATAGAGAAGTTGTGAATTGTAGTCTGTCTTGCTCTGCAAAGAGAGTAATAAGTTATCGAATACTCCTACATCAGCCTTGGCAATTTGTGGCAGCAACTCAATTGCCTGTGCACGCAATCCATTATCTGTCTCACGATCATCGATAAGCTGCTTGAGTAGATCAACACCGAATGAGACACGTTTTACCTCAACGGCAAGTCGCGCTAGTTCGAGTCGATTCTCTCGCAGTGCAGGATTCAATTGTTGGGCTCGCTCACGCCATTGGAATGCCTGATTGTAATGGCGATAGCGTGCTGCTAACAGGCCCGCATTGGCAGCCGCCTCAGCACTACCAACAACACCTACCATACGCTGTAACCAAGCTAATCCTTCATTGTTACGACCACGCCGCAATTCTACACTAGCAATACCGCTGAAATTGGCAATGCTTGCCTCGCCCTCGTTGAGCTGATTGCGATAATAATCATAGAGTAGCTCATCGGCGGCTTGTATCTGTCGCTCATTTACAAGCAATGTGTAAGCTTTCAAGTGGCGGTCAGTAGCTTCCGTAACAGGTTGCTGCCGCTGTGCCAGGCCAGCAAAGCGACGTAATGAAGCAACTGCCTCAGCTACTTTTCCTTCGCGTAGATCAACAGTTGCACGCGCCATATCCAGCCATTCTGATCTAGCTTCGGTCTGTGCTGTGGTTGTGCCATAAAGATTCTCGCTTGAATCCTCAATAAACTTTAGTTGTCGGCGTGCCTCTGTTAGTTCATTGCGCGAGATTAGAAAATCTATGAATTTTCGTGAATGGTTGTCTAACTGCTTTTTAGCACTCTCTGCTGCATAGTTATATTCATCATTACCAAGTGAGGCTGCTAGCAGATCGTCTGCGTACCGTTCTAGCATCACGCGATAAAGTAATACACGATCCTCAATCGGTACAATCAGCTCCTCATTCAGTAACATTGCACCGAGCAGACGATTCTCTGGATTATCTTGCATCACACGATAGAACATCTGTGCCGTTGTGTGTGCCCGTATCATATCTTGACTACCTGTACGCGCCACTTTGCGTATAAATGGCTGTAGGTCAGTCCAAGGCAACTTAACCAAAGCACGGGTAAGGAATCGCTCTACAGCCGGTAATGCTTCTGTTAAGAGTCCATGGTTGCTCATCGCAGTGAAGTAGCTATCATGCTGAAGCACTCCTGCATTACGTTTTGCAATCAGGTTATTCCAAGCTGCCAGTGCACGTGTACGGTCACCGCGTAGAAAATGATAATTACCTTCTGCTACTAATATTGCAGGGGATGTTGGCGCTAGCTCTCCCGCAAGTGCGAGATGTTGCTCGGCAAGCGGATAATTCTTGTTGTTGATATAGAAGTTTGCCAGCTCTAATTGTGCAGAAGCATCCTGAGGCTTATCTTCCAACTTGGCAATAATATATTTGCGCGCTTCCTTGGCTCGCTCAGGAGTCAGTTGTAACCAAACACCATAGTTTGATGCTGTTACATACCAATCTGAATTGTAGAGTACCGTGTTTTCATCAGGTTTCTTACCAACCATCTCTCTAATTGGTTTAAGGAAGAGTGCAGATTGGAAGGAAGCCTCTACGGCAGGTGAACGATCCCGGAAATATAGGCTGACTTGAGCACGACGCGAGGCACGCCAAGCAGAACTTAAATCTGTATGGTCGATCGCTGCTATTGCCAGATTCTTATCACCACGCAAGATCAAGAAATTGATCAATTGTAGTTGATATGGATGAGAGTGCTTGGCCAGTTCTGTCAATTCATCGCGCCGACCTAGATCCGCAAGCAACGTGAGATAGCGCTCAATGGCTGCATCCTGATTGAGAGTAATCTTGCCGCTACGAGTACGATAGTAGTTGCGTAGTGCATCTAGTTCACGCTCTGTTGCTCCTACCTTACCCCAATAATCGGCCAATAATAGATAATCGTAGTTATAGGTAGTGGTGAGCCGTTTAACTTCCTGCTCAAGTGTCTCTGCTGCTTTTGTGTAGAGACCATAACGATCATAGAAACTAAGCAGGGTTCGCAACTGAGCATCATAGATACTCCTGTCAGCGGCAGTGCGCGCATTGTAAGCGTTATCTTTCAACTTGATCAGGACAGCCTCCTGCAACTCTGCAAGACCAGCCGCATCTGCTAATGATGCCACACTACGTAATTCATCTTGAGTGGACTGACCATAGTCATTCTTATTTTGTATGTACTGTCGCAATAGGGCAGTAAGCTCAAGTCGCTCTTTCGGTGAACAATATTCAACAACCTGACGTCCAAACTGCTGCTTGATAAAACCATCCACCATCTCACTAGCATAACGGGCACGGTTAGAATCATTTTCACCCGATTCACCCGATGCTTTTGTCAGTGCTGATTTCAAATTGTTCAACTCAGTGTAGGTACGTGTAGCATTAAAACTCTTCAGCAATGCTAGACTATAGTTGGAGAGGTCTTGTGAAATAAGATCCTCTTTATAAGGATCCCTTCTAAAAGCATCAATCCCTTCCTGGTAGAACTGTAAGGCAAGTTTCGAGTAGCCATGCGTTGCAAGCAGATCACCTGCCTGGAAGCGCAATGATACCGTTACTTTGGGATTGCGCATCAGGCTCTCACGTAATGTTGCAATCGCAGCATCGGGCTTACCAGACTGAATCTGTACAGTGGCAATCTTAGTTAACCAAACAGGATCGTTGTTAGTAATCTCATAACACTTACGTAGCGCTGTGATCGCTTCGTCATAACGTTGTAAGAGCACATAACGATTAGCAAGCAGTTCACGCAATTCTACCCGTTGTGGCTCATTCAGTGTCGCTAGTCGATACTGTTCTGCTTCTTTGTTGATATCGCCTAAACTTGCATAGATACCTGCTAACACAAGATTCCAACGATAATTCTTATAAGACTTCTTAGCTAGGTCTTCATAATATTTTGTGAAACGCTCTAGTTGTCCATTAGCCTGACCATAACGGAAGGCTGCTTGTACAATGGCGCCATCTTCTGGACGACGATTTATGATCTCTATGTACTGATCAATAACTTCGCTAGCACGATTCAGCTTGGTAAGAGTGTTAATCATGGCAAGACGTAGCTCAATGGTACGACTGATCGCATCCTCACGCTCAAGACCAGCTTCTGCTACTTGCTTTAAACTACCTTGATACAATTCGACGAGTGCATCTTGCTTACCCATAGTGCCAAGCACAGAAACCAGCAGACCAAAGAATTCACTATCAAAGGGGTGCGCTACATACCAAGCGCGCGCAGTCTGCTCTGCCTCATTAAGCCGATTGGCTGCCTCTAATCGCTTCGCTAGCTGTAAGGTAAATTGGCGTTGATAGTCACCCTTGGCTCGCCCAGCAGCCTGTTTATAAAGATCGATTGCCTTATCGAGTAGACCTACACGCCAGTAATACTGTGTAGTCTCCTGCACAACACCTAAATTGGTTGGATAATTTCCAATTAACTTATCGAAGATACCAGTAGCACGATCTATATTGCGACGCTGTTCGTAGAAAGCTGCTAGTTGTAGTCGGTACTTAAGCGCCTCTCGATCATCGCGCGCCAATTCTGTCAACCTTATAATTACCCGTTCCTCATCTTGAGCAAGCCGTTCACGGCGGAATATATCCCTAGCAGCTTCAAGAAACTCTATCTCTGTGCGACGCGCAACCTGTTCTCGTAATAGACTGTCGGCTTCGCCTTCTTTGCCTGCTTCACGCAAGTAGTCTGAATAACCGAGTGTAAGCATCCAATTATCTGGTTGTGCTGCGATACGCTGCTGATAATTACGTGCAATCACCTGGGCAAAATCGCGGCGCGGAGTAAGTTGTACTAATCGCTTGATAACAGTCTGGCGACCTTCACCAGTCTCTGAGAGCACACTTACATATTCGGCAATCGCTTCTGACCATTTCCCTTTACCTTCATATATCGCACCCATTTTGTAAGCCAGTAGCGTCTGATCACCAGCACTATCACGGTAGAGTTTAATTGTGCGTATCGAATCATCAAATTGGAAATAGTCCCAATAGATACTGGCTACTTCCAGATAGGTGTTAGAGATGCCCTGCTCTGGCGTTAAGATAGTGTCCCAAGTCTGACGTGCACGCACAAAATCTCCCAATTCTGCAAAGATCTCACCAGCTTTGGTCTTGTAACTATGCTCGGTTGGATAGATACGCGCTAGCTTCATATAGACAGCCGCTGACTCTTCAGCAGCTTTACGATCACTATAACTTAAGGAACGTGTAAGATCACCCAAGCGTAGCGCAAAATGGAGTTCACCAGGATAACTAGCGGTCAAGAAACGGTAGGTATCGACTGCCTCATTGAAGTGTGATAGCGCAATGGCAGCATCAGCAGTGAAGAGTCGATAAGCAATCGAATTTGCTGAAGCTTTACGTGCCTGATCATAGTGCGCGCGTAGCTCATTGTTACGCGCCAAATCGGTAATAAGCTTATCGCGTATTGTGCGGTCGGCAGCATAATATTGTTTTGAGAGCAGTAGCCAATCTGGCCGACCAATCCATTGACTATATGCTTTGCCACCGCTATAGCGTGACTCGTGGTAGCGTAGTAATCCTTGCACAAATGTGAGGTTGTGAGGAAAACGTTTAAGAGCATAATTGTAAAGCTCAAAATAGAGCTGTGAATCGTAATTGACATCGCCAACATTGTAACGGCTGAGTGCAGCAAAGCGTTGTAAGTATTCGTTAATATCATCTTGATCAAAGATCTCTACAATCTCGCGGGAATATTGTTGGAATGCGTCTCGCTGCTTGTTGCGTATATACCAACGTGCCAATCTATGGTACCAAGTGTTGTCTTGAAAGCGCTGTACGGCTGCTGTGTAGACTTTCAGTTGTTCACCAACAATATCGGTTGAGCCTAGCCATTTCAGCATACGCTCATATAGGCCTTCCTCATTAGGATGCTTCTTTATTTCACTCCAGAAGAAACGTAGTGTCTCGGTCTTCTTCTTTTCTGTAGCAAAACTTGAAACCACGCGCTCAAGCACTGATGAATAGGTGATCTTGTCAGAAGTATCAACAGGATTGCCTAGATAATCATATGGTGTCTGGAAAGTATCATAATTTGGATCGACTTCATATTGAGTATCACTACCGCGATCAGAAGGATCATAGACATCACTATAAGACTCAAGTTGTCTTTGTGTCTCTTCGGCAGCAGCACGCTCAAGTGCAGTAGGTTGGTAGCTCCAACGCATACGTGAAACTGGTAGCAAGCGCTGACCATTAGCGCGCTGGTTAGCAATACGATCAAGCAGTGCAATCAATACTGTGCGCTCTGCCTGACGCTGTCCTAGCGCTACCTGTGCATCTGCGATCTTAACGGCAACTTCGTTATAGTTGCGGGCATTGGGAAACTGCTGTTGGAATTGGCGGCCCAATTCAATAACCAATTTATGCTCACCAAAACCAGCAAAGACAGCGAGCAGATCTTCATACATCAATGGCAACTTCTGCGAGTTAGCATACTCTCGTTTGAAGCTATTGAAGATACGATAAGCAAATGCACGGTTAAAATAAGAGCCAGCAGACTGTTCTTTATTATTAAACTCGTTAGGAACATTCTCGCCCGAGAGGATCAGTGAAAGTACACCATTGAGCACCCCTGGATTCTGATCAATGGTAGCAATATCTTGGTAAAGCGATAGATCCCCACGGCTCAAGCGTACTGGCTGTGAACCAGCATCTACCAATACTTTGAAGATACGAAAGAGTGACTCTTCGCGCGCTGGTGTAGCAGGGGTCAATCCACCAGTTAGATAAAGAGTATATAGATAACGAGAAGCTTGATCATATTGGCCTATAGAGATAAACAGACCCGCCAATGTCTCTAGTTCTGCCGGTGTCCAGTTGCCCTGTGTGCCTCGCTTAGCTTCATAACTGACGAGTAGGCTGGCAGCATTGGGGAGGTTGCCTTCATAAGCATAAACATTGAAGAGGCGTAAAACCGTATTAAAATTGCCTTTCTGTGTCCATTCTGCTTGCAAGGCGCGTCGGTAAGATTGATAACGTCCTAATCGTCGTAGTAGTGCGTAATAGTCTGCGGCAATGGCTTGTGGCCAGAGTGGATCGAAAGCATCACGATAAACTGCCTCTGCCTTTGCACGATCATTCTGAGCCTCATAAACACTAGCGCGCGCTTTCAAGAAGTATTGTAGATGTTGTGGATATTTACCTTGATATGAATTGATCACAGCAAGCGCTTCAGGATAATTCTTCTTGATCATCAACTCTTCAAAATAGTTCTTCACCAGTTGTACATTCTCAGGATCAGCAGCAATCATCTCCTTATAAAAAGAGGCAGGAGAGAACTCCTTGAGAGTATGATCATGAATAACGGAAAGGATTTCGCGGTAGATTGCCTCGCGTTCTGCAGGTCTAGATGCTTTCGCCAGGCGTTGCAGAGTCTCTACCTGGATCTTGAACTGCCCACTATTGTGGTAGAAGATCGCCAACTTGCGTAGCGCGCCAGGGGAGTTCTGTTTTAGCGCAACATACTGCTCCATTTCACTAGCCGCTTTATCAAAGCGTTCCAAGCGTGTATCAAGTGAAGCAGCATAAAGGTGCAAGCGTGCATCCTTGGGGTATTTGGTAAGTAATCCAGCTAGTTGCTCACGCGCCTTCTCATAAGGTCTTGGTACTTGTGCATTAGTACCGAAAAACTCCTCCGTTGTATAGAGCGCAGTATTGATATCGGCTTGTGGAGCTAGATCTGGATTAGCGGAGGGAGCAGGAATAATACGTCCTGGTGTAACCGCCGCCGGTGGTGTGCTTTTACCTTGTTGGCTGCGTGATCGCTGTTGACTAGTAAAAGCTAACTGAGGCGTCATCCAGTAGATTGCCGCTGCCAGTATCGTGATGGCAAAAATAACAAATGTCCGCTTCATAAACCTAACACCTCAACGAGCAGTTCTATGCTCGTGCTGTTATGCGCGAAATCCTCCGCGGTGATCAATAGTTGGTAAGTGCCTGCTGGCAAGCCTTCGGGAATATGTAGACGACCAATGTTTATATGTTCTTTCTCACTCCATACGACCGGCACAGGTAGTGCTCCAAATAGCCGTGCAGATATACGGCGTGTATCACGATCGGCGCGCACCTTAATAATCAAATCACGGCCAGCTTGAACAGTCTTCTCACTGAGTTCTGCCTTTAGCGTAGGTGGACGACTATCAATAACAAAACTCTTCTCCTCCTGATAGGCGCGTCCTTGTGCGTCGGTAAGGATTAGACGTGCTGAGTAGCTACCATCTTGCATAGTTTTAGGAGCAAGAAAGCGTGTCTCCCAAATATCATCAGAATTCAAGTAGGTGAGTGTCTTGCTTAGACCAAAAGGAAAGATTGCTACTACTGAGACGATCGACTTATCAGTACGCACTCGTAATACCGGATCGCCAGGTTTGATGATACGCGGACGTAGCAGTGAACGTGGCGCCGCCAGAAAAGCGGTGTAAGGTGTAACGAACTTGTACTTCTTGGAGAGGGCAATAATCTCATTGATCAGTGCTTCACTCTCACCATTGAGAGCAATCTCGCGTAGCAGTGCATCAACACGAGCACGCGCCCATTGACGTGGCAAATGATCATGAGTGGTATCAAGTTCGGGCAACTTCACCGTTTCAGTGAGTTGAATAATCTGGCCTCGCTGTTTACCATCTACACTGATTGCTGCGTTATCACCAGGACGACGATAACGGCCTACAAAAGCGAAACGCGAGCCATCATAAGAGACACGATCAACATCTGGATAGACATGATAAAAGTTGTTGCTGTCAGCAGCATTAAAAGTTATTCCTTCAATCACTGGCTTGCCAATCTTTTCAAAGAAGACACCCAGTTTATAATCGAGTGATTCGGTCTCGCGCGCCCAAGTGAAGTAGCCATTACTAGCACGCACCAATTCGCTCAGTAACTCTGTTTTGGTGTCATTACCAATGCCAAAGACAAACATACGTGCAATATTCTGATTAGCTTGATTAAAAGAGGAGACAATCTTACGCACAGCAGTACTACCAAGTGTAGAGTTACCATCTGTGATCAGAACGATTGCACGATCTCCTTTTGGCAATCGATTAGCAGCAGCAAGCGCAGTACGTAGCGCCGCTTGTAGCTCTGTACCACCACTGAGGTAGCTGTTACGTATAAAGTCGAGCGCACGTGTAACATTTTCACGCGAGCCTTTCACAGGTGCTTCTGAGAGTGTGTTGATATCATCATTAAACAGTACCAAGTTGAAACTATCTTGAGGGGTGAGGGCAGATAAGAAGTATTCAATTGCTTCGATCGATTTATCAAGTTTCTCCCAACGCATAGAGAGTGAAGTATCAAGCATTAACACGACAGAACGAGGTGCGGCTGGTTTTCCTGCTTCGCTGCCTGTGCCACTAAAGATCGTGGCAGCCTCAAAATAGCCATCCGGATTGGGATTGGCGCGGGCAGGATCACGCAACTCCAGTGCAGAAACCTGTTCTGGCGCACGATAAGCAAGAAATTCTAACTGGCTGCGCGGTACATTAAGTGAATATTCGACGGCAAAATCTTCCTGAAATGAGATTGTGCTTGCCTCATAACTAGCAACGATATCACGTTCATCACGACGACTAAAAGAGAGTGGATATTGCTTACTGATCAGATTGAAGTTTGCTATACGGAATTTGCTTGCCAGAGAGAGTTCAACGCGAAAGGCATTGGCTAGTTGCTGGCCATAATCAGAAGGGCGTAAGGGAAATGAGAAATAGGATTTTAATCCATCAACCGGTAACACCTGTGTATATTCCATCTCCAATCGCTTAGTGCTGAAAGGAGGAATTGGCGCAATCTTGGTTGAGAAGGCAGCTTCTCCTTCTTCTGTCTGCAGTATGCCTGGATCGATATTCTGGCGTGTGATCTCTTCATAGATCTCATTAGCGCGCCGTTTCTCTATAATCACTCCAGGTATACGCACATCACCATCCCAAACCGCAAAATCGGAAATGGCTGCACTGGTGGGAATCAGGAAGATATACTTGCCTTCTAATATATTGGCAGTGTGATTAGTATATATCTGCATCACTCGCACACGTGCGAATTGATTATCGATATTTACCTGCACAGTCATTTCTGCGAGTGAGAGAATGTTAGGGTCGGGACGGGTTGAGTTGCCGGAAGGGAGTAGCACGCCGGCCTGTCCGTAGGCGGTGCCCGGCTTGAGTAATGCTAGGACACAAAGCAGTAACGCCGCCAAGATCAGGGGTAATTTGCCATGCCTATTCATAGGGAACTCCTCGTTATAATCGCTAAGCCAATACCGCGACCATTATAATTGGGTTAAAGAAAAATACCAGAAATAATAATTTCATAATCAAATATCTGTGTCTTACCCAACACACCCACGTGGCTGTGCTGACACAGAAATGATTATATTCTGACGAACAAGCCTTAAAATACATAGCCTTAAACCGATCCGTCGGACAAATTTGCAATCGTGGTGCCTGGGGGATCTCAAATCTAAAAAATCTAAAGCAGTGCTGCTAATAGTTGAGTAATATTTTTTGACCTGTGTGGTTGTGATGATGTGATCAGGAGCCGCGAATTTGACTTGTGTGGTTATGATTTTTGACCTGTGTGGTTGTGATTTTGACCTATGCGGATGTGATGATGTGATCAGGAGCCGCGAAGCGGCGAAATATATGTAGCCCGGTGCGTGAGCGCCGGGTTCGCATCAATAAAAAGATCAGAGCCGCGAAGCGGCGATAGATTCAATTCCCATAAGGCACGCGTAGAATCTGCTCGTAAACCATCCACTTGGTAGGTGGTTCACCAGTTTCACGCAACGTCTTGCCTAAATCCTCTTTTTCTGTGCCAGGAGAAAGTAGTTCTACTATGATGGGACTGACACCTTCCTGTCAGATGACATAGCTAAGACGTAAGTCTGAGCCATCATAGAGTCTAAGTACACCAACAACAGCAACCCAGTCCGGGCGTTTGTACCAGTTAAGATAATGTATATCGAAATAGAGGTAAAGATCAGTGGCGACAAAGCGTTGATCTTGAGGATAAGTTGGTGGAGGGAAAGTTTCTCTCAGCAACTGAGATCGCAATAAATGAAATTCGTCAGGCAAGCCAGGCTCGTTAGGCTCTTCACTGGGCAGATCGTAACATAGTGGATATTTTCTCGCCCCAGAGTTTCTCAGCCATAAATCCGTCTTTTCCTAACTGGACTATAGCATTAATACGAAATGCAAAGACTCGTCATTTACCTTATTATTGGCAAGGTATCTTTGCTTAACAGAATAATGGCTGCATTGGAGTAGTGAAAAATGGCTGAAGAGAGTGCAGAGAAGAAACAACCAAAAGGTATTGCGCTACGTGCAATGATCTCTTGCTGTTTAGGTGAGGTCAATGATGTAGCCTGGTCGCCTGATGGACGATGGTTGGCCAGTGCATCCTCAGACACTACAGTCAAGCTATGGGAAGCTAGCACTGGTCGATTGCTGCTCACCCTCGAAGGTCACAGTAATGTTGTTAGGAGCGTAGCATGGAGTGCTGATGCAAAGCTGTTGGCCAGTGCATCCTCAGACCATACAGTCAAGCTATGGGAAGCCAGCACTGGACGTTTGCTGCGCACTTTCCAAGGTCACAGTAAGTCTGTTACTAGCGTAGCATGGAGTGCTGATGGAAAGCTGTTGGCCAGTGCATCCTCAGACAATACAGTCAAGCTATGGGAAGCCAGCACTGGACGTTTGCTGCGCACTCTTCAAGGTCACAGTAATTCTGTTATTAGCGTAGCCTGGAGTGCTGATGGAAAGCTGTTGGCCAGTGCATCCGCAGACACTACAGTCAAGCTATGGGAAGCCCGCACTGGTCGATTACTGCACACTCTCGAAGGTCACAGCAGCTATGTTATTAGCGTAGCCTGGAGTGCTGATGGACAATGGTTGGTCACTGCATCCGCAGACACTACAGTCAAGCTATGGGAAGCCAGCACTGGGCGTTTGCTACGCACTCTTGAAGGTCACAGCAGCTATGTTAATAGCGTAGCATGGAGTGCTGATGGACAATGGCTGGCGAGTGCATCCTCAGACCAGACAGTCAAGCTATGGGAAGCTAGCACTGGTCGATTGCTGCTCACCCTCGAAGGTCACAGCAAGGATGTTAGGAGCGTAGCATGGAGTGCTGATGGAAAGCTGTTGGCCAGTGCATCCAATGACAAGACAGTCAAGCTATGGGAAGCCCGCACTGGGCGATTGTTGCGCACTTTTGAAGGTCACCGTTGGGCTGTTAATAGCGTAGCATGGAGTGCTGATGGACAATGGTTGGTCACTGCATCCGCAGACCATACAGTCAAGCTATGGGAAGCCCGCACTGGGCGTTTGCTGCGCACTTTCCAAGGTCACAGTAATTCTGTTTATAGCGTAGCCTGGAGTGCTGATGGACAATGGTTGGCTAGTGCATCCTCAGACAATACAGTCAAGTTATGGGAAGCCAGCACTGGGCGATTGTTGCGCACTTTCCAAGGTCACAGTAATTCTGTTTATAGCGTAGCCTGGAGTGCTGATGGACAATGGTTGGCTAGTGCATCCTCAGACAATACAGTCAAGTTATGGGAAGCCAGCACTGGGCGATTGTTGCGCACTTTCCAAGGTCACAGTAGTTATGTTCATAGCGTAGCCTGGAGTGCTGATGGACAATGGTTGGCTAGTGCATCCTCAGACAATACAGTCAAGTTATGGGAAGCCAGCACTGGGCGTTTGCTGCACACTCTCAAAGGTCACAGCAAGGATGTTCATAGCGTAGCCTGGAGTGCTGATGGACAATGGTTGGCCAGTGCATCCTCAGACAATACAGTCAAGCTATGGGAAGCCCGCACTGGGCGTTTGCTGCACACTCTCGAAGGTCACAGCAGCTATGTTACTAGCGTAGCCTGGAGTGCTGATGGGCAGTTGCTAGTCTCACATTCTAGAGATGGCGAGGTTAGGCTCTGGCGTAAAGATACATTTGAGCTAGTTACGGCTATTGAGAATCAAACATCAGAATCTTATGGGCAGACACTTAGTTTTAATTCATCAGTACCGACATTGCCAAAACTGGCGGTGTTAAGTGGTCGTGGCACGGTTATCAGCCTATGGGATATAGATACTAAGGCTCTGTCCATTGGTGGTTCAACGATAAGCTCGGTACAGTATACCAATGCCAAAGTAGTGCTGGTTGGAGATAGTGGTGTAGGCAAATCTGGGTTGGCGCTAGCGTTAAATAGGGAACCATGGGTGCCAACAGATTCAACTCATGGTCGGCATGTTTGGACTCTTGAACATAGAGAAGTAGCGTTAAATAGTGGAGGCACAGAGATACAAGAGATCCTGTTATGGGATTTAGCCGGGCAGCCTGGTTATCGCATTATTCACCAGTTACACCTAAGCGAAGTAGCAGTAGCTTTAGTAGTGTTTGATTCTCGTAGTGAAGTAGATCCATTTGCTGGAGTGCGGCATTGGGATCGAGCGTTGCGCCTGGCGCAACTTGCCAGTAACAGAAATAACTTATCAATCAAGAAGTATCTAGTAGCGGCAAGAATAGATCGTGGAGGGATTAGTGTCAGTACAGCACGACTGGAAGCACTCAAGAGTGAGCTTGGCTTTGATGGTTATATAGAAACAAGTGCCAAATATGGATCTGGTATTAACGAAT
>JBFLVQ010000149.1:0-15545 GCA_040758525.1 Acidobacteriota bacterium
TACGTTTAATTTATAAGGATAAGAGTTTAGCGGCTGCTCAAGTACTCTTAACTGATGCTTTCGAGAAAGGCGAGAAGAAAGATGGGTTAGAAGAGTTGGTAGAGGAACACAACGAGGCTTACTGTTGTATGTCTGAACTAGATTACCAGAAATTTATCAAAATAATAAAACAGTTAAAGCCGCTAGGTTCATTAGAAGAATCTGATCCCATAGGAGTAATCCCAACATCGGGTTGGGTCCGTTGGACTGAACTTTACTCAAATGCATTCATTGTACGATTAGCGCAACAGTGCACAAAACAAGGATTTTTAGAGGAATGTGGGATTGCGCGATTTACTGTTTTTTATTGGTTTACTTTACAGGGAGAAATAACAAACAAATATATTAAAGGAGCGGTGGTTAAAGATTTAGGACAACCCCAATATTTCATTAATGTAAATGGAACAGATGTAGAAGTTTCAGAAGGTGACTATAATAGTTTGCAAAAAGGACAAAAAGTATTAATACGAACATCCCTTACTAATGTATTAGCGAAAATAATTTCTATAGAAACTTGATTCTATGGATCTCGCATATAGATGTAATATTTATTGAAAAATGCCAGATATAGCTAGGGACTCTTAAGAGGGTGGTAGTGACACAATACACACTCTTTAACTTGCTGCTCCATCAGGATTGATGGCAAGTGCTGTCACTGCTACTCAAGTTACCTTGATCTGGATAGATGAATCCGACAATGAGACATCTTTTGCTATTGATCGTTCTGCTAATGTAACACCACGTAACTTTACTCCAATAGGCAGTGTTTTTACTCCTACGGAAACCTACACGGATAACAATCTACAACTTAACACTGTCTACTACTATCAGGTAAGAGCACTCAATGGTGCGATCAGTTCTGCTGCATCTGCAGAGGTGATGGTACAGACTCTCTCAGGACAGAAGCCACCTATCTATAAGACACTATCTACTATCTCCTCTCATACCTATGCTTACCAGTTATATTTAAGCTACAATTTCAGTGTTTATCTGAAAAATCTTTCTAAGTATAACTTAATACGCTTTATGTGGGATCTGATTATTAAGCATGTAGAGATTGTTGATGGGAGTGGCCTGCCAGCTTATGTTGCCGATATTGCTATTATCGGTGAGCATATTGTCGCGATTGGTAAAGATTTGGGTATTGCAGAGACGATCATCGATGCCAAAGGGCTTACGGCGATCCCAGGTATTATTGATCCACACTCGCATGCTGACTTGATTGTGACTTTACCTTTCGAGCAGCAGCGCGAATTATTACGCGGCAAGCTCTTTCAAGGTGTTACAACAATGATGATAGGCAACTGCGGCCTGGGCGCAGCGCCTGTGACCAATGATAGTGCTGAAACAATCTTACGTGGTGTTAATGCCTGGATGACACCAATGTCAGTGCCTTGGAATTGGCGTACCATTGCCGACTATCTAGATCAATTAGAACAATGTTCGCTACCAGTTAATATAGGCATGTTAATTCCACATGGACCGGTACGTATATCGACTATGGGGCTTAGTAAAGCAATACCTTCTCGTACTCAACTTCGTCGTATGTGTGCGCTTGTACGTGAGGGGCTAGCCGCTGGCGCTTATGGTCTTTCCACCGGTCTTATCTATCCGCCGGGGATGTATTCAGCACCAGAAGAACTGATTGCCCTTGCTGCTGTGGTAGCAGAAGCCGATGCTATTTATACAAGCCATATACGTGGTTCTAGCGAGACATTGATCGATGCAGTAAAGGAGTTGATCGCAGTTGGCCGTAAGACTGGCGCACATGTACACCATTCGCATAACGAGGCGGTTGGACAAAGCCATTGGAGCAATATCGATAAAGTACTTACTCTCGAAGAGGCCGCTGTCATAGAAGGGGTAGGTATATCCTTTGATATGTTTCCTTATACAGCGGCAGCTACAATGATGGTAGCAATCTATCCACCCTGGGCGCTTGAAGGTGGTATAGCTGCACTTATTGAGCGGCTACGTACACCCAGCCAGCGTGCACGTATACAGCATGATGTTGAAAACACACGCTCACGCTGGAGATCCTGGGCAGGGCGTGGTTGGCCACACAATCTTGTACGTGCAGTAGGTTGGGAGAAGATCGTAATTGGCTATTTGGCAAGCCGCGCCAACAAACAGTACGAGAACCTTACACTAGCTGAATTCGCACAACTGCGTAATCAACAGCCTTTTGATGCGATCTCAGATCTTATCATTGCTGAAGAAGGACGCGTTTCTATGCTTATACATGAGATTTCTGGTGAATCTAAACAGGACGAGTTGCTGATGAAATACATATGCCATCCGCTCTCGGCTTTCTGTAGCGATGCAGAAGATTATGGACACGGTCGTCCACATCCAGCCGCTTATGGAGCATTTGCACGTATCTTCCATCATTTTGTCGAGCGTCGTAAAGCAATCAGTTTTGAAGCTGCAGTACGTAAGATGACCAGCTATCCAGCACAACTTTTTGGTATCAGAGATCGTGGTTTGATACGCGTCGGTATGTATGCTGATCTAGTGTTATTAGACCGTACCAAGATACGTGATCGCGCTACTTTTGCATCACCACGTCGTACTGCCCTGGGTGTTGAGTACTTGTTACTGAATGGACGTATTGCGCTCAAACATGGTAATTACTTGCAACAACCCGGTAGGCTATTGAGGAGGAGATCATGAAGAGGCTTGCGACTATTGCTCTATTTGCTATTGCTCTATTTGTCTGGAATCTAACTTCACGTACCCAGACAAATAGTTTTGAACAGCGCGAGCAGCTCTATAGAATCAATAATGTCGGGGTTGCGCTAATGGAGGAGTTTAAACACGAAGCCGCAGCAACACAGTTTAAGAAAGCTCTTGATATCAACCCTAACTTCCTGCTTGCACGTATCAACCTTGCCTTAGCTTACTATTTTACTCGTAACAAGACTGCCGCTATCGCAGAAGCACAAACAGTATTAAAGAGCGATAGCAAGAATCCTCATATGCACTATATCCTCGGTCTTATCTACCAACTAAGCAATCAACCGGATGAAGCAATCGCTCAATTAGAGCAGGTAGCAGCAATTGATCCAGAAGATGTTGGTACAAACATCAACTTGGGTCTGGTACATATACAGAAGCAACAGTATGATAAAGCCATTGGCTACTTGCAGCGTGCGCTTGCCCTAGAACCCTACAATGCCACTGCTACCTATCGCCTTGCTACCACACTACTACGTAAAGGTGATAAGGAACAGGGCGAGAAGATAATGAATACTTTCCAACAGTTACGTAGCAGTGATTATGCCACTACACTAGGGCAACTATATTTCGAACAAGGCCATTATGCTGAATGCATAGAAAGTCTAGACCAGGAGACTGAAGTAGCCGCTGTGCCAGCATCAAATGTGAAGTTCACTTCACAACGGCTTACTGCTGCTACAACAAAATCATCTCAGTCAATTGGTACGCTGCTAGGTCGTCAATTTAGTAAAGAAGAGTTAGCGCGAGCAGAGACTAAGACAACACTATTGCAGGCATTATCAGGAAGTGTTGGGCTTTTTGATATAGATGTAGATGGCGATCTAGATCTACTAATGGCTAATGGTAGTCAGGTGCAATTATTACGTAATGATGGGGGGAGCAAGTTTGTTGATATTACTGAGAGCGCCAAGATCAACGGCAAAGGTTTTATTATGGGTATGATCTTTGCTGACTATGATAATGATGGTAAAACCGATATCTTCTTACCTGGCTATCAAGCCAATATCCTCTACCACAATAATGGTAATGGTACATTCAGTGATGTAACAACAATGGCTAAGATTAATGCAGCAAACCATTGGACACTCTCGGCTGCCTTTGTTGATCACGATCACGATGGAGATGTTGATCTCTATTTAGGCAACTTTATCGATATGGCTAAGTGGCCAACTGGTCAAGCAGCGGTCTTTCCAAATGATTTTCCTGGTGATAATAACATTCTCTATCGCAACAATGGTGATGGCAGCTTTACTAATATCACCGAAGCCGTCGGTCTGGCTGGTGACGCCCGTCGTACTACAGCAATCATTTGTACGGATTTCAATAATCGACGTGACATCGATCTTCTTGTCATCAACTATGGTCAACCAGCACAAATTTTCAGTAATCAGCGTGATGGCTCATTTAAAGATGTTGCTGTTACCGCAGGTCTTGATTTTAAGGGTAATAGTATGGGTGCGGGAGCCGGTGATATCAATAAAGATGGTTTAGTAGATTTCTATATACCTACTACGGACGGTCAGAACGTACTATTTATCAGCAATGGTCGGGGTGGTTACAAGCGGCAAACGCTAGATGGTTCAGTGTCTGGACTGGCTGGTCAGATCATAGACTATGATAATGATGGCTGGTTAGATCTGCTTGCTGTTGCCAGCGAACGACTCTTCTTAGATCGTAATACTGGCAAGCAATTTGTCGCAACTACAGAAACTACTGAACTAAATACTATCAAGCCGGGTAGGCGTTCTGTAAGTAGTGGTGATATTGATGGCGATGGAGATATCGATATTGTCTTGGTGAATAGGGAAAGTACTCTCTCATTATTACGTAATGAAGGCGGTAATAAACAGAACTGGTTGCGTGTCAATCTACAGGGACGTGTTTCCAACAAGAATGGAGTAGGCGCTAAGGTCGAGATACTTAGTGGTAGTCTTAAACAGAGACTGGAAGTCTATGCCTCTTTCCCACCACCTGCTAGCAATGAGATCCTTTTCGGTCTGGGAATACGACGCGACGTTGATGCAATACGGATTATCTGGCCTGCCGGTATTGTGCAACCAGAAACACGTGTGGTTGCTAATAAGGCCATGCCGATCGAGGAGTTGGATCGACGTGGCACCTCCTGTCCATTGCTCTATGCCTGGAATGGTAAACGCTATGAATTTGTCACAGATTTTTTAGGTGGTTGTTCGATCGGCTATCAGACTGCGCCAGGACAATACAACTATCCTGATACCGACGAGTACGTCCTTGTACGCGGGGAACAGTTGCAGGTACGTGATGGTCGCTACTCGATTCTGATGAACAATCAACTCGAAGAGGTGATCTTCTTTGATGCAGTCAAATTACTTGCTCTAGATCATCCTGCTGATACAGAGATCTTTCCTAATGAGCGACTGATGCCGCTACCACCCTATCCTGAATTTAAGCTCTATGCTGTGAAAGCAGCACGTCCCCCTGTGACTGCATTGGGCAACAAGAATCAAGATATACTTCCATTGATTAGTAGTATTGATCGCAATACCGTGGCCGATTTTGATCTACTACCATTCAAGGGTTATGCACGTGAACACTCGATCACATTGGATCTAGGTGAACTCTCACAAGCTCGCCGTGTGCTGTTATTGCTGACAGGTTGGATCGATTATGCCGACTCGACCTCAAATCTAGCGGCTTCGCAAGCCAACATAAAACTTGTGCCACCTTACCTGCAGGTAAAAGACAAGAATGGGGAGTGGTGTACAGTAGTGGCACAGATGGGCTTTCCTGCTGGACTACCTAAGACACTTACCTACGATCTTACCGGCAAGTTTCTTACTAATGATTATCATGTGAGGATTGTTACCAGCATGCGTATCTACTGGGATCAGATCCTAGTTGATAGCTCTGGTGGTGATTTTCCCTTGAAAGTTACTACACTTGCGCCACTCAACGCAGAGCTAGGCTGGCGTGGTTTCCCACAAGAGGTAAAACCAGATGGAAGATTGCCGGTTGTTTATAACTATCAAACGATTGAACCTGCTGCGCCCTGGAAGGCCCATAGCGGCTATTACACAAATTATGGCGAAGTACAACCGTTATTGCTTAACCCAGATGATATGTATGTGATCACACGTAATGGCGACGAGATACGTATAGACTTTGATGCGCATCAATTACCACTATTGCCAACTGGCTGGCGACGTGATTTTCTTGTCTATGCAGATGGTTTCGGCAAGGATATGGATATCAATTCGGCGCGACCTGATACGGTTGGACCACTCCCTTTTCATAGTATGTCAAGTTATCCCTATCCTGAGAATGAGCACTATCCAGATGATGCGCGCCATCGTGAATATCAGGAGAAATATAATACTCGTATTGTGCGTGATCCACTCACGGTCAATTTCAGTCAGCAACTTCTTGATCGACTTTTACCAGAGAGGGTGCATAAATGATTCTACTAAAAATTAGCTATCGTATGCTTGCACACAATATTCCTCACTATGATGAGATTTGGGGTAGTGAAGTATTGCCGTTGATCCGTGAATATGGCTTCAACCTGCGTGGTATCTGGCGCAGTATGGTAGGACCAGCAGGTGAATATCTAGAACTATGGGAGTTTGATTCAATGGCCGATTTTGAGGCACGCTGGGGAAAGTTTATGGCTGACCCTAGACTATTGGCGGCTTTTCAAAAGACTGGTCCACTGGTGTTAGATGAGCATTTAACCTTGTTTGAACCTATCCATCAAGAGGCGTTACAGAAGTGATCGGTTGGCAAGATAGATCAGTGCTGGTAACTGGCGCAGGAGGTTTTATTGGCAGCCATTTAGTAGCGACACTGGCACGAGCCGGCGCACGTGTACGTGCCTTGCTACATTACAGCGCACGCACCGATTGGGCTAATCTAGAATTGCTTGAACCGGATCTACATAAGAATATAGAGATCATTACTGGAGATCTCAACGATCCAATCAGTGTAGACACTGCTGTACGAGGGAGTCAGACGGTCTTCCATCTAGGGGCAATTATAAGTGTGCCACACTCATTCCATTCACCTAGCGCTTACATTGATACCAATGTTAAAGGAACGCTAAATGTACTCTCTGCTGCCTATCGTCATCAAGTAACACGGCTGATCCATATCTCTTCTAGCGAAGTCTATGGCAATACTACTGCTGCGCGTATAGATGAAAGCCATAAGCTACAAGCACAGTCGCCTTATGCCGCCAGCAAGATTGCTGCTGACAAACTGGTAGAGAGTTATGTACAGGGTTTTGCGTTACCGGCGGTGACGGTGCGTCCATTCAATAATTATGGTCCTCGTCAGTCGCCACGCGCGATTGTGCCAACAATTGTGGCGCAGGCACTACGTGGAGGGATGATCCAATTGGGGGCATTGGATGCTGAGCGAGATCTACTCTACGTAGGCGATACAGTACATGGCCTGTTACTAGCAGCAGAGAGTGAGCGGGCCATAGGAGAAGTGATCAATCTGGGTACAGGTGTCGCTATTAGTGTACGCGCATTGGCAGAAAAGATCTCTGCACTACTTGGAATTACTGCCGATCTAATAGTAGATGAGCAGCGTCTACGACCAGGTAGAAGCGAGGTCTGGCGACTATGTGCAGATGCAGATAAAGCCAAGGAATTGCTAGGCTGGTGTGCTGAGACATCTCTTGATGAAGGTTTAACACTTACTATCGACTGGATACGTACACATGCCCCCTTACATTGGCCAGAGAGATATCAGTATTAGAGGGGCAATAATTAATTGAGTAGAAAATAGAAATATATGCGAAAATTAAAGGGGCTGCGCAATTTCAGACCATTGAACGCTAATTTACCGATACTTAAGTACAATTATGCAGTGGCGATATCCTTTATGTGATCTTACTCTGGACGAGGCAGAGATTGCCGCAGTGGCTGATACACTGCGCTCTGGATGGCTCACGATGGGTCCCCAAACTGAGGCACTAGAAGCCGAATTCGCTGCTCTCTTAGGCATCAAGCATGCTATTGCAGTTGCCAATGGTACAGCCGCATTACAACTTGCCTATCATCTTTTGGATATAAGGGAGAAGCAGGAGGCAATTATGCCTTCGCTGACATTTGTTGCCACTGCCAATGCGCTTGTTGTGTTAGGTGGTCGTCCACGCTTTGTTGATATTGCCAGTATATTAGAGCCTACAATTGATCCAGTGGCGATAGAAGCAGCAATAACTGCATCTACACGTGCGATTGTGATTATGCATTATGGTGGCTATGCCTGCCGTATGGAAGAGATTATTGCTATTGCTAGAAAGTACAACCTTGCTGTGATAGAAGATTGTGCACATGCTCCGGGTGCAGAGTTACAGGGTCGCAAGCTTGGCACTTTTGGCACAATTGGCTGTTTTAGTTTCTTCTCTAACAAGAATCTTACTACTGGCGAGGGGGGGATGCTTGTTACTGAGAATGATGAACTGGCAGCACGCGCCAGACTGTTACGTTCACATGGTATGACGCGTAGTAGTTGGGCACGCCATCAGCAGGCAGGGGCAAGCTATGATGTGTTGGAATGTGGATATAATTTCCGTTTAGACGAGATGCGGGCTACGCTTGGACGTATACAGTTACATCGTTTGATATCAAATAATGCGCGTCGGCGCTACCTATCAGCTCGCTACCGTAGTCTGCTTGCAACTGTTAGTAATGTGGTTCTACCATTCCAGAAAGCGCCAGAGCGTCCTGCTTGTCACTTAATGCCAATTCTTGTACCTAGTGCTACCCGTGCCCGTGTCGTAGCTGCGCTGGCACAGCGAGGAATTCAGACCAGCATACATTATCGACCAGTACATAGTTTTACTGCCTATCGTGATGAACGTGAGATGAATGATTCATTGCTACGTACAAACGAATTTGCTGCACGAGAATTGACATTGCCTCTATATCCAGATTTGCCAGAAGAGGCTATTGACGAGATCGCCGCTGTTATTGGCGAAACGCTTGCTAACCAGCCATGAGATTACTCTTCTTTGCGCCTTCTGATAGTGTGCATACACGCCGTTGGATCAACTATTTTGCTGAACGCGGCCACCAAGTCTATCTTGCTGATGAACAGTGTGCAGACCCGCCTAGCCTGGTCGCTACAGTGCAACCAGATCTGGTGCATGGCCATTCAATCACAACATATGGCTGGCGTGCAGCGGTATCTGGTTTTCATCCTCTTGTGCTTACTGCTTGGGGAAATGACCTACTTATTGATACTGAAGATGAGGAGTGCCGCCGCTTAACTGCTGCCGCATTGGCAGAGGCGGAACTGGTAACTGCCGATTCCTTAGAACTGCTCGACCAGGCGGGTAAACTGGGGGCACGGAAAAGACAATTGATTAGGTTTGGCGCAGAGCTTAATATTTTTACAAATACAGGCAATGGCGATGAATTGCGAGTACATCTTGGGCTTGAGGCGAGTGCCCGGGTAGTTTTGAGTGCGCGTGCATTCGATCCACTTTATAACATAGATATTATTGCCGCAGCGATACCGGAGGTTATTGCACAGGTTGCTAGCACATATTTTCTTTTCAAGACCTACTTGTGTAATACGCTTATGCGACGTCGCTATCGCGAAACTATAGAACGTAAAATGTTAGACCAAGGTGTACGCGAACATGCCTATTTTGTTGATGACCTGCCACCGCTGGGAATGCAACAACTCTATCGACTAGCAGAAGTTGTTGTTTCAATACCGAGTAGTGATGGTTTTCCCGTAACTCTCTTCGAAGCATTGGCCTGTGAACGCCCCGTTATTGTCAGCGATCTACCTGCCTACGATGATATTATTATTGATGGCGTGACCGGATTAAGGGTGAAGCCACGTGATGTAGAGAGCCTTGCTGGCGCTATCTGCCGATTGTTAACAGTGCCCACAGAAGGCGCCCAGATGGCACGAACAGGCCGCCAATTAGCTATCGAACAGGGCAATTTTGCACGAGAAATGGCACGTATAGAGGAGTGCTATTTTTCATTAATAGGAAAACTTAAGGCAACAGAATGATAATTAGTTTCTGGTCAGAGATAAGTAAAACTTTAATCCTACTGGATCGTCAACGCGAGTTGTTACAGCAGACCAATCGCATTTTGGCGGAATTTAAGAGTAAACCTAGTCTAACAGTAGATAATTTAGCCGAGTTTAAGAATAATGGAGCAGTATCCACCTCGGCATTGCCTGAACAGAGCTACCAGGATAGTTTTTACAAAGAACTTTTCCGTACTCAGGAGGCCGAGCGTGCACGTATTGCCCGCGAACTGCACGACGAGTTTGGCCAAGCCATCACCGCGATTTATACTGAGATAGAGCTAGCTTGTCGGGAAGGACTGGATCCAGACTCTCCCCTTGCCATACGCATACAGCATATTAAAGAATTGCTTGAACATACAGGACACGAGATACAGCGACTCGCTTATGATTTACGTCCTGCTGCACTCGATCATTTGGGCCTTAGCGCGGCATTAATGATATTGGTGGAAGATATCCGTGAGCGTAATGGTATACAGATAAGTTTCAATAATAGTAAAGAAGTTGGAACAATCTCAAAGGATATTGAACTAGCGTTCTACCGGGTTGCACAAGAAGCACTCACTAATGTTGTTAAGCATGCTGATGCAGCTAAAGTTAATATTGCGCTCAAGCGTTTACGAACATCACTGCGACTAGAAGTGAAAGATAATGGTGTAGGCTTCAATATTAGTACTCTATATAACAAAGGGAGACTACGTCATATGGGTCTTTGGGGTATGCGAGAACGATTACGGCTACTGGGTGGCGAGTTAATAATTAATTCTCGTCCTGGCAGCGGCACACAACTGTTTGCTCGTGTGCCACTACATTGAAAATAAGGATATATTGACCAATGATTCGTATATTAGTGGCCGATGATCACAATATTGTGCGCAAAGGGTTTGTTTCTCTACTCACACAAGAGCATGAGCTATCGGTAGTGGGCGAAGCTGAGACAGGCCAACAGGCGATAGCATTGGTTCGTCAACTCACCCCTGACTTGGTACTCTTGGATATTACTCTACCCGACTTAAGCGGGATAGAAGTGACGAAGCGAATACGTGAAATATCTCCCTATACACGAGTCTTGATCCTTTCTATGCACTCAGAGAAAGTATTTGTCTTACAATCATTACAAGCTGGTGCAAGCGGCTATTTGCTCAAATTTAGCCAACCTAAACTGCTCTTTGAGGCAATTCATCAGGTCTATGCTGGCAAACATTTTCTCAGTCCAGAGATCTCTACACAAGGTTTTACCAAAGATCTGCATCAGCAAAGCGAAAATGGTGTGCTTACCAAGCGTGAGCTACAGGTATTACGGCTTATTGCCGAAGGACTAACCAACAAAGGAGTTGCTGGTGAACTCTCGATTAGTGTAAAAACAGCGGAAAACCACCGCAAAAACCTAATGAATAAACTAAACCTCCACAATACCGCCAGCTTAGTACGTTATGCCATTGATAATGAGGTTCTCTAGTTAGTGAAATTAGACTCTCGGTAATGTAGAGAGCTTTAGCTACTTTTCTGAACTCATTAATGCATCAATTCCTTCGGCTATAGTTGTCGCGTACTGCTCGATAGTTTGTAGGTGATCGACAAACGATTCCTGGCTATCACAACTATAACGACATTGTTCTATAACCCGTAGTAATGCCTTTGATTGAATGTTGATAAATTGAATCAGGTTGCTTGTTAGTGGCGATGACTTAGCAATGCTGCGCAGTTGTCTACCATTGCTGTGTTGTTCTTGTACCAACGCACGCTTCAGTTGACCTACGGTTGCCGTCTCCAGTGCAATTGCACAGGTTGGCTCACCATTTATTACCACTATGATTCCCTCTTTAAGTATCAGATCTAGTTTGTCAGTAGGTAGCGCATGCAGTATATAGAGTTTGGTAAAACCCATTGAGAAGAGACGCTCAACGGTTTGACGCTCTTCAGCAAGTTGTGCTTGCTCCCAGCGTTGATCAATAAATTCGACTACCTTCATCAGTTTGTAGACATGCTGACGACTGTAGCCAAGGCCACGTTGGCAGAAATCTGAAAACGATCGGTAACCACCCCAGCGATAGAGACGCTCGTTGGCAATCTTACGCAGTCGGCTGCCCATTGCATACCAGTACTCATCAGGGCTCTGATGCAAGTTCTTTAGTTCTTCTGCAAGGGCTTTGAAGTCCGAAGTCAGTGACCTTAAGCGCAAGAATTGTGATTCAAGATCTTCATGCCTGTTAGGAATTGTCAGTGAGCCAGCAATTGGACTGTTGGTTGAATATGACCTAGTTGGTGAAGACATAATCAAATCTCCTAAATCAAGATTTGAGCGATAACTGTCGAGAAATCTTTCCGAAATCTCTTGGCGAACACACAGTCTGTGATCACCATAGGTCGAGAATTTATGTAAATGTTTTATACCACAGATTCTCGTTGTCGCATATGACTTATACACCTCATACTCCCGCATTCAGGCTAAAGATATTGTCGGCATTGGAGATGCGGCTTGATTAGATCAACGGATCTACAGTAGATTGGTAAGCCCCATTAATCTGTGGCTTTGTCCCTTTTTCCGAGTCTGTTTATGACAGAAACTAGTAACAAGTCACATAAAAGTATTTACGAGCTTGTTGTGGTAGGAGCTTCTGCCGGTGGTATTGAGGCGCTTTCAACCCTGGTAAGGACTTTGCCAACCGATTTTCCTATTCCCATTGTATTAGCACAGCATTTGGATCCTAGCCGTCCTAGTAGACTAGGTTTAATCCTGGAGCGTTGTACTAGCACACCTATAGTAGTGGTTGAAGGTAGTTGTCGGCTTCAGGCTGGTCATATCTATGTCATACCTGCCAACCAGCATGTGGCAATTAATGATGGTAAGGTTGAGCTTATAGATGATCATCAGGAACGTCCCAAACCATCTTTGGATCTATTGTTGTCAACTGCCGCCAAGGCTTATGGGGAAAATCTGATCGCAATTATTTTAACCGGCTCTGGCAATGATGGAACGGCTGGCGCCGTAGATGTCAAGAATGCTGGTGGTACGGTGATAATTCAGAATCCGCGTACAGCACGCTTTCCTTCAATGCCTATGGCTTTGCCACCCAATGCAGTTGATTTCATTGCTGATCTAGAGAAGATCAGTCCGTTGCTCTATGATTTGGTAACTGATACGAGTATGTCCAAATCAGCGGAAAAATCTGATGAAATCTTGACTGAGATTCTTCAGAAGGTAAATGACCAGGTAAATATTGACTTCCGCACTTACAAGACTTCAACAATTATGCGACGTATCAACCGTCGTATGATAATTACCAACAATATATCTTTAGAAGGTTATACACATTATTTGGACTTACATCCTGAGGAAGTGCGTGAATTGGCGGCTGCTTTTCTCATCAAAGTAACACATTTCTTTCGGGATCCAGAAGCCTTCTTATATCTACAGAAGACTATTCTGCCAAAGTTGATACAGTACGGACGCGAGCATAATAATATACTGAGATTCTGGTCGGCTGGTTGTGCCACTGGCGAAGAACCCTATTCGCTAGCATTATTGGTCGCCGATCTGCTAGGTCATGAACTGAATGATTGGAACATTAAGATCTTTGCTACCGATCTAGATGAGGCAGCAATCAGTTTCGCGCGGCGCGGCGTCTACTGCGATAGTGTATTACGTAATCTTCCCCGTGACTATATAAATCAATATTTCGAGCGTGTTGATACCATGCATCGTATTATTAAGCCTATACGCCAGATGCTGATATTTGGCCAACAGGATTTGAGCTGGAGCGCGCCATTTCCACGTATCGATCTTATTGTCTGTCGTAACCTGCTGATCTATTTCACATCAGAACTGCAACAACGTGTCTTTAACCTTTTTGGCTACTCCTTGCGTCAGGATGGTTACCTTTTTTTGGGAAAGGCAGAAACGGCTTGGCCGGCGAAATCAACCTTCGAGTTAGTTAATAAGAAATGGAAGATCTATATCTGTAGACATAGTAATCTGACGACTGGGCAACGTAGCGATCTATCTAATATGACGCATCTATTGGTGCGGCGGCGCGCACCCTTAGCCCCAATGAAACTAGTGAATAGTCAGGTCAATGTTCCAGAGGCTGCCGCTTCTATTGAAGTAGTACCACTACGAAATTTCAATGAGACGCTGCTACGTTATCTGCCCATCAGTGTGGTGATAATTGATCGCTCTTATCACATATTGATGGCTAATGGATCGGCTCGTCGGCTGTTGGGAATACGTGAGCCAAATATAGATAAAGAACAGGATTTCCTACATGCTTTGCGTGGTATTCCTTATGCCAAAATACGTGCTGCCATTGATATGGTATTTCAGGAACGTAGTCCTGTGACGATCAATGAAGTAGAACTGGAGTTGGCGCTAGGTGGTGATGGCCGTTTTCTTAATTTCTCGATTATGCCGATGTCAATGGAGAACGATGGTGTCGATATTGCGCTGATCACTATTAGTGATGTAACGGAACAGGTACAGATCCGTCAGCGACTAGAGAAGGCTCAAGTTGAACAGGCCAAGTTGCTAAATGAATTGAGCACTGCTAATCGGCGTCTGAATGAAATGAACAAGGAGTTTATGGATGCTAATGAGGCGTTGCAAGCAGCCAACGAGGAGATGATGCTTACACAAGAAGAGCTGCAGGCGACCAATGAGGAGTTTGAAACTACTAATGAGGAGTTGCAAGCCACTAATGAGGAATTAGAAACCAACAATGAAGAATTGCAGGCTACTAATGAAGAGTTAGAAGCTACTAATCAAGAGCTACTAGCGCGCTCCAATGAGTTACAAGAAATGGCAGCAATGGTCAATAGTGAGCGATTACGTCTTAATAGGCTAGTAGAAATGGCGCCATTCTATATACTGGTGCTACGTGGCGTGCAATTGATTGTAGAGACCTATAGTCCCCATTATGCGCGCCTGTTCAAAGATCAGAATGTGGTAGGTAAACCATTGCGAGAGATCTTTTGGAAGCCAGAGATGGCCGATTTTGTCAATCTGGTGCAAGATGTCTATCAGAGTAATGTTCCACAAACGACTGGGAGAATGGTCACCTATGTTGTTGATGAAGACGATAAACTCACGGAGAACTATTTTGTCTATACCATTATTCCTACCAAAACCGGTGAAGTAGATGGCGTGATTATTTACGCTATTGATGTAACTGAACAGAGGGTTAAGGATAAAGAGGAAGAGCGCGATAGGCTGAAGTTGATTATAGAAAACTGTGTACATGTAGCACTAGGTCTTTACGATGCCCAAACTACCCAACTGATTCAAGCCAGTCCCCTCTATATGGATATTTTGTCACGCAACTATAAGCATGAGCATAGCGAACTGGTGAGTAGCAAATGGGAGGATATCTGCTTGCCAGCAGGCCATGATGAAGGTATCGAATATTTCAACAAGGTAGTAAAGGATGCTACACCATTGCGCTGGCTCAACTATACTAGCAAGCTCTCCGGTGCACTGCAGAATACGGTTTGGGATTGGGGGCTGACTCCCGTCAGTAGCACCATTAGAAAAGAGCTGGTACGATATGTCGTCTACTGGGCTGTCGATGTCACAGTAACTAAGCTACTGCAGCCTTCTGATTAGTTGTTTTACTACTAATAAGGTGGATCAGGTAGGAAAAATACTAGTTTTTTCTTATTTACCAGCCTTACAAGATCAAGGTAGAGTGTAGGTTCCTATAGTTAAATAAACCCAAGACTGGGAAACCACAAAC
>JBFLVQ010000150.1:0-15455 GCA_040758525.1 Acidobacteriota bacterium
CTCTGCTAATTGTGTAAGCAGTTCTTCAATACGTGTAAGACATTTCTCTGCTTCATCTATTGCTAGTGCGCGCCAAGCCGCATTGGCAGCCTCAACAGTATATTTAAAGGCGAGAGGATACTGTTCGGCATTATAATAGTGATGTGCTAGTAATGGTGCGATCTGTTCTGATCGATCTTTATTAAACTGTTCTAACGCCTCAGCAGCACGTTGATGCAAACGCCGCCGCCGCCGAGTATTGATCTTCGCATAGAGCACCTTGCAAACCGTGGTGTGATAAAAACTGTAGAGTTCATCGGCGCCCGTCAATACAGGTCGTCCATTGCGCGTGTTTGCCATAGGCAGTTCTTTAAAGACATAACCGGCTAATCCTGCCTCTACAGTATCGACAAGTCGATCTTCATCCAAACCTGTAACAAGTCTTAGCGCTTCGAAGGTAAACTGTTCACCAAGCACAGATGCTTGCATAAAAATATCTAGCTCTTCTTCACGAAAACGGCGCAAGTGTGCATCAACAATATTGATGATTGAAGAGGGCAGATGAATCTCGGTAAGCAGTTGGCAGCGCCAACGCTGACCTGTCCAGATGATCTGATCTTCTTCCACCAGCAGACGCAAAATCTCACTAAGGTAATAGGGATTGCCTTGCGTATCTTGCCAGAGTCGGTCGATTACACCTTCAGCGATCTCAATCTCTGTGAAGACAAGGTTAAGATAAGCTTCAATCTCACTACGGGTCATACCGCTCATCTGAATCTGTTCAATCTTACGTGCGGTGGCTGCTTGGCTCTGCCATTGCTGAAAGGGATGCCCTTTTTGAGTAACATCCTGTATACGTGCAGTGAAGATAAATAGCAAAGGTTCATCAAGTGTACGGCGCAACAAATAAGCCAGAAAACTGAAGCTAAGGCCATCGGCCCATTGCATATCATCCATCCAGAATATGATTGGTTGATGACGTGCAATTTTGATATATAGCTGGGCAAGATATTCAAAGACACGATACTTTTCACCCTCTGGACTACCTTGTAGTGATCCTGTATTGGACATACTAGAAATCCATAGCTGCCAATCATTGGTGAGATCTTGTCGTACACGATCGGCTAATTCACTGAGGATCGAGTCAAAGAGAGTAGATTGTAACTCTAATTGGCGTAAGTAGGCAGTGAGGGGGTCAAGCAATGGCTTGTAAGGAGTACTTCCTAGATAATCAAAGAAACGACCAGTGAGAAAGACGGCTGCGCCTTCACCCAAGCGGCGACGTAGTTCTAGGATAAGTTGAGTCTTGCCAATACCAGCATCGCCTAACACAATGATTGGTTTAGAACGTCCTGAGCGAATAAAGGCAAACTCTGTTGTGAGACGATTCAGCTCACGTTCACGGCCAACAAAATGCTCAAAGACAAGATGCTTCTTCAGTGTAGCGTTAGGACTCTGACGTTTATCACCAGCGCGATTAAGGCGGCCAGTATCTTCGCGAATCACACCGCCACGCGCTACGGTTGCAACTGCAGCACTAGCTGCTTGAGCAGCTTCTTTTAACTCCTGGAAAAGTTCAGTGGCAGATTGTTGCCGCTGTATAGACTCTTTTGACAAAGCTTTAAGTATTACTTTCTCTACTTCGTGAGGTATTTCAGGGACAAGCGCTCTAGGTGGTGGTGGTGGATCATTTATCTGTTGATAGATCGTTGCTAAGCGTGAAGCACCATGAAAGGGCACCTGACCCGTCAATAGTTCATAAATCATTACTCCTAATGAATAGACATCAGAAGAAGCATCCAGTTCTAGTGATTGACACTGTTCCGGCGACATATAGTCGAATGTACCTACCACCTGTGTACCGGTGATACGGCGCTGCTCGGCGCGCTGTTTTAGCTTGGCAAGACCAAAATCTACTACTTTAACCACCTCAGTTGTGCCCATCTGCTCAAGCATTATATTGTCAGGTTTGAGATCGCGATGAATTACACCTTTGCTATGGGCTTCGGTAAGCGCTTGGCAGATAGGTTCAATTATACTGAGGGTGCGTTCTAGACTAAGTTTACCTTCACTATCGATTAAGTGGCTTAAGGTACGCCCTTTAAGAAACTCCATTACTATATAAGAGCTTCCTGTAGGACTTACACCAAAATCATAAATTGTCACAATATTAGGATGCTTAAGTCCCGCGATCGCGAGAGCCTCACGACGAAACCGCTCTAGTGCTGTAGGATTGTTGACAAATTCTGGATTCAGCACTTTGACAGCGATAGTACGTGCTAATCCTTCTTGTACCGCCTGGTAGATTACTCCCATCCCACCACGCGCAATCAGACGCTCAAGCCGATATTTTCCACCCAGTAGCCTTGGTCCAGCAATGCCATAGGCAAGACTTAAACCATCAATTGGGCAGAAATTCGAGCTGTCATCGTAGCAGCGACGGCAGGACTGACACTCTTTCATAATTTCCCAAAAAGATTAATTAGGATATTGATCTACAAAGAGAGGATCATAACCCAACTTCTTAATAGTTGCACAGGCTTTTGCGGAAAGAAGATTAATCAACAACACGCGCTGGTGAGGGGGAAGCGCGTGTTGTTGTATTTGCGGGTCTCGCTGCCAAAACAGTAGGTGCGAGTCGCGCTGGGGGCATTCTATTGCCGTAGTGTGGGCGAGTGTTTGATCTACTCTTATGCCCAATTCATTACGGAGAAAAGCTGATCAAATAAAGAAATTATTAACTAATGTGGATTGGCCTGGAGAGCAGAGCCATAGCAGTATAAGTGCTGGCAACAAGGCTTCCACTTCGGCAGACATCCAACCATATCTCTAGAAAACTATCTCTAAACTTAGGCCGATATCTTTGCGTCCCGTGCTTTCGCCACGGTTTGCTCTTATCGGTGGACTACCTTTACGTAGATTAATACGTAAAATTATTAAATAGCTAAAAATCGCAATCAGTATATACCCTAGTAAAAGTCTCTCGCAAGCTATTTTTGGGCATTTAGGCTTATAACTGCCGGTATCGGGGAGATGGCTTGCTGCTATCAGACTAGGTTGGTAAAACTTATATGATCTGTTATCACTAGAATTTTTAGCAATTAACTTTTAGGAATTAATGATGGATTCGGTAAAGCTAGAGATCTATAAGGCACTCTACCATTCAGTAGCAGAAGAGATGGGGTTAGTATTGCGGCGCACCGCCTTCTCGCCCAATATCAAAGAGCGACGCGACTATTCTTGTGCTGTCTTTGGACCAGATGGTAGGCTGATTGCACAGGGTGATCATATGCCTGTACATTTGGGTTCAATGCCTATGTCAGTAGCATGCGCAATTGCTGCCTATCAGATGGAAGATGGCGATATTGTAATGCTCAATGATCCTTTTGCAGGCGGAACACATCTGCCTGATGTAACAATGATTGCGCCTGTCTACCTAGATGCTCGTCGGCCGCTCTTTTATGTTGCCAATCGCGCCCATCATGCTGATATAGGAGGAGCAACTCCTGGATCTATGGGAACGGCAACAGAGATCTATCAAGAGGGTTTACGTATACCTCCTGTGCGGTTAGTGCGCCAAGGCAAGCTAGATCCAGATATCAAGAGATTCTTCCTTAGTAATGTAAGACTAGCCGAAGAACGGGAAGGGGATTTAACTGCTCAACTAGGGGCAATACGTGTAGGTGCGCGCCGTCTGGCTGAGATTGTCGCACGTTATGGTCGTAAAGAGACGCTACAGTATGCAGGTTTTCTTATCGATTACACAGCGCGTATGATGCGCCAACGTTTGGCTACTCTGCCGCCCGGTAAATATCAAGCCAGAGATTGGCTCGATGATGATGGTATTAGTGATGAACCAGTAGAGATTGTTGTATCTATCACAATTGAGGGAGGGCGCGCAAAGGTCGATTTTACTGGTAGTGCTTATCAAAGGCCCGGCCCGGTAAATGCAGTTTTCGCAATTACTCTGTCTGCTGTCTATTATGTTTTTCGTTGTCTATTGGCCGAGGATATTCCTGCCAATGCGGGTGTGCTTATCCCTATTGAAGTAGTTGCTCCTGAAGGTACATTGGTAAATGCACAGCCGCCTGCTGCGGTAGCAGCAGGAAATGTCGAGACCTCACAGCGTATTGTCGATGTGTTGTTACGTGCGCTAGCAACCGCACTGCCTGATGAGATACCAGCAGCAAGCCAAGGTACAATGAATAATTTAACGATTGGTGGGATGGATCCTACTACGGGCCGAGAGTTCGCCTACTATGAGACTATTGCTGGTGGTATGGGGGCGCGTCCAACTGCGCATGGATTGAGCGGCGTGCATACTCATATGACCAATTCGCTCAACACTCCCGCAGAAGCATTGGAGTATGCTTATCCTCTGAGAGTACGGCGATATAGTTTACGGCGTGGTTCGGGCGGCGCAGGCCGTTATCGTGGTGGTGATGGAATTGTACGTGAATTGGAAGTTTTAGTACCGGCGCGGGCATCGCTGCTTTCCGATCGTCGTCGCCAACCACCTTATGGGTTAGCAGGTGGAGAGCCTGGCCAGCCTGGTTCAGCTCGCTTGATTACTAGTAGTGGAATAAAGTCTATTGGTAGTAAAGAGAGCCTGGAACTCTCTGCTGGTGACCGAATCGTTATAGAGACACCAGGTGGAGGCGGCTATGGCAGTTAGAGCGGTTAGCTGAATAGGTAAAGAATTAAAAGATATTGCCTGCGCGCTGTTCTGCGTCCCTTGCCATATAGTATGTTAGACTTAATCGGCCAGCAAGTAAGTATAAATCCTCTTGTAGAGGTTTTGATGAGTGTAACTGTAGCGCAAAGCAGGCGTTGGCATATTTGCAACTATGACCGGCAGGTGGTGCTGCGCCTTGCGCATACGCTAGGTCTATTTGAGACCACCGCCTGTCTACTGATACGTCGAGGATTTTTTACTGCCAAGGCAGCAGAAAAATTTTTGCGTCCTGCTTTGAAAGATCTACACTCACCATTTCTGATGGCCGATATGCGAGCCGCCGTAGATCGTATTAATCGTGCTATTGCCAATGGTGAGAAGATACTTATTTATGGCGATTATGATGTTGATGGTACAACTGCCACAGTAATTCTCAAAAAAGCATTGGAAATAGTAGGCGCATCCGTAAGCTACTACATACCACAGCGGCTGATTGATGGTTACGGTATGCGCGAAGCTGCCATAGATCAAGCCAAAGTAGGCGGTTATCAACTCATTATTAGTGTCGATTGTGGTATACGCGCACATGCTGTGGTGGAATATGCCCATAATCTAGGTATAGATGTGATTATTACTGATCATCACTTGCCAGAAGATGGCCTGCCTATGGCGGTGGCAATACTCAATCCAAAGCGAGATGATTGCAATTATCCAGAGAAGAATCTGGCTGGTTGTGGAGTTGCTTTTAAGCTTGCCCAGGCGCTCTTAACAGAGCGCGGCTATGTTGATCAACTGGTTGGGTTATTAAAGATTGCTGCCATTGGCACAATTGCCGATATCGTCCCTTTAGTAGGGGAAAACCGTATCATTGCTAAATGTGGACTAGCTGGTTTAGCCCGTCCTGACAATATCGGCTTGCGGGCACTATTAGAAGTAGCTGGTGTATCTGGGCGAACTGTTACCTGTTATGATATCGGTTTTCGTATTGCTCCGCGTATCAATGCAGTGGGTCGTATGGGTGGCGCCAGTGCTGCCGTAGAACTCTTATCCTCGACCGATATGCAGACGGCAATACGTTTGGCTCGTGAGATGAATGAACAGAATACTGCCCGTCAACGTACTGAGGCCGATATCATTGAAGAGATAATGGCTCAGTTAGAGACTAATACAGGACTTGCTGAGGAACGTGTTATTGTGCTGGCAGGCGAACGTTGGCATAGAGGAGTTATTGGTATTGCTGCCTCTAAGGTAGTTGAACGTATACATCGTCCTGCGCTTGTTATCTCAATCGAAGATGGTATTGGCTATGGTTCAGGCCGATCGATTAAAGAGTTTCCCCTTTTAGAGGCACTTAATAGTTGTCAGGAACTTTTTGAACGCTATGGTGGCCATTCTCATGCTGCCGGAGTAACAATACGCGCTGAACGTATTAGCGAATTGCGCCAACGTTTGAATGACTTTGCCCAGAAAGTGATTAGCGATGAGGATCTCATTCCTGCTTTAGAGATTGATGCAGAGCTTAGTTTTGCCGAGATCAATCCTGATCTAATGCGGGAAATTTCTGTGCTTGAGCCATTTGGCGCCGCTAATCCAGTTCCTACTTTTCTTGCTGAAGATGTATGTATTGTTGAAGGGCCATATGTATTGCGGGATCGTCACCTAAAGTTTCGTCTTGCGCATCGTGGCCATACCGTTGATGCGATCTGGTGGGGAGCGGTTGGACAGTTAGAGAACTTTCCTCAAACAGGTCTGATGCAAGTTGTCTTTTCGCTTGGCGAGTCGAACTACAATGCTCCGACTCAGGTTCAAATTATTATAAAGGATATGAGATCAAAAGGTTCTTAGGCATCATACCGGCAATTACTAAATTATGTTTTGAACCTTATGCATCCAACCTTCAGCTTGTTTCTGAGGTCTATAGGTAATGATTCGATCTCACTTGCCCTTTTTTGCTAAAGCTCTTGCCATTACTGTTTTTATAGGAGTTGCTGCGCTTCTGGGTGTGCAATTGATCAAGAAGCTAAATCCAGTCTCAATAGAACGAGACTCGCGTGTCAAACTACAAGGCCAATTGACTGCTGTCTTCGATAACTTTGAGTATGTACATCATGAGAATGGGCGTAACCGCTATAAACTTACTGCCCTCAAAGATCAGGTCTTTGGCGATGGTCATCATGAATTGTCACAAGTAAAGTTAGAGGTCTATGACAAAGTTGGTGCACCTGCTGGTCAGGTTACCGCCGAACACTGTCGTTATGATCAGGCTCAGGCACTGGTACGCTTCGAACGTAAAGTGTTTATCGAAACCACCGATGGTCTTCAAGTAAAGACTGAGAGCCTAGATTATGATCAACGTAATGAACGTGCTGAGACCGAAGATAAAGTAGAGTTTGCGCGTGACCGTGTACATGGCAATTGTCGTGGTATGCTGCTCGATTCCCCTGCACAGCGGCTAGAGATGAAAGCCGCCGTGCAGGTTATTGTCGAACCGGCTAAGGAAGAGACTATTGATAGTGCCACACCTGGATCAAAAGCATCCAATGGGAAAGAGCAGCCTAAAGAGAAATCTGATCAGAAAAAAGATAAAAAGCCGACGGTGGCAAAGAGTGGTAATGGTTTAACCAATAAGTCACCTGATGTGCCGGTCGAGATTACTGGAAATTGGGGTGAATATACCGGTAAAGATCGTGTTATACGTCTACGTGGTAATGCTCGCGTTGCTGAACCAGATCGCTTCATAAGCGCAACCGCACTCACTGTCTTCCTCTCAGAGAAGAAGCAGGTCGAACGATTGGAGGCACGCGGCCAAGCGTTACTGGAGAGTCGGCAGGCTACTGCGCCCTCACGCATACAAGCCACCGATATGGATTTTTTCTTTGATCCAACTGGTAATTTAACGCGTGCCGAAGCGCGTGGCCAAGCACAGGCTGAAACAGAAATGGGAGTTGCACAACGTCGTCTTAATGCAGATCGACTTGAGCTTTTTGCTCTTCCAGGGGCATCGGGCAGTGAAGTCCAACACATCAAAGCATTAGGTAATGTGCACTTAAAATTAGATGCGCCTACTACAACAGCTTCGCTGCCTAATGCTACAATCAAGGAACTGGCTGCTCAAGAAGCAGAGTTATTCTATTTTTCTGGGGGCAGATTTATTCGTGAGGCACAGGCTCGCGGCGCAGTTGTGTTGACAATGACACCAGTGTCGCCTACTGACAATGCTGAGCGACGTACTCTAAAAGCTGAGCGTGCTACACTAACTTTCTTTGAAACTGATAATGTGGCACGTGATTTTGTTGCTCAAGGAGGAGTAAGGATTGAGGCTGTTCCTTATAAGCAAGGTGCCGCTACTCGTGTTACTGAGAGCGCACGTGCACAAGCAACTTTTCAGCGTGAGGGTGGTGCAATCACAGTTGTCGTTCAAGAAGGAGACTTCAAATATCAAGAAGGCGGCCGACAGGCAGTTGCTGAGCGCGCTACTTACACAACTGCTGAAGAGCGTATCGAATTACGCGAGGGTAAAGTAATGGTTTGGGATGAGACGGTACGCACACAGGCTGATGAGATCGATATCTATACAGTAAAAAAGCAGAGTTGGGCGCGTGGGCGTGTACGTTCTACTTATTACAATCCTGGTTCAATAGGACAAGCGGCGCCGTTTCGCAACATGCGCTCACCAGTATTCATCACAGCTAAAGAGGCACGTGCTGATCATACACAGGGTGAGGCTATCTATATAGGAGAAGCGCGAGCTTGGCAGGATGATAGTTTTATACGCTCGGATCGACTTGAGCTATATCGTGACAAACGCCGCATGGCAGCGTTAGGAAATGTTTCTTCTGCGCTCTATCAGACTGCCCATACTCGTGATGATGGGGGTAAACGCGTTGTACCAGTCTTTGCTACGTCTGATACAATGAATTATTCAGACACAGAGCGTATTGCTGAATACCGCAGTGGTGTAAAGATGCGACAGGGTGAAGATACTTTAGAAGCGCAACGTGTAAAGATCTTTCTCAAAGCCGAGGTCAACGAGGTTGAGCGTATGGAGGCAGATGAACAGGTTGTGCTAACACAGCCTGGGCGGCGTGCTGAAGGTGATAAAGCAGAATATACGGCGGCAGAAGAGCGTACCGTGATTGTGGGAAATATGGCGCGTGTTGTCTCAATTGCACAAGGCACTATAACAGGCCGAAGATTGACTTTAATGGGAGGCGATGATAAGATTTTCGCCGATGACCAGCGAGGCACAAAGCGCGTCAGATCAACCCATGAAGTTCAACGTTGATGGCAAAGCTTGCGTGGGAGTATGTGGGTGGATAATAGAGCTAAAGGCGCTAAAGGGTTACAATCTGTCGGCGAATTGATTGCGGTCGAATCTCCGGAAGCTCCTCGCAAATTGCAGCCAACTCCCCAAGCCAGGCAAACTGATAAAGATCCATTGGTGTTGCGCGCGCAAGGTCTGAAGAAGTCCTATCGTGGCCGTTGTGTTGTCAATAATGTTACGATCGAAGTTAAGCGTGGTGAGATAGTCGGCCTACTGGGGCCCAATGGCGCGGGCAAGACCACAACATTCTATATGATTGTGGGACTAGAACGGCCTGATGCTGGTCAGGTCAATTTGGGTGAGGGGGACATTACTAACCTGCCCATCTATTTACGCGCCCGTCGTGGTATCTCCTATCTGCCACAAGAGCCCTCGATCTTTCGCAAGCTTACTGTTGAGAAGAACATTTTGGCGATCCTTGAAACCTTAGAATTGTCGCGACGCGCCCGTCACCAGAAGTTGGAGGCGCTGCTTGACGAGCTTGCGATCCGACATGTGCGTCATACCAAGGGCTATGCACTTTCTGGAGGTGAGCGACGACGCGCTGAGATTGCACGCTGTCTTACGCTCGAGCCACACTTCATATTGCTCGATGAGCCTTTTGCTGGTATTGACCCACTTGTGGTGAGCGATATTCAGCATATTGTAGAACAGCTAAAAGCGCGTAATATAGGTGTGTTGATCACTGATCATAATGTGCGTGAAACGCTTGCTATTACCGATCGTGCCTACATTATTAATGAAGGTGCGATATTTCGTACAGGGACACCTGCTGAACTTACTTCTGATAAAGAGGTGAGGCGGGTTTATCTAGGGGAAAATTTTAGAATGTAGCCAGGGGTAGAGCCCTTTTAAACTCTGATAGAGTGTGTTATGTCAATCAAGCCGAATTTAACAACCAGTCTGAGACACAATCTCGTACTTACGCCACAGATGCGCCAGCGCATCGAGTTGTTAAGTATGACGAAGTTGGAACTCCACGACATGATCACTCAGGAGTTAACTGAGAATCCTGTGCTTGAATTGGAGGAAGCTGGCAGTGGCGAAACTGTAGAAACGATCTCCGGTTTGGAGGAGGCGCTTGGCTATGAAGGCGAAGCCGCTCCTGAGACCACCGAAGCACCTGTTGCCGAGCCGGTAGAAGGTCAAATACCTACTACTACTACTCAGGCCACAGAAGAGGTTGAGAGTGAGCCAGAAGTGAATCCTGACTCTTTTCAGGAGATCGATTTTGGCACCACTTTCGAAGAGTATTTAGATCCCGGTTATAAAACTCGTGAGTATGAAGAGCGTGAGCGGCCCTCCTATGAAAATCTCCTTACCCGCCCGCTTACTCTCTCTGAGCATCTACTCTGGCAGTTGCACCTCTCGGATCTATATGGTGAAGCCCGAGAAGCTGCTGAAGCCGTGGTTGGTAATCTTAATGATGATGGTTATCTCGATGCCACCCTGCAAGAGATTTGCGAGATGGGTAACTGGTCTGTAGAGACGGTTGAGACAGCCCGACACACAGTACAGACCTTTGATCCCATAGGGTGTGGCTCGCAGGATCGTAAAGAGTGCTTGCTTGTGCAACTGCAACAGATGGGTCATAGTGAACGCTTAGCAGTGCGTTTGATCTCACAATATTTAGATCGTTTGCAACAGTATCGCCTTCCTGATATTGCTAAAGAGCTAGGCGTAACACTGGAAGAGATCCGCCAAGAGATGGAGATAATTCGCAAGCTTGAGCCTTATCCTGGTCGTAAATATGCTTCTCAAAACACTCAGTATATTGAGCCAGAAGTCTACATAGAGAAGATCGACGAGGAGTATTACATACATTTTAATGATGAAGGCATGCCGCAGTTACGTATCAATTCTCATTACCGGCGACTGCTCGAATCTGATAAGACTACCAAGGAGGCACGTGACTATATTAAGGGGCGTTTCCGCTCTGCTGTAGATCTACTTAAAAATATTGAGCACCGTCGCCAGACCATTTATCGCGTCTGTGAATCGATTGTAAAGCGACAACGAGAATTTCTTGATAAAGGTATTGAATACCTTAGACCCATGATGCTCAAGGATGTTGCTGAAGATATTGAGATGCACCTTTCTACGGTTTCACGCGTCGTTAATGGCAAGTATTCACATACCCCACAAGGTGTGATTGAGTTACGTAGGTTTTTTACCGAGGGTATGGTCAATGAAGAGGGGGAGGAGGTCTCAACAAGAGTTATTAAACTTCAGATCAAGAAGATGATTGAAGAGGAGGATGCGCGCAATCCCCTCACTGATGAAGAGATTGCTAAGCGTTTGGCCAAGGATGGTATGAAGATGTCGCGCCGCACCGTGGCCAAATATCGAGATCAGATGAATATCCCCGGCTCGCGCGAACGCCGTGCCGTGATCTAAGAGTCCCAGTTGGAGGAAGTACATGAAAGTTGAGTTCACAGGGCGACATGTTGATGTTTCGTCAGCGATCAGGAGACATACTAAAGATCAACTGGAAAAGATCGAGAAAGTCTTTGATTTCGACTCATTAGGCAAAGCCCATATTATTTTGGAAGTCGAGAAGCATCGTCACCGCGCCGAGATCGTCTTCCGTTGGCGCGATCAAGAACTGACTGGTAAGGCCGAGACCGATGATATGTATACAGCAATCACACAAGCCGCTGACCGGCTTGAACGTCAGGCCTTAAAGCTAAAAGGTAAGAAGACCACGCGCAAACGCCATACACAGAGCGCTGCGCAGTTGGCTCCTTCGCCCTTGCCTCCCCTTGCGCCACTGCCCAGTGAGCCGCGCATTATACGCTCACGCCGCTATGCTATCAAACCACTCACGCCTGAAGAGGCAGCCTCTGTAGTAAGTGAATCAATCGATCAATTCCTGGTTTTTCGGGATGCCGAGACCGATCGCATAGGGGTTATTTACAAGCGCAAAGACGGCAACTTCGGGTTGATTGAACCTTAATTATAGTGACAAGAAATAAGTGACAAGTGACAAGGCTATTTTAATCACTGGTCACTTGTCACTACTCATTCGTCACTGATTATGACTGCTCCCGTAACGCCGACGATTACTGTACGTGAAGTGTTGGAAGGCATGCCAAGCGATTTTCCGCTACGGCTGCTTACTGGTGAGCGAGGGCTTGACCGCAAGATTACTATCCCACGTATACAGAAATTGGGACTTGCCTTAGCCGGTTTCTCCCATTACATACATAGTGGACGTGTTCAAATTGTTGGACAGAGCGAAATACAGTATCTAGAACAGCTCTCCATTGATCAACGCTTAGAAGTACTATCACGTTTACCATTGTCACAGATTACCGCAGTACTAATCACTAAGAATCTCTCTCCTCCTAGTGAATTCTTACAACAGGCAACACAGGCAGAACTACCAGTACTATGTACACCAGAGGTGAGTTCAGTAGCAATCATCAAGATGACAGAATTTCTCCAACCACGTCTGGCTCCTTGTGTAGTACTGCATGGTGTGATGATTGAACTGTTTGGGATAGGAGTGCTGTTACAAGGTGAGAGTGGAATAGGAAAGAGTGAGTGCGCGCTGGATCTGATTGTAAGAGGCAATCGCTTGGTCTCAGATGATGTTGTAGAGGTACGACGTATAGGATTTGATCAGTTAATTGGCAGTGCTCCAGAGATGATGCGTAATCATATGGAGATACGTGGTCTAGGCATACTCAACATTAAAGATCTATTTGGTGTCTCGGCAATCACATTATCACGTCCGTTGGATCTAGTGATACGTTTGGAGCGTTGGGAGCCAGATCGACAGTATGATCGTTTAGGATTAGCAGAAGAAGTAAGCGAATTTCTTGGCAAATCTGTACCATTGGTACGTTTGCCAGTTACTTCCGGGCGTAATATTTCTACTCTGGTTGAGGTTGCTGTACGTAATCATCTGCTCAAGTTACGTGGTTTTAATGCTGCACAGAAGTTTATTGCTCAACATGCGGCTTCATTGGGCGTTGACCGAGAGCCTGGAGAGCGTTAAGCTTTCAATAGTTATGAGCTTAAGATTAATTATTATCACAGGATTGAGTGGTTCGGGAAAACGCACCGCGATTAAAGCATTTGAGGATCTAGGCTATTTCTGTGTAGATAATCTCCCAGTGGCGCTGATCCCAACCTTTATTGAACTGCTACGTCGTACTCAAGATGGCCTTAATCGTGCTGCCTTGGTGATAGATGCACGTGAACGCCATTTTCTCACAGAGTTTCCCCCCATTTATGAAGAGTTAAAGCATCGCCCTGATCTAGAGATGAGCGTGCTGTTTTTGGATGCTAGTGATGAAGCGCTACAGCGCCGTTTCTCAGAGACACGCCGGCCACATCCATTAATGGAGACTGCTGATAGTCTGCTAGAAGCAATACGTGCTGAGAAGAAATTATTGCAACCAATTCGTGATCTGGCTGATATTGTTGTTGATACTTCCGATCATACAGTGCATACATTAAGACGCTATTTTGTTAGTGATTTCTCTCAGGATGGAGTTGCCCCAGAGATGACGCTAACTCTGATCAGTTTTGGTTATAAGCATGGATTGCCGATTGCGCTAGATCTGCTCTTTGATGTGCGATTTCTTCCTAACCCACACTTTGTTCCTCACCTTAAACCGCTTACTGGTCGGCATGATGAAGTGATTGATTATATGATGAAGCATGAAGAGGTTGGTGAAACCATCAATCGCTTTACCGATCTGCTCTATTTTCTTACACCACGTTATCAGCGTGAAGGCCGTAGCTATCTAACTATTGGAGTAGGTTGTACAGGTGGCCAGCATCGCTCAGTAATGATTGCTGATGCGCTCGGCGAGCGATTACGCAAGGCTGGTTACAAATCGCGTGTCACACATCGTGATATCACCAAACACTAACAGCGATTAAGAAAATTCTTATTAAGAGTTGTGATAAGGAGGCAGTGTGTTTATTGCATTATATCATTGGAAACTCAAGCCTGGACAAGAGCGTAGATTTCAAGAAGGGTGGCATAGAAGAACCCAAGAGATCTATCAAAAGTGTGGCAGCCTAGGCTCACGTCTACATAGAGGAGAGGATGGGACATGGTATGCTTATGCACAATGGCCAGATAAACAGACCTGGGAAGCAGCCGGAAAAATACCGGTTGAACATAGAGAAGCTCTGGTTATGATGCAAGAGAGTATAGAGCAAACTTACCCCAGTATTTATCTAGATGTAGTCGATGATCTACTGCAGCAGACCGCGATAAGCTGACTCTATTGATGTGCTGATGTGAGCATATGCACAAACTCTTTTGCCGCAGCGCTGAAGACTTTTCCTTTACGATGAATGATACCTATGGGGCGTGTAAAAGTGCCTTCAGTAAAATTTAGTGCTACCAGCAGATGGTTACGAGCTTCATTAGCAATGGTAGGTTCTGGCAGAATTGAGATACCTATACCAACTTCGACAGAACGTTTAATTGTCTCTATATTATCAAATTCCATTACATAATTGACCGTTACGCCATGTTGTTTGAGAATGCGATCAATGGTTTTGCGTGTTGGGATATCGCGTTCAAAGGCGACAAAATCTTCACCAGCAAGACTCTTTAGGCTGATACGACGACGATGCGCAAGTGAGTGTTCGGGGCTGCATACGGCTACCAGTTTGTCTTCTCGAAACAGAATAACGGCAAGGTTTGGTCTACGTAATGGCAGCGCAATAATACCAAAATCTATGGTATTGTTTAGACAGGCTTCATAAACTTTGTCGGTGCGACTATACTCTATATGAACTTTGACCTGCGGGTGTGTACGGATAAACTGCTTGATATAAGGTGGGAGTTCATGTAGCCCTACACTATATACGGTGGCGATACGAACTGTTCCCACAACCGAAGTTGATCGGTTACGCATACGCTCTTCCAAGGCATGAAAACGTTCCAGCAGTTCTTTGCACTCAGCATAAAAGAGTTTTCCTGCTTCAGTCGGTATTGCCCGTTTGCGATTTCCACGTTCTAGCAGAGATTGATCATAGCGCCGTTCAAGCGAACGCACTTGCTGGCTGATTGCAGACTGTGATACTAAATTTAGTGCTGCGGCTTTAGAGAAACTCCCTGTTTCAATCAGGTCGCAAAAACTCTTGAGGGTTTCGATGTGCATAAAATAGTGTTACCAGTAATAAGTTAAACTTATATTCAGTATAACTCTTTTGAATTTTACTTATAATTATTGAATAGGTAAACTTTACCTTGCATCTCCATCCTGTCAGTAAAGGTAACCAGATTATGGCAGCAAACATTCAGGCAAAATCAGAGGGAGTGGTGATCAGTTCGGCGAATCCACTGATTCGCTTGTATCGCTCATCACTTGGGAAAAAGTATGTTGTGGCAATTACAGGTTTTCTCTTGTTCGGATTTGTTATTGCGCATATGCTGGGAAACCTGCAGATCTTCCTTGGTTATGAGAAGATCAACGCTTATGCACTTATGCTAAAATCGAGCCC
>JBFLVQ010000151.1:0-15450 GCA_040758525.1 Acidobacteriota bacterium
GCGGTGGCAATTAATAGTTCTATTAAACTGAAACCATATTCTAAAGTTCTATTTCTAATCATAAGTGACTGCCCCCTTCTAGAGAGTCTTGAAGTCGGTCAATTGACAGACCAATGTGATCGAATTGGCCGACCGGAAAGGCGTGGTGAAATAGACCACGACATCAACCTGTTTAGTGGTGTTGTCGATATTAGTAATATAGATCTTATAGCTATATTCGCTTAGCCTAAGTATATCCTCATTTCCGGTGTTGTATTGGCCATCATTGCCAGGATGGATCTGAAACTCAAGAAAGTTTGGCATATCATCATCATCAGCAGTACCATAGATACCATCAGTACCTGGTTGATACATAGGACGTGCGCCTACCTGAGTGTCAGGCATTCCTACAGGTGGCTCAAACAGACCTAATGTAGTAGTGGTATAGGCAAGGTTATCGAAAGTAAAGCCATTTCTTGAGGCCTCCTTGTTAGCAATAATGTTCTCCATAATTAAGGTGCCAAGCTGCTTTGCTACTTCGCGCCGACGCGCATAACTAGGCAGATTAACTCCTACTACCAATGCTGCCGAGAGGGCGATCAATGCTGTAGTCATTATCAAAATAGCAATAATCGCTTCTAATAGTGTAAATCCTTTATCCGTTCTCATAATTCTTTACTCCTAACGTTGCGCTACCCATCTTAATGGCGGTGTGCCACCTACATCACAACGCCATAACTTGATTCCACCGGTCGCTCCATAGACTGTAATTGCTCGCATAAGCGGCTGACTCTTCCCCACATTGATATCGGAAGAGTAAAAATAGAATGTTAAATACTGCTGTGTGCCATTGTTGTTAGCAGTAGTGACAGCGCGACCAGCAGGATCAAAGTAGATAACAAAAGTTTTACTGCTAGCAAGATCAGGCGCAGTGAAGATCGATTCTGGTGCAGTGAAAGCACTTGATGCGGTAGGCAGAGTGAAAAGCCCTTGGTTAATTAGTACATCTGCTGGCAAGCCCTTCACAAAAGCAATTGTCTCATCTGTAGTATCAAAGAAAGCCCCCATATCAACTAATGTTACTGTATGTGGCTCGAAGTTCAGTGATTGAGTGGAATTGCTTAGTGTGAAGGTCTGTTTGACGTCATCAATATTGATTACTACAGCATAAAACTGCCGACGTGTAATCGCCTGTACACGTGCCTGCCGTGACACCGAGTAGAGAGCCATAGCAGCATTATCAGTCTTTACCATACGCCTATGCGGCGCCAGCGTAAGTACTGAGAGTGTGACCAAAACTACGAAGATTGCAAATACTATCAGCAGTTCTAGGGTGCTGAACCCTTTATCCTGTCTCATAACTCCCCCAATCTGTTAGATCCTTGTCACCTATTAACTATTTTGGAGCCAGTGAGACGGTGATTAAGCGCAGTTAGTCTATATTTTTAATTTACGATGATTATCTTGTAAACCTACTACCAGCTATTCTTCATACTATTTTTACAATACTTTCTTAAAGAGCCTAGGAGAGCTGACTTTCTGCGCCTTCAAGAGTAAGAGTACGTTCAATCTCAGTTGGTCTAGTGGCAGCTCCTAGTGCCGTTTCCAGATCGATCATGCCGGTATGATATAGTTCCAATATATGTTGATCAAAAACGCGCATACCATAGTAATCACGGCCCCGTTCCATATGGGTGGTGATTTCACTCATCTTCTCAGGATTGCGTAAACAGTCGGCGATCGCAGCATTCATACGCAAGATCTCAACGGCTGGTACTTGACCACCATCCTTACGACAAGGCAACAGACGCAAACTGATAATCGCAACCAGGTTGTTAGCCAAGCGCTCACGTACTGCTTGGCGCTCTTCATGAGGATAGAAACCGAGAATACGACCAAAGGTCTTCTGGGCATCGGTAGTATGTATAGCGCTCATCATTAGGTGACCAGTCTCGGCACCGGTAAGCACAGCTTCAAAAGTCTGTGCATCACGAATCTCCCCCACCATAATAACATCAGGGCTTTGACGTAAGGCCTGGCGTAGCGCAGTCTGGTAATCAGGCACATCATCGCCAATCTCACGTTGAGTAATAAGACTGCGCGCCTTGGCATAAGTAAACTCGATAGGATCCTCAATTGTGATAATATGTGTCTTACGAGTACGATTGATCTGCTCAATGATCGCAGAGAGCGTGGTCGATTTACCTTGTCCAGTTGCACCTGTTACTAACACTAAGCCACGTGTCAGTTCAGCAAGTACAGTAATCTCGCTAGGCAGATTCAACTCCGCAAAGGTACGCACTTCGATCGGAATAACACGCATAACAATACGGAAGGAGTTTCGTTGTTTGAAGATGCTCGCCCGGAACCGACCTACATCCTCAATCTCATAAGCGACTTCTGCAGCCATGAAGAGATTGAAATCCTCCTCACGCGATTGTAATAACAAACGCGCCAACAGTTCTGTGTCACGCGCCTGTAGCAGGTCCGCCCTCACATCCATTAATGCCCCGCTATAGCGAAACATTGGAGGCTCGCCAACGGCAAAGATAATGTCTGAAACGCCGTCTTCTACTGCCATCTGCAGTAGCTCATCAAACCTCTTCTTATTCATCTTGCCCCTATTGTATGGATGGGAATACACCTACAAGCGCCATTATAACATGAGGAGAAAGAAAAGGACAATTTAGTATAATCTTCTGATAGTTATATTACTAAACCAAAGCTTTAGACAACCCCAAAAGGGATATAATCAGTGAGATGGTTTGCGGCGCCTTCTTGCTCGCTCCCTGTCCCTGATTGTATCGTCTAAGTACCAATCTGCAACAGAGATCTGAAAGCCAGGAGTATCGTACTTGAGAGAAGAAAAATTTAACAGGCTACAGCAACAAGAGACAAAGGCACTCACTGGAGGCGGCCTAGAACGTATAGAGAAGCAGCACCAAGAAGGAAAATTGACCGCTCGCGAACGTATACAATTCCTGCTTGATGACGGCACTTTTGAAGAGTTCGATCGGTTTAAAACCCATCGTTGCCTCGATTTTGGTATGCTAGAGCAGCAGTATCTAGGAGATGGCGTAGTAGCCGGTTACGGTCTTATTGATGGTCGCCGTGTCTTTGTTTTTGCGCAAGATTTCACCATCTTTGGAGGTTCACTTTCTGAGACGAATGCAGAAAAGATCTGTAAAATTATGGATCTTGCCCTTAAGGTGGGGGCACCTATTATTGGTTTGAACGATTCTGGTGGAGCGCGTATTCAAGAAGGGGTCGCTTCGCTCGGTGGTTATGCAGATATCTTTCTGCGCAACACCCTTGCCTCTGGTGTAGTACCACAGATATCAGCGATTATGGGACCGTGTGCTGGTGGGGCCGTCTATAGCCCGGCGCTTACCGATTTTAACGTAATGGTCAAGAATAGTAGCTATATGTTCATTACTGGCCCTGATGTTATCAAAGCAGTGACACACGAGGATGTCAGTAAAGAAGAACTGGGGGGCGCAATCACCCACAACTCACGTAGTGGAGTAGCACATTTCGCAGCTGAAAATGAGGAAGATTGTCTTAGTACAATACGTGAACTGCTCTCCTTTATGCCATCAAACAATATGGAGGATGCACCCCGCCGTGCTACTACCGATCCCATCGATCGTGCCGATGCGCAGTTGAATACAATTGTGCCAGATAATCCTAATCTGCCTTATGATATACGCAAGGTGATCAACCTCATCGTTGATGATGGCTACTTTTTTGAAGTGGCAGAGCATTTTGCCAAGAATATTGTAATTGGGTTTGCCCGTCTCAATGGTTACTCCGTCGGCATTGTGGCAAACCAGCCAGCAGTATTGGCAGGAGTACTTGATATTGATGCTTCTGTGAAAGCGGCACGTTTTGTACGTTTCTGCGACTGCTTTAATATTCCCCTGATCACTTTTGAGGATGTGCCTGGTTTCCTACCTGGTAGCCAACAAGAGTATAACGGTATCATACGCCACGGCGCGAAGTTACTTTATGCCTTTGCCGAGGCAACGGTACCAAAGCTTACCGTCATCACACGCAAGGCTTACGGAGGGGCGTATTGCGTAATGGCCTCCAAGCACATAAGAGCCGATATCAATCTGGCTTGGCCAACTGCAGAGATTGCAGTAATGGGCGCAGAAGGCGCCGTCAACATTCTCTACCGGCGCGCTATCTCACAGTCGCAAGAACCGGCTGCGACTCGCGCCGAAAAGATTGAGGAGTATCTAGATAAGTTTGCCTCGCCCTATGTGGCTGCCCAACGTGGTTACATTGACGAGGTGATTGAACCGCGCTTAACACGCCAGAAGCTGATTCGCGGCCTGAAGCTGCTCGAGAACAAGCGCGACACAAACCCGCCGAAGAAACACGGCAATATTCCTTTATAGTTTTGGAGAAATCTATGAAGATCAGAATTCTCGCCTGCGGCATGTTGCTTTGTCTTGTCATGGCATCAATTGCTATAAACGCCTATGCCGATACTATTAAGCTTAAGAATGGCACTGTCATTAAAGGCAAAGTTATCAACTTCTCAGCCGGCTCATTCACAGTAATGCTCGATCTGGGGGTAAGCAATCAGTCACGTGCGATCATTGACATACGTGATATCGATAACATTGAGTTTGATGGTCGTAGTGATGATGCTAGCGCAAAACCATATGAATCAAGCGAGCCTACAACACCACGCCCAAGCGTATCAGATGATGACAATGGCCATCGATCCAGCAACAGTTCTACGGATCGATCATCGACTGAGCCACCTACACATACTTCTCCCAGCCCTGTAAAAGAGTCTGCTGTTGTTGTCTCGGCTAAAGATGATTGGACCTATACCAATCTCTATGTAAGACGTGGCGATCGTATACAGGTGAGCGCAACTGGCAAAGTCAAGATCTCAGCTACTCGTGATAGTGGTCCTGAAGGTGTTGACCTAGAGGATAAAGATAAGCTAGTTGCCAATCGCCCTACTGGTGCGTTGATCGCTGTGATTGGCGATGATAACGATGATTTTATCTTTATTGGACGAGAAGGTGAATTTGTTGCACAGCGTGATGGCAAGCTCTTTCTTAGTGTTAATGAAGGCGATCTAACCGATAATTCTGGAGCATTTAGCACTAGGGTGCAGATCGAGTCGGAAAAGACGGGCAAGGCCGCTACGCAACCTGTCTCGCGTCCAATCACAGATAACCAGCCAACAAATGTTAGCACTGGTAAACCACCTATTGAACCAACCGCCAATCGCACTAGTGCCAACTCAAAAGAGAGTGTTGCGGTTGTCCCGGCTAAAGATGATTGGACCTATACCAATCTCTATGTAAGACGTGGCGATCGTATACAGGTGAGCGCAACTGGCAAAGTCAAGATCTCAGCTACTCGTGATAGTGGTCCTGAAGGTGTTGACCTAGAGGATAAAGATAAGCTAGTTGCCAATCGCCCTACTGGTGCGTTGATCGCTGTGATTGGCGATGATAACGATGATTTTATCTTTATTGGACGAGAAGGTGAATTTGTTGCACAGCGTGATGGCAAGCTCTTTCTTAGTGTTAATGAAGGTAATCTGACTGACAATTCTGGGGCATTCAATGTTAAGGTACGAATCGAACCAGAGCGTTAATATCCTGGTAAGAAGTGACGAGTAAAAATAGCTTTGTCTCCACACGTGTGTAGGTGAACCGTAGCATATTAGCAGAATGCGCTTTACTGAGTACTCGTCACTTCTCTGTTATCGTTGAACACGTGCCTGATAGCCAGCGCGGCAACGCACAGCGATATTCTTTTTGGCAGTATCTTTTATCTTCACTTTCAGTTTGTGCCAGCGACCATCAAGTCCACCGCTAGGGGTAAAGCCAATACTATATTGGTGGCGTAGTTCAGAACGTACGGTGCCGATCATTGTATCCAGCTCATTCATACTCTGAGGGAATAAGGCACGCCCACCGGTAAGCGAGGTCAGTAGCTTAAGTGTGTCACGACCCTCCCTCTCCAACCAGCCTTGTGCTGGATTGTTGACCTCTAATGGCACACTGATCGCGTAGAGTTGTACATTCGCTTCACGCAAAAAATCGGCTAGCTCTGGTCGAGTGTACCAACTACTATTATCCTGACCATCACTGATTACCAGCAATGCACGCTTGGGATATTTTCCACATCTGACCTTTTCTATACCACCATAAACAGCATCATGAAATGCTGTCAGACCAGTAGGAGTAATATCCAATAGTGAATTGACAATTCTTTCCGAAGAACTAGTGAAGTCATGCGTGAGATTGATGGTGTTGTTAAAAGTAAGCAAGAAGAACTCATCATCTTTATTGCTGGTAGCAAGAAAGCGACGCAAGGCTTGACTAGATCTTGCCAGCCGATCCTTCATACTCGAAGAGGTATCAAAGAGTATCCCCATAGAGATTGGCACGTCCTCTTCTGTGAAATATTCGATCTGCTGGCGGATATCATTGTCAAATACTTCGAAATCTTCCAGCCTGAGTCCACTGATAAAGTATCCTGTAGGATCGTTAACTGTAGCATAGACAGTTACTAGATTCACATTGGCGCGTATTACCGCCTCGTCCTCATCCATTTCAGGTGTATGAGTAGATGAGGAACTCTTTACCCCGATCGCTAGAGAGGATGAAAGTAGCGCTGCTACCATTGCTACCAATACAGCACGTACTGTATATCTTTTCATGGCCACAACCTCAAATCTGTAGCATCTAAATTTGCTCAGCAGTGTAAGCAATCAGCATACCGTACGGCTATATAACTACAGAAGAGACAGGGATTATAAGAAAATAATTATTTATCCTTAATCCTTATTCAATACCCCCCTGATTAAAGAGTGGTAGCCAAATACCAACTATAATCCGTTTAGCTACTAACTTTTACCCCCACGCCATCATTGAAGCGCATCAAACGGCATGCTAAAGTTATCTACTTTCTTAATAACTCTAACTTACATAATTAATGAAGGTCTTATGACAAGGAGATACAATCCAAAAGAGATCGAGGCAAAGTGGCAGGCCCGCTGGGATCAAGACAACCTATACCGTCAGCAGCAAGATCCCAATAAACCTAAGTGGTATTTTCTTACTATGTTCCCTTATCCAAGCGGACGCTTGCATATAGGTCACTGGTTTATGTACGCGCCTCCTGACGCTAAAGCACGTTACCTACGTATGCAAGGCAAAAATGTCTTCTTCCCTATGGGTTTTGATGCCTTTGGGCTGCCGGCTGAGAATGCTGCGATCAAGCATGGTGTCAATCCACGCAAATGGACTTATGACAACATCGAATACATGCGTAAAGAGTTCCGTACTATGGGGGCGAGTTATACTTGGAGCAACGAGGTTATCACTAGCGACCCTCAGTACTACCGTTGGACACAGTGGCTATTTATCCAATTCTTCCGGCATGGTCTCGCCTACCGTAAGAAAGCCCCAGTAGACTGGTGTCCTAAATGTAATACTTCGCTTGCTCGTGAACAGGTAAAAGGCGAAGAGCGACGTTGTGATCGCTGTCAGACTCAGGTAACGAAAAAAGACCTAGACCAATGGCTATTCCGTATTACTCGCTATGCTGAGGAGCTACTCAATTTCTCACAGATCCAATGGCCCGAGCGGGTGCGTGTCTTACAGACTGAATGGATTGGCCGTAGTGAAGGCGCCGAGATTCAATTTGCGATCGAAGATAGTAATGAATCCGTAAATGTCTTTACCACACGTCCAGACACACTCTTTGGCGCCACTTTTCTAGTGCTTGCCCCAGAACACCCACTGGTCGCCAAATTGACTACCCCAGAACGCCAGACGGCGGTGTCGCAATATATTGAACAAGCCAAGCGTGCTACGGAAATTGATCGCTTGGCTGCCAATCGTGAGAAGACTGGTCTATGGATTGGCGCTAATGCATTACATCCCTTTACCAAGCAGCCTATACCAATCTGGATTGGCGACTATGTACTGATGAACTATGGTACTGGCGCAATTATGGCTGTGCCTGCGCATGATGAGCGCGATTTTGCCTTTGCCCAGCAGCACAACCTGCCTATTCCCGTTGTGATCAAACCACCACAATGGAATGGTGAGCCACTCACTGCTCCTTATACTGACGAAGGTGTAATGGTCAATTCGGGTCAGTTCGATGGTACACCTAGCGAAGAAGGTAAACGTAATGTAACGGCTGCGCTTGCACAGATGCAGCAAGGTAAACCGGCCATCACTTATCGGCTGCATGACTGGTTAATCAGTCGCCAGCGCTACTGGGGCGCACCTATTCCTATGATCCATTGCGCCAAGTGCGATATCGTGCCTGTACCTGATGAGCAATTGCCCGTACTACTGCCAGAAGATGTGCAGTTCCTGCCTACCGGCGAATCTCCCCTTAAGCTTAGTTCAGAGTTTCGTAACACTACTTGTCCACAATGCCAAGGACCCGCCCAGCGAGATACCGATACAATGGATACTTTTGTTGATTCTAGCTGGTATTGGTATCGTTACCTCAGCCCTACTAAGTCAGATGCTTTTATTGATCCAGAGATGGCTAAGCAATGGCTGCCGGTTGATGAGTATGCAGGTGGTATAGAGCATGCGACTATGCATCTGCTCTATGCACGTTTCTTTGCCAAGGCGCTACGTGATATGGGATTAATTGAGCATGGCGAGCCTTTCCAACGTCTCTTCAACCAAGGTCTGATACTTGGCGAAGATGGCAATAAAATGAGCAAATCACGAGGTAATGTTGTCGATCCAGATGCACAGGTCGATATCTATGGCGCCGATTGTATACGTACCTTCTTGATGTTTATAGGACCTTGGGAAGCAGGTGGACCCTGGTCAACACAGGGTATCGAAGGTGTCTCACGCTTCTACAAGAAAGTCTGGAACCTTATCCTTGAACCCGCGCGTGAGATTAGTGGCGATGCTAGTAGCGTTGAGTTGAAGGAGTTGCAGCGACTGATGCACAAGACAATCGGCAAGGTCGCACATGACTTAGAGAATTTCCAATTTAATACCGCCGTCTCCAGCTTGATGGAATATGTCAATTATCTTGTTAAAGCCAAAGAGACAGCCATTAATCAGACCACACAATGGCGGGAAGCGATCAATAATCTGGTACTACTGCTTGCTCCTATTGCACCACATATCAGCGAGGAACTCTGGGAAGCGCTGGGAGGCTCTTATAGTGTGCATAAACAGCAGTGGCCAGAATATAATGCTAGCCTTGCTGCCGATGAAGTATTTACCCTGGTTGTGCAAGTGAACGGCAAACTACGTGAGCGTATTGAAGGTGTGCCGCTAAGCTTGAGCGAAGCGGAGGCACGTCAGCTTGCGCTCTCAAGCCCTAATGTTTCTCAGCAGATTGCGGGCAAAGAGATTACTAATTTAATCTATGTGCCCAAACGACTCATCAACATTGTAATCAAATGACGATTGACAACCGTAGCACGGTCGTCACGACCAGTTGTGCGGTTGTCTACCTTTTCTCCTATGAAAACTCTATTCTATATCCTACTAGTTATGACTACTGTCTTTACCGTTAACCTACCTGCTTATGCTGACTCTTTCACTTTCTATCCGGATGCAAAATACCGCTCCGATATCCCGAAACCAGAAGATGTGATCGGTCACTCTGTAGGCGAACATTTTACCCATTATAGTGACATCGTCGGTTATTATCGCCGGTTGGCAGAAGTCTCCTCCAACCTAAAGATAATCGAATATGGACGCACCTATGAGCGGCGTAAATTACATCTGCTTATTATTAGCAGCATAGAAAACCTTGCTGCGCTAGATCGTATCAAGGCAGAGACCGCACGCCTAGGCGATCCACGCCGTGTCAGTGAAGCGGAGATGGAACGTACGATAGCACAATTGCCCGCTACTGTTTGGCTTAGCTACAACGTCCATGGTGATGAATCGTCCTCATCAGAAGCTGCCTTACAGGTTGTCTATCATCTATTAGCAGATCAGAGCGAAGAGACAACACGACTGCTCAAAGAGCTGGTTATTGTTATCGATCCGCTAGTTAATCCAGATGGGCGCGAGCGTTATGTCTCCTTTTACGAGCAGGCACAGGGTCGTAGTGCCAAGATGGATAGCAATGCTTTTGAGCATCATCAACGCTGGCCGGGCGGAAGATTTAATCATTATCTCTTTGATCTAAATCGTGACTGGGCTTGGATGACACAAGCGGAATCACAGGCGCGTATACGTGTCTTCCGTGAATGGCAACCACAAGTACATGTCGATTATCATGAGGCCAGTCCTGAATCTACTTACTTCTTCCCTCCCGCGGCCAAGCCAGTCAATGCCAATATCCCAGCATTAATGCTCGATTGGCTAAAGATCTTTGGCAAAGGCAATGGCAGTATGTTTGATCGCTTTGGCCTAGGTTTCTATACTAGTGAAGATTTCGACCTATACTATCCTGGCTATGGCGACTCTTGGCCATCGCTCAATGGCGCAGTTGGAATGACCTATGAACAAGCTGGTGGTGGAAGGGCTGGACTAGCATTACGGCTTGAGCAGCGTCAGTCTGTACTGACACTGCGCGAGCGGGCTTGGCACCATTTCCTTACCTCACTGTCTACCCTTAAGACGGCAGCAGATAATCGACAGGCGCGTTTACGTGATTACTACCGTTTCCGTGCACAAGCGATCGAGGCTGGTAAACGTGGTCCTATGAGAGCATTTGTGCTATTGCCTGGACGCGACCCCGGACGTGCGGCAAAACTGGCAGCTCTGCTCATTGATCAGGGTATAGAGGTAGCGCAAGCACGTACAGCTTTCCGAGTTCGCCGAGCACATAGTTACTTTAATAAGGATGTAGCACAAGAGAAGGAGTTTCCTGCCGGCTCTTACATAATCAATCTGGCACAACCAACTGGCTTCCTTGCTAAAGGATTACTAGAGCCTGAGGCAGTATTGAAAGATCTCTTCTTCTATGATGTTACTGGCTGGTCACTACCGCTTGCCTACAATGTTGAGAGCTATTGGTTAGAAGACAATGTGGAAGCACAAGCAGAGAAGCTTGCCTCTGCACCAATCATCAAGGGAGAGGTAGTAGGTGGACGCGCTAGCTATGCCTATGTTTTCAGTTATGAGACTAATGGTGCGGCGCGTACGCTCTGCCATTTGCTACAAGAGGATTATGAAGCTTTCTTGGCCTTAAAACCGTTCACACTTGCCGGTCGTCAATTTCCCCTTGGCGCTATTATTGTTCCTGTACAGAAGAACTCTGCCACACTACATGAAAGAATTGCTGCATTAGTGGCCAGCAATGGACATGAAGTAGTAGCCGCCGCTACTGCACGTAGTGAAGATGGTATTGACCTAGGATCAAATCGTGTACGTTTTATACGTAAGCCAAAGGTAGCCGTGGTAATGGGTCCAGGCGTCAGTGTCACCGATTACGGTTCGATCTGGTTCCTCTTAGATGAGCGCTATGGTCTGGCTTTTACCCCTATCTCTACTGATCAGCTTGCTGGTGTTGATCTACGTGAATACAACACACTGATATTTCCTGATGATCAAGATAGCGGCAAACTCTATCAGGGTCTATTTAGCAAATCGACAGTTGAGAAGATCAATCGCTGGGTACGTGAAGGCGGCACCTTTATAGGTATTAAGGGTGGTGCTGTCTTTGCTACAACAAAGCAGTCCGGGCTTACTTCTATTACTTACCAATTTCTTGGTAAGCGTGATGAAGAAGAGCGTATAGAGCGCGAAAAGAGTCAAGATAAGGATTCCAGCAAAGAATCTAGTAGTACCCCTCCAGCAGCCAACGCGCCCAGCGCAGCAGCATCAAAGAAACCTGAGGAGGAACTGGCAGAGAAATTATTACCTTATTCAGAGAAAGAGAAACGGCGAATGGCAGAGACTATCCCTGGCACACTGATGCGTATTAAGTTGGACCACAGCCATCCGCTGGGACTCGGTTATGAGAGTGAAATTGCTGTGCTAAATTTCTCTAGTCCAATTCTCAGCCTTACCGCCAAAGGCGACAATGTCGCTTATTATCCTAAAGAACAGTTCAAATTGAGCGGCTTCCTCACTCCTGAACATGAAAAGAAGGTTGCTCATTCTGGTTATCTTATTAAAGAGCGTGCTGGCCGAGGCAGTTTTATTCTCTATGCTGATGACCCCAATTTCCGCTCTTTTTGGGAGGGAACAACCCGACTGTTCTTAAATGGTATACTGTTCGGGGCGATTGTCGATCCGAACGTAGAGTAATTAGGAGAGATCGATGCCGCGAGTATTTTTATATCTATTAGCAATAACCATCTTTGCTGTCGGGTGCTCTCAGAATCAGACACAACAGCAATTAATAACCAAAGACACGACGAAAGAAACAATGAAAGCAGAGAAAGATTTGCACTCTTTTGCTAGCCCTACAGATGTGGCTCTTACACATATAGATTTAGATCTGGTAGTAGACTTTGAGAAAAAGCAGATTGCTGGTAAGGCAGGACTTAAGCTTAATAATAAGACAGCAGCGCGACAGCTACATCTTGATACTAGGGATCTGACGATCGAGCGTGTAACTTTAGGCGAGAGTGAAACCGAGACCAAGTTTACTTTAGGAGAAACCGTCAAACACTTAGGTCAACCTATAGTAATTGATATACAGCCTGACACCAAACAGGTAAATGTCTACTACCACACTAGTCCTAATGCTGAAGCATTACAGTGGTTGCAACCAGCCCAGACGGCTGGCGGTAAGAAACCTTTTCTCTTCACTCAATCACAGGCAATCCTGGCACGCACTTGGGTACCCTGTCAGGATACTCCGGGTGTTCGTATAACCTACCGTGCCAAGATCAAAACACGCCCGGATCTGCTTGCTGTAATGAGTGCTAAAAATAGTCAGCAGAAGAGTGCTGATGGTGTATACGAATTTGAAATGCCGCAGCCAGTACCTTCTTACCTGCTTGCGCTTGCGGTTGGCGATATAGAAGCGCTTAGCACAGGCGCGCGTAGCTGTGTCTATTCTGAGCCTCTGGTAGTAAAAAAAGCCGCTTGGGAATTGGCCGATATGGAGAAGATGATTGCGGCAGCAGAATCACTTTATGGACCCTATCGTTGGGAGCGTTATGATGTAATCGTACTGCCACCCAGTTTCCCATTTGGAGGTATGGAGAATCCTCGCCTCACTTTTGCTACTCCGACAATCTTAGCTGGTGACCGCTCACTGGTTTCACTGATTGCCCATGAGTTGGCCCATTCCTGGTCTGGTAATCTGGTAACAAACGCTACCTGGAATGACTTCTGGCTTAATGAAGGTTTTACTGTCTACTTTGAGCGCCGTATTATGGAAGCTGTCTATGGTAAGGATTATGCAGAAATGTTAGCAGAGTTAGGCCGTCAGGATTTGATACGAACGATCGAGGAGTTGGGACGCGATAGTCATGACACACATCTCTTTTTAGATCTAAAAGATCGTAATCCCGACGATGGCCTTACCGAGATTGCTTATGAGAAAGGCTATTTTTTCCTACGTATGCTAGAAGAGAATATAGGGCGACAACAGTGGGATGCCTTCTTACGCAAATACTTTGACACTTTTGCCTTCCAGAGCATGACGACGACAAAATTCCTTGCCTACTTACGAGAGAATCTGATCAAGAATGACAAAGCACTAGAAGAGAAGTTAATGATCGACAAGTGGGTCTATAGTGCTGGCCTACCAGAGAATTGTCCCAAAATAGAGGCAAAAGAGTTTGCTCAGGTGGAAGCCGAAGTACAGGCTTGGCAAGCTGGCACACCAGCTAAAGACCTTAAGACCAAGAACTGGACTACACATCACTGGCTACACTTCCTAGGTAAATTGCCAGAGTCACTGAGCCAACAACAGATGGCTGAGCTAGATGCTGCTTTCAAGTTCACCAACACAGGTAATTCTGAGATCCTACAAGCTTGGTTGTTACATGCGCTCAGCAGCAAATACCAGCCTGCTTATCCAGCATTAGAAAAATTCCTTACTAGTATGGGAAGACGTAAATTCCTTAAACCGCTCTATACCAAACTAGCACAGACACCAGAAGGCTTAGAGTTGGCTCGTCAAATCTATAAAAAAGCCCGTCCTACCTACCATCCTGTCTCTTACAACACTATTGACGAAATTCTCAAATGGGAAAAGTAGTTTTACTCAATGAGAGAGCTTAGAGGTAATACCTCTAGCTCTCTCTCGTGCAAGAATATTTTGTTTTAACTCTATGCATAAATGCTGCAACTTTTTTAAGGCTTTTCCGATAACTTGTGTGAATATAAGGAAGCTGTTTGATATGTTGCTTTTGGCCTATGTTAAGTCGGCTCGTATAACTGAGCAGAGCTAAATGGTAAAGAGAACCGAGAGGGAGATAATGCTCGGTTTGAAAGCAGGTGAATTCAGTTATAAATATTTGCTTGAGCCTCACCCAAAATGCCATTGAATGGCCTGTAGAATTTAGAATTGAGTGATTAGATGATTAAATGATTAAAATATTAATTGAACAGGCCGCTTGCACCAGGATATTTAAGAACCATAGCATTCGATGATAAGTAATATTGGATATTGTTCGTTGATGAGGCTAATTAATATTTTTCCTGATAAGTTTTTGCATCTGCTAATTGAGCCCACGGATTCCATACCTCTGCCAGTTTGGTCCTGACAGATCGTAATTGGAAAGCTCACGTCGGCAAGTGCCGACCGTTTAATGTAGCCAAATAAATATTTGGTTAGTTAACTAAGTTGAACTTGAGTAAGTAAGTGCGCTTAACAAACGCAACCTGAAAATGGCTGGTCAAAGCAGGTTACGTAACCTTTTCAACTCAAGCGTCAGGTAGTTAACCTTAATTAATAATTTCCGGCAACCGCCACCAGTCGAAGTTGCCCTGTTATCGGCGTGGTAGAACCCTCGTCCGATATGTAAGGAGCTATTTATGCCAATCAATAACAACAACCCCATTAACCCTAACGTTAGCAATGTTGACAGTAGTAGCAGTGTAGATCAAACAACCAATCAGACCTCAACAACCCAATCTTCTTTACCCAAAGCAACCATTCCTAGTTCGGCAAGTCGTGCGTCTGGCCTGGCTGCTCAAGATGCATTGTTAGGTGCTTCGTTTGCAAAATTCCAATTGGGCGTCTCTTTGAATGCCACTGGTTCGACTAGTAGCGGAACTACTGGGGTACCTCCCTCACTCAATCCCCGTGGTGCTTTTCAGAATAATCTGAATAGCTTTATGGCCAACATTTTCAATGTGCCGAATAATAGATTCCGTAACAATCTTACCTCTCTGACCGTCAATTCTGCTGACCAATTGCAGAATGGTCAGATGGTATTCAAGGGCGGCGGCACAGCCAATCTATTCTTGGGTTTTCCACCCTCGAATCCATTTCCGCCCACTACAACCGCACAGATTCCTAGATTGGTATTAGATCCTGCTGCAGTGCTCTCATTCTCCAACAATGCTAATCAGC
>JBFLVQ010000152.1:0-15380 GCA_040758525.1 Acidobacteriota bacterium
TGTTTATTGAGCCGACGGTAGCAGCATTGGCAAGAGAGGTAGAGAGAGTTAGGCAAGGGAAGGAGTATATAGCATCAGAGCGAATAGGTCCGGTTAGTAGAGAGCAAGCTCTACCACTCTCTTTTGCACAACTACGTCTATGGTTTATTGATCAGTTAATACCTGGTTGTACCGCTTATAACTTACCTATTGTTACTAGATTAATAGGTCCACTCAAGATAGCGGCACTAAAACAGAGTCTAGATGAAATTGTACAAAGGCATGAAATTTTACGTACAACCTTTATAACAATAGATGGAGAACCTGTACAGATTATTGCCCCAACGGGAAGTTGTGCATTTTCAGTTGTTAATTTAATGGAGTTGCCTGCTACCAAACAAGAGACTGAGATCCGACAAGTGACAAATGAAACAATTCAACAACCATTCTCACTATCACAAGGCCCATTATTATATGTTAAATTACTCCGTTTGGCAGAATCGGAGCATCTACTAATAGTAATGATGCATCATATCGTTTCAGATGGTTGGTCGCTAGGTATATTTATTCAAGAACTAGCTACCTTTTATGAAGCATTCTCGCAAGGAATACCGGTTTCTTTAACGAGAATGAAAATACAATATGCAGATTTTGCCTACTGGCAGCAACAATGGTTACAAGGAGAGGTATTAACTAAACAGTTATCTTATTGGAAAGAACAATTAAAAGGAGATTTACTAATACTGGAATTACCAGTAGATCGACAACGTTCGTCGATAAAAAGTTTTCATGGTGCCGCTTGTCCATTAACACTGTCGCCAGATCTAAGTGAACTACTTAGAAATTTGAGTCTACGGGCGAACGCAACGCTTTATATGACATTGTTAGCAGCATTTCAAACATTGCTATATCGTTATACAGGACAGCTAGATATTCTTATCGGCACTCCTATTGCCAATCGTAATCGTGTTGAGACTGAAGGGTTGATCGGTTTCTTTGTCAATATGTTGGTAATACGAGTGAATCTATCAACAACATTAAGTTTTCTAGATATGCTGCAACAAGTAAGAGAAGTGATGTTGGGCGCATATGCACATCAGGACTTACCATTTGAAAAGCTGGTTGAAGAATTACACCCACAACGAGATTTCAGCCATAATCCATTATTTCAAGTGATATTTGCGTTACAGAATGCTCCCTTGCCCCAATTCCAACTACAAGATTTATCAATCTGTGCAGAAGAGTTTGATACTGAGACTACTAGAGTCGATTTAGAGTTTCATCTATGGCAACAACCAGATGGAATAAGAGGTCTTTTAATCTACGATAGCGAGCTTTTCCAAACCGCTACCATTGACAGGATGGCAAAACATTTTACTACCTTACTGGAAAGCATTGTAGCTAACCCAGAGCAAACTATTGCGCAATTGCCGATGTTGTCACAAACGGAATTAGATCAAATACTGGTTGAATGGAATAGTACAGTCACAAATTATCCCGCGACTACATCTGTTCAACAGTTATTTGAGGCACAGGTGAAACGTACACCCGATGCTATTGCTGTGAGTTGTGGAGAGCATAGACTTAGTTATCATGAACTGAACTTGCGGGCTAATCAATTAGCGCATTACCTACAATCGTTGGGAGTAAGAGATGGGATGCCGATTGGAATATGTTTAGAACGTTCTATGGAATTGATAGTGGCACTCTTAGGTATTCTCAAAGCAGGTGGAGCTTATTTGCCGCTAGATATATCACTTCCTTCAGATCGTTTAACAACCATGCTAAACGATGCTCAAGTGCCGATCTTATTAACAGAGCAACGATGGCTTGATCTTTTTACAACCTATTCTGTTCTGATGGTCTGCTTAGACTCCGATAAAGAGATGATTGCTAAGCAAGATACTGCTAATTTGGATTGTCAGATCTATGGTGATAATCTTGCTTATATAATTTATACCTCAGGTTCAACAGGTAGTCCCAAAGGAGTCTGTATACCACATAAAGCAATAACTAGATTGGTAATTAATACAAACTATCTGCAATTACTGCCATCTGATCGTATTGCACAAGTATCCAACACATCCTTTGACGCTGCTACATTCGAGATTTGGGGCGCTTTATTAAATGGTGCAGAGCTTGTTGTAATTACAAAAGAGGTTGCTCTTGCACCAAGAGAGTTTGCCGCCCAACTAGAAACATATCAGATCAGCACACTCTTCCTTACCACTGCGCTATTTAATGAACTTGTCCGACAAATGCCGGATGCATTTAAAAATCTACATCAGTTGTTAGTTGGTGGGGAGGCTATTGATCCTGGTTTGGTAAGAAGAGTACTTGAACACACACCACCAGCACGGTTATTAAATGTCTATGGACCGACTGAGAACACTACCTTCTCCACTTGGTATTTGGTAGAAGTGGTAGCGGAGCAAGCCACGACAATACCGATCGGACATCCTATCTCGAATACAGAAACTTATATACTAGATGCTCAAAAGCAGCCTGTAGCTATAGGAGTAGTTGGTGAGTTATATCTGGGTGGTAATGGTCTAGCACACGGTTACTTTCAGCGTCCAGAGCTTACTGCAGAGAGATTTATTCCACATCCATTTAGTAATCAACCAGGAGCGCGACTCTACAGAACAGGTGATCTAGTACGCTATCTGGTAGATGGTAGTATAGAGTTTGTTGGCCGTATCGATCGTCAGATTAAGATACGTGGCTTCCGTATCGAATTGGAAGAGATTGAAGCCGTACTAGTACAACATTCAGATGTAGATCAGGCTATTGTTATGGTCAGGGAGAATGGAAATGATAGTAAGAGTTTAATAGCCTATCTAGGTTCTCAGTCACAACCATTACCAACAAATCATCAATTGCGTGATTTTTTACAAAATAGGTTACCAGAATATATGATACCGATGAATTTTGTAGTGTTAGCTGCACTACCATTGACATCAAATGGCAAGATAGATCATCGTGCGTTATCAGAAATAGAGATTTTTAGAAGCGATAGCACCACAACCTTGCAAGCTCCCCGTGATCTATTAGAATTGCGATTAGTAGAGCTTTGGGAAGAGACCTTTAATATCTCTCCTATTGGAATTAAAGATGATTTCTTTGAGCTAGGCGGCCACTCATTGTTGGCTACGAGAATGATGGCTCAGATTAAGAATCGATTTGGTCAAGACCTATCAGTATCACTACTATTTCAAGGTGCGACTATAGAACATTTGGCTAACTTCCTACGTAGACAAGCCAATTTCACAATCTCCTCTACATTAGTAGCAATACACCCTGGTGGTACAAAACCTCCCCTCTTCTGTGTACATGAAATTGGCGGAGGTGTACTCGATTTTATTCAGCTAGCACGCAATTTAGGGCCACAACAGCCGGTTTATGGACTGCAATCTATCGATCTTGAAAAAGATACTACTATTGAAGAGATGGCGGCTAATTACATAGCAGCCTTACAAAAGGTACAATCGCAAGGTCCATACTTTCTTGCTGGTTGGTCTTTTGGTGGCTTGATAGCTTTTGAAATGGCTCAGCAACTACACAAGCAGCATCAGCAAGTAGCTCTACTAGCGCTCTTAGATGCAGTAGCGCCAGTAGGGAATTATAGACTTGTCTACCACTATTTTTCACATAGCGATGAGACTACACTGTTAATTAATTACATTAGTCATTTGACTGAAGAGAATTTATCATTGGATGAACTTCCAACAATACCATTAGATGAACAGGTGAGCTACATCTTAGCGCAGGCAAAGTTGAAGCAACTAGTGCCTGTTGATACTACACTAGCAGAAATACGTGCACGCTTGCATAGTTATAATATTAGACTAAGGGCTGCACAGAACTATCTACCAGCAGTTTATTCAGGTCCTATTACTCTTTTCCGCGCCTCTGAAATAGAGCCATCTGCAGAACAGTTATATAATAGTGATGTTGATGCTACTTTAGGATGGCGTGAACTTTCTACAGTGCCTGTAACTATAGAAGTAGTACCAGGCTCTCATTATACAATGGTACGAGAGCCCTATGTTCAGGTCTTGGCTAAACGATTGATGGGTTACATCTAGGAAATACAAACGCATAAATCTATCGGAAAGTGAGTTCAGGTCAGTAGCCATTTTTATAAAAAAGAGGTCTTTTATGAAACGACTTTTCTCATCAGGCATTGGTATGAGCCTGTCCATTATTCTGACGTCACTCTTCTTTATCGTAATAGGTTGTGCTCAATCTAAAACTGATCCAGAAGTGCTCAGCTTAAAATTTAATACGCCTGTGGGCTGGCAGCGTATAGATAGACCAGAAGGAACAGTATTAAAGCCTGCTGATACATCGCAAAATGTCATTGTTACGGTATTTCCTGGAGAAGCTCTGAAAGGAATTAGTTTTCGCACCGTCTTTGAACAGGCTTTAGCCGATGCTCATAAGGGGCTGAAAGTAACTACATTTCTTGCTACTGAAGCAGGACGTAATTCAGCCGGCTATGACACGCTCGCCAATGGTGTGATTACCGATGATGGTAGAGGTCAACAACTTTTCCGTTATTATTTGGGATTAAGCGATGGTTCTAGCATACATATGATTGTTTATATAGCTAACAACAAAGATGGCTTTGTTAAGTATCAACCGGTTGTGAAAGAGTTCATCAATGGAGCATCATTTAATGTTGCTAAGAAGTCTCAACCTAATTCGATAGATCGTAGTAGTGGATCTGCCAATGGAATATTGGGACTATTCACCAGAACTGAGACTCGTCAGCAACTTAATATTCGCACCAATCTGTTTGAAACCAGAGTAGTACAGACCTACTATCTCTTCTTTCCTGATGGACGTCTCTACAATGGTCTGCCTAAAGGTGGCAGTATCGACAATTTTGATTTTGATGCTGCTAGCAAGTCTAGCCCTAATATCTGTGGATATTACCGAATTGAAGGCAATAAGATCGCTATCAATTGGTTAGCTGAGCGGGCTGCACAGAGCTTAGAATTTCAGCGTATTAAAGATGGTATTACTATTAATAAGGTCCGTTATGATGAGGTAAAGAGATATAATGGTCCGATCATTGGTACTTATTCGATATCGAACTATTTTAATCTTTCTGGCGGGGTTGCTACCGGCAGCGCTAGCAGTACTATCTTTATCACCTTTGGCAGTGATGGTAGGTTCACTGAGCAGGGATTTGCTAATTCCGGAGTAGCTACTGCTAACTCAAGAACTACTACCAATATCAACAGTAGAGGTAGTGGCACTTATCAAATTAGCAATTATACATTGCAACTTAATTATGACGATGGCAGAAAAGAGAACTGCACATTCTTTGTTTATCCAGGCAATGAGAATGGTAGCAGCCCCAAGGCAGTTATTATCAATGGTGGAAGCTGGTTGTTAAGCAATAATCGCTAATAAAACGATTGCCCTGTGGAGCTTGCTATGGGCAACATTTTTCTTGCTAAGCAACCCTGAAAGAAAGATTCTTCGTCATATATCTTGAAGACTAAAAACGACTGAAACAAGGAGTTATTATGGCAAAACGAACTAGAACCTATATGGTACGTCGTGGTAAACGTTATTTGATTGAAAGAACTGCAGACGGCAGATTTGGAAAATGGGTGCCTGTGAGTGGAGGCAGTAAAAAGAGGAAGAAAACAAAGTAAGGTAATAGAGAATGGCAAATCTTTGATATTGATGCTGGTTTGCCAATATAAAGATTGCCGTCGATCTCTTCTTTTTAAGATCGACGGCAATCTTTATATCAGTTTTTAGTAAGGCTCTCTCTGTTATTACTTCTTGGGTGGCGCAATCGCCTCTTTGGCTGCTTTCATAACACGAAACTTTACCACGGTCTTAGCTGGAATCTTAATCCTCTCTTTGGTTTTAGGATTAACACCCATACGAGCTTTGCGCTGTGCTTTTACCAGTTTTCCTATTCCTGGTATGACAAACTGGCCTTTCTTCTTGGTCTCATTAACAGCGAGATCAGACAATTCCTGTAAGATCTCTCCTGCGACTCTACGTGGTAGTTCAAACTTTTCCGCAATATGGCCGACTAACTGAGTCTTTGTCATTGGGGATGCTGTTGCCTTTGCTGCCATTATCTTCCTCCTGAACATAATATATTAGCTGATGTTGTATGTAATTGTAGAGTATATGCAATATGTTGTATAGTACTTGGGTGGGACTTTAAAGTCAAAGGGTATTTGTCAGGAAAATTAGCGAATTTATTGGTGTAATAAAGGGATACAAACTGGCTAGGAGAAAATTAGCCATTTCACTATTAACCTAGTTAAGGAAATGAGGTAAGATGGCAGGCGACCGCAATACTCCCAATATACACATCTCGAGGCGACACATGGCAAAGAAGAAACAGAAAGAGAAAGGCAAGAAAGAGAGACAAATTGAACGCAGTAATAGCAAGCCAACTGCGGAGACCGTAATTCTGCCTACGGCTGATTACACCTTGGTACAAGATGGTGCCCTCTATTCGGAGATTGTAGTACATACGCATATACGTATTTCCAATGATCAAGTGCGACGCTCCTCTTACGACATTGAGATGCGCGTCGATCCTGCGCTCTCAGATGAGATACCGGAGACCTGGGGAATGATTAAGTTCACAGAGGTACTTCCAGAAGCAGGTAATGATGGTGGGCCCGGCGAACTCTTTTTGACCAGGCCAGTGGCTACTACGGATATGAATGGCAGTTATCTACGCTTTCAGCTTGAAGATGTCGCTGCCGTACCTGAGCGTAATGATATGAATGCGGCCAGCTTTCTCAATTCTCGTATTGAGAAGGCAATTAGCGAAGTGATTAAACTACATCAATCCTTATTGGCAACACGTCAGTGTGAACAGAATAAGCGTCGCACTACCAAACTGGCGAGAAGAGCAGTTGTGCGTAAAGGACCATAAGAATTATTTGTTAGTAGTTGCCGGAGAGAAAGATGCCTGGCTACGACGCCAATAAGGACTATTATGACATCTTACGTGTGCACCAAGATGCTTCTGCAGAAGAGATCAACAAGACCTATCGCCAACAAGCTCGTGAGCGCCACCCTGACTTAGGTGGTAGCGAAGAGGATATGAAGGCGCTCAATGAGGCTTATGAAGTGCTAAGCGATCAAGTATCTCGCCGTGCCTACGATACTGAGCGAGGTATCCCACCAGTTAGTAAGATGGTTTACCAACACAATCGTAGATCTGCAGAGACTTCTACTAGTAGCGCCAATTTTGATACACAGCAGGCTGGTGACCTCTTTGGGTTGATGGTAGGTATGTTTATCTGTCTAGGGCTAGGATCGGCGCTCTTACTACTAGTTGAATTGCAGTGGGTCTTCTTTCTCTGGCCACTACGTATCATCGCTTGGGGTATTATCTTTATTGGTTTGATGCTTGCGCATGCTGCCTTTCGTCACAAGTTTTATAAACTAATGATGCCCACACCACAATCCTCACGTGGATGGCTGATTGTGGGAGAAGCGATCTTCTGGTTAGGTTTAGTTACTAGTGTTTTGCTACTCTATTTGACACTGCAAGCAATCTCAAAATGAGTTGTGACTAATAAAAGTGGGCCATTCGCTGCCTGCCACCCAGGTGAAGAAAAAGAGTCTATAACCATCAGGATCTTTTAAGGTGATAAAGCGGCCACCCCAACCCTCATCGGTTGGTGGTGTACATTTGAATCCACGTGCAGTAAGTTGCTGATAATAGCGATCAACATCAGCGACACTAAGGAAGAGATGCATACCACGGCCGCGTGTGATCATAGGCTTATATTCCTCAGCCAATATTATTTTTAGATTACCTGCTCGCACTGTTGCCATAGGCGGTTCATTACCAAGATCGCTATCATCTACCGGCAGTCCTAGTAGGTCACGGTAGAATTCAATCGACAGTCCGATATTATTGACTTCTAACCAGATGAAATCGAGTCCTAAGATGTCCATTTTCGCTCACATAAAATATTAATTGATCATCATTTAACTTCTGGATCAGAGCTAAAGGCAAGCAATTTGGCCGGTTCAAATTCGCCGGAGGGTTGCTGTGAGATAGTCTTTTCGCTTACACGCCTAATCGCGATCTCCAATTTGGTACGCAGGTTGTTGAAGAGCAGGTTGATATCAAACATCACTGGCTCAGATTGGAAAGTACGAGCAAAGATCAACATTCCTTGGCAGAGTTCCTCACTGCAGCAGAGTGGCATACGCAACTCAGCCATATGATTTTGGCCAATAGTACTAGGTTCAGCGCTCTCATTGAGCCAGGTAGCAACAAATTCATTGCGATTGATACGTACGGTAAAATGAGCGTGCTCTTCAAAATTGGGAAAGAAATGGCGTGGTACACGTAGTTCAACACGGTTAAAATCGATGATCTGAAAACAGGCGTTTAATTGATCAAAGAGTTGTTTGGGTGTGTTGGCTTCGGCAAAGCTATCGACCGCGTTATGAATACTAATATTGTTAGCAATTATTGCTCGCTGACGTAAAGAACGTTGGAAGAGACGGCTGACTTCGCCAAACTCGTGATAGCCTAAATGTTGAATTCCGATCCAGACAGAGATGCCTAGGATAAGTAGGATAAGACCAATGGTGCGGGCATGCGACTCGATCATCAATAGACTGAGCATACCAAAGAGTGCCGATACACCATAGAGGACAATCACCACTTGACGGTGTGAGAGTCCCTTGGCTAGCAGTTGGTGGTGTATATGGCGTCGATCCGCAGCAAAGAGTGGCTGTCTAGCTAGGAATCTGCGTGCCATTGATAGCAGTGTCTCCATGATCGGTAGACCGAAAGAGACAACAGGAATCGCCACCGCTACTACCGTGGTGCTCTTTTGTGCGCCTAAAATCGCTAGTGCTGCCAGCGTAAAACCAATAAATAGACTGCCGCAATCGCCCATAAAGATCGTTGCCGGATTGAAATTATACTTAAGGAAACCAAGAATGGCGCCTGCCAGCGCACAGGTCAATAAGATAATAAACATATTACCATTAACCATTGCGACACAGAGCATTGCTAATGTAGCAAAGAGCGCAGAGCCAGCCGAGAGACCATCAATACCATCAATAAGATTAAAAGCATTGGTGATCCCTACTAACCAGAGCAGAGTAATAGGCAGTGCTAGCCAACCTAGATCAATCAATGTACCAGTAAAGGGATTACCAAGCGTCTTGATACCACCACAAGTAAAATAGAAGAGTAGTGCTGCACCGACCTGTACAAAGAATTTAGTACGTGCTGTGAGACGATAAATATCATCGATTAATCCAAGCAGAAATATCAGACTACAAGGCAGCAGTAGTCGCACCAATTTCGGTAGCTCGGCATGAAAAAGATTGCTGACCTGATTGGAGATAAAAAACAGTAGTGAGAGAGAGAGTACAAACGAGATAAAGATCCCCACACCACCTGCACGCGCTACTGGAAGGGTATGGATTTGGCGATCTTCTTTAGGGATGTCTACCATCCCTACACGCATAGCGCGGTCGCGCACTAATGGCGTGAGTATGAACGAGACAAGTAGTGCAGCAAAAAATATCAGCGCAAATGTGAACATCAGTCCCCCTCCTTGTCTTGTTCTTACTCTTTGTCAATACTTTTTAGTTATGGCTTAAGCTTTCTCTTCTTTATTTTGCTCGTCGGTATAATAGTCACCATAGTATTGGTAGTAGTATTGATAATAGTAGGAGTTCTTCTGTACATTGACCTTGTTAAGGACAACACCAAGAATCTTTGCGTTGGCGCGTTGCAAGATCTGCTTGGCCATCTTTACACGCTGGCGTGAGGTCTTGTTGGTCTCTACAACAATTACAATACCATCAGAAAATTGTGAAAGGATCACACCTTCAGAAAAACCTACAATGGGAGGAGTATCAAGTACAACATAATCATAGTAGTCGCGTAGTTGTCGTAACGTCTCACGCATCTTGATGCTGCTAATCAACTCGGTCGGATTAGGTGGTACGGGGCCGGCTGTTAACATATCTATGCCAGGTCGTACATCACCCTGTACGAGCATTACTAGGTTGATGTCTTGTGATAGATAGGTTGATAGCCCTTTGAGATTTGAGATGCCTAGATTGCGATGGCAACTAGGCCTACGCATATCACAATCTATTACCAACACACGCGCGTTGGTCTGAGCAAGCATATAGGCAGTGTTGAGCGCTGTAGTAGTCTTGCCCTCAGAAGGTGTGCTAGAAGTAACAAGAATAATCTGAGGCGGTTTATCAGCATGTGATAGCAGTATGGAAGTGCGTAAATTGCGATAGGCTTCGGCAAAGACAGAATCCTTATGGCTATGATCACCAACCGATTCGAATGGTATTAGCGCTGTGACTTTATTTTCGCTCTTTCCATTCGCAGGTAGCATCTTACGTTTCACTTTAGGCAGGCTACTAAGCACAGGGATTGCTCCCAATACTGCTAGACCCAAGCGAGCATTAATATCTTCTGGCGATTTAATAGAATCATCAAGAAAATCGACAAGAAATGCTAGGCCAACACCAAGCAACAGTCCTATTACCATACCTAAGGCAATATTTCTGGTCTTATTGGGGCGTGATGGTCCCAATGGTACTTCTGCCTCATCAACAATCTGAATATTGCTAGTACGCAATCCCGCCGATAATCCTGCCTCTTTTAGACGTGTCAGCATGCTCTGGTAGAGTTGAGTATTAGCATCTGCCTCACGTTTAAGAATGCCATATTTAACTGCCTTCTCATTCTGTTGTAAGGTAGCGGCGCGTTGTGCATCGAAGTTATTGCGCAAGCTACGCTCGCGCTGTAGCGCAGCCTGGTACTCACCTTTAATGTTCACCAGTATCTTTGCTCTGGCTTCATCAAGCTGGCTCTGCACCTCTTTTAGACGTAGTGTATTCTGTTTTAATAAAGGAAAGTCAGGTTGATATATTGCAGATAGGCGTGCTGCTTCCTCTTTTAGATCAGTAAGCTTCTTATTGAGATCAGAAAGTGTCTTATCCTGTAGTACAGCAGGCACAGCATCGGGGTTCTCTAGGCTTAATCGGTAGATTGCTTCAGACTTAATACGGTCGCTTTCCGCTTGTACTAGCTGAGTGTTTAATTCAGCTAATCGCTCTACGGTAACATTCTGCTTCTCATCCAGCGATACGATCTGGTTATTGCGACTGTAATCAACTACAGCGCCCTGTGAACGCTCTACTTTGGTCTTCAGCTCATCAAGCTGTTTGGCCAGCCATTCTGAGGCCGCCGTGGCGGCATCATAACGTGACTGTAAATTGTAATCTATGTAGCTACGCGCCAGTGTATTGGTCACCTTAGCAGAGAGTTTGGCATCAAAAGAGGTGAATTTTATATAGACAATACGACTCTCACGGCTGGGCCTAATCTCTAGCTGGCCAAGAAAAGAGTTAATCAGTTGAGACAACTCCTGTTCGCTCTGGGCAGTTTTAATGTCACTACTACCGGCCCCCATCATTAACCCTACACCGGGCTTAAAACCTATTCTCAACTCATTTATCACAATCTTAGCCAAAACCCGACTACGTAATAGATCCAATTGGGTCTGGAAGTACTCACGGTCGCTTGACTCTACTTCGACAACATCCTGAAAGGCAAGGATCTTCTGTTTATCCTTATCGATCAGCACACTAGTTTGTGCATCATATTCCGGGCGCTGGCGGTAAGTGTAGGCCGTTACTAGGGTCACGACAATCACAAAAAAGGAGAGCACAATCCATAGTCGCTCACGCACTATACGCAGATAGGCCCAGGGATCAAATGTCTCTACTTCATTCTCATTTTGGTTGAGCGTGCCTGCGTCCATAATAAAGGACGGCTCCTGGTAGCGTGAGTTGGCGCGGTTGAGGGTAAGAAAATCATTCCCTTGAGAGGAGGGAACAGCAACTAGTGATTGTGCTGGATCTTTCTCAGGACTGTTCATACAGACCTCTTGGTATTGATTTTACCTTTCTCGTAATTGGTCTTTATTGATCTTTATAGAGCGCGTTATGGCACAATAAGTCCACCAAAGCTAATTGATAGTGCGGTGGTGAAAGTCTTAAGCGCCGTAATACCGGCATTTCTGCCTGCCGCATCTCGTACTACCACTACATCATTAGGCTGCAAGAAAGGATCTTCTGCCTTGTTCTTCATAATATCGGTAAGGCTGACAAGAATCTCCTTACGTTTGGTTGAGCCTGGTTCGGTACGGTAGATACTGATACGTTCTTTCTTCGCGCCCGGCGATGTGCCGCCGGCAATTGCAATCGCTTGTGATAGTGGCACAGGAATACGCATCACAACTGCTCCTGGCTTCTGTACACTGCCAGCAATAAATACCAGATCCGCATCGGGTACATAGATCACATCACCATCGCGCACTGGTCGGTTTAGTTGGGCATTGCCACGTAGCAGTTGATCTAGATCGATCGTATCAAAATTGCTACTACTGGTAAGCGAATTATCATTGGCTTCCAATACGCTATCACTGGCGCTCTGGTCAGTTGTTTCTTCTGAGCGACGGATCAGATAGATAAAACGGCCTGCACGATCGGTTGTGCCACCAGTAAGACCTATAATATCGAGTATACGTTCAGGACGGCGTAACTCATAACGGCCTGGACGTGTTACAGCGCCCAGTACCGTGACACGTTGGCTGCCATACTCTTCGATCTGAACCGCTACTTGAGGATCAATTAAGATCTTTGTCAACTCTTTTTTTAATGTCTCTGAAAGGCTTGCAACCGTATGTCCAGCAGCCTTCACTTCACCAATGTATGGCAAGCTAATGAATCCCTTTTCACCTATACGTACTTTGCCACTCAACTCTGGTTGTAATAACACACGTATATCGATCACATCGCCTGGACCAATAACATATTCGACACTTTCACCAGTTGTTGAGGGGATCGCGGAAGGTTTCTGAAGAATCTCGACCGCCGGGTTGGTCGCCTTCTCTTGCGCATTTGTGGTTAGCGCTAACACAACTATTAGGCAGATTACCCGGCAGATTTTCTCTATCATACTCCACCTCTGTTCGATCTTGAAAATCACAACATCCTTTATGCTCGAACATTATAGCCTGTTTTGATCAACCGCCGGCAAGGGTGACAAGGATGGCTAATCGCTAGCTCACCCACCATTAAACAATGGCCGGATTATTGTATATACTACCATTCTCTTTTTCTCTCTCCAAACTTTAACTTACTTTTCTGGCGCAAGGTTCAATACATCCTTTAACTCCTCTTCAGTAAAGACATTATGAAGTGGTAAATCAAACTTGCCATGATTTATACTCATCGTTGCACGATATTGGAACTGCCCATTGTCTGGCTGTTCCCGCCAGCACCAGACCGCTATCTTGGAGTTATCATAATAGAGCACATGCTGTTCTATCTTCTCCATTTTCGTCTTAATGGTACGGCTAGGTTTGCCTAACTTCTCAAGTACTTGACTTTCATTGGTTTCACGTGTGAACAGTTCAATCGCTGGCATCTCCGGCACCTTTGCCTTAAGCTCTTTCTGGCGCGCCACAGAACGTGAGAGCATATCAGCGCGATCTTTGATCTTGGCTTGAATAGGATCTTCAGTCTCTTGTGCTGATGGTAATGAAGTTTGCGCCGTAGGTTGGACACAGGCAGTTAAAAAGGTGATTAATAGAGCAAGCAGTCCCAGTCTGAGATTCTCTGGTCGGGTCATCTTAGTACTCCAGTAAATTGATTCAGACAAAATTCTTGCGCGCATAGGCAAGCAACCTGCCAGCATAAGATTTAAGTGGCGGGCAAGCAATACCTGAGCCTTTGAGAAACTTTTCTGTGTTGGTAGTATCATACTTAGTTGCATAGGCAGTATAATGCACCATTTCCATAGGCACGCTGGTTATCATCTCCAAATTATGTGCCAATTGTTTGATACCAGGCAGACGCAATGCCCATACAAATGGATCCGTAGTCAAATTGAAGATAGGTTTAATCCAACCAGCTCGTTCGCAGAAGATCTCAATAAACTGACGCATACTGGGAGGGGCTGGATCAGTAAGGCTGAAAATGGTATTTTCAATGCCTTTCTTACGGCTAATGTGGTCTAAACAGTTGACTACATAATCGACTGGCACAGTATGACATTTAACACGGTCGCCACCTGGAGCGATAGGAAAGAGGATAGGAATCATAGGCGATATTGTACGCGCTAGTGCTTGTAGCTTAAGGAATGGTACAAGTAGATAGTATGGGCCATCAATCTTGTCCATTTCACCAGTAGTAGAATCGCCTACAACAATACCAGGCCGATAGATTGCGATCGGCAACTCATCCCAAGCTTCACGTACTTCTACTTCAGCAAGAAACTTGGTATAGGCATAATGGTTGTCAAATTGCTGTCCTTCTATTAGCATTGGCTCACGCCAGACGCCATTATAATCGCCTGCCACCGCAAGCGTACTAATATAATGGATACGCCGTAGCCGCTCACAGCCACGGGCAAAATCTAGCATGTTAAGCGTGCCCTGGACATTGTCAAGCATAGCCGAGTCTTTACTGATGCCCAATTCGTAGCGTGCGGCAAGATGGAAGATCTCATTGATCTTCTTTTGTACCATAGTACCCGCTTGCACATCTTCAATTAAGCTTGGCTTGGTAATATCGCCGGCTACTGCATGTATACGCTCATGTGCATCAGGAATCTCAGCAAGCAGTGAACCGATAAGTTTCTCGATCTTAGGGAAGGAGGTCTTGCGCACTAACAAGTAGAGTTCTGTCTGTTTGTGTCCAAGTAGCTTCTTTACCAGTCGGCGACCAATAAAACCTGTCCCACCGGTAATCAATATTAACCGTTTTGACGCTGGCATAATCTTCTAAGGTAGAGTATTCAGGATATTGTAGGGCGGTTTCCACTGCTAAGCAGAAGCCGCCTTACTATCTATTTGTTCACACTGGCCGCTTCTGCTTCAATAGCGGCTACTTCTGAAACTGCTTCGGCAGCGGCAGCCTTGGCTTTACGCGCCTGTTTCGGTTTTGCACCATTGCCAGCCGCTTTAGCTGGCCGTACCGATTTAGTCTCAGTTGTAGCACTTTTGGCCTTGGTAGTGGTGCGTGGTTTGGTAGCTTTTGTGCGGGGTTTCTTCTTCTCAGCCTCGCTGGCTACTTCTAGGACTTCGCTGGTTGCCTTTTGTAGTCCCATACGTGCACGTGCCTCTTCGGCGCGTGCACGCACTAGGGCAATCTCTTGATCGGTGAAGACGCCTTTGTGACCACGAATGGCGGCAAGCTTAAAGCCATGTTTGAGTCCCATTTTGTAGATCTCCTTGACGCCTTCCAGATTAATATCACGTCCTAGCGTAAAGGATTCATAACGGCCTTCCAGACAGAGTATTAGCGTCTCAGCTAGACAGGCATAAGCA
>JBFLVQ010000153.1:0-15308 GCA_040758525.1 Acidobacteriota bacterium
ATATTACTCTCTATTTTGCTGGTTTTGCTTGGCCTATTCTCTTATACTTTTTCCGACTTCGCCAGCAGTAACATAAATTAAGAGGGATTATTTTCCCCCTCGCGCTCCCCCCAAGATTCTCTAAAGATAGATTGCGGATTTGCAGTAGATCTAGCTGCCTAATACGCAATCTATCTTCAATTTATTAGTTATTCTTATCTGCAATTCGTGACTAGCTTTTCTGCTGAAAATCTCTTGGAAATATACACATAGTATTTTAGGGAAACCAGAGAATATTAATTTCGTATGGAAGAATATATTTTCAGAAATTGCTTTTATATTGAGGAGATATCTATAATATGTTGCGTAAGTCTGTTTGTCTTTTCCTACTACTAATCTATTCACAAACATCTACATTAATGTTTTCTCTGCAAGATATGAAAGAGTCTTCTGGGGCAGAGACCAGCCAGAATGATTGGACCAGTACAAGTGTTGAGTCGGTCAAAATTTCTCAAACACAACTGCAATCTATGGAAGGCACGATTCGCTCTGGAGAGTTCAAAAAGATCACCAGTATCTTGATTGCTCGACAGGGGAAATTGGTTTATGAAGCCTACTTTGATGGCTCCAATGCCACGACTATTAGGAATACCCGTTCTGTAACAAAAACCATTACTGGAATGTTAATAGGTATTGCGATAGATAAGAGATTGCTGGAAGGGGTAAACACACCTATACTACCATTCTTCTCAGACAAAAAGCCGCTGCAAAACCCTGATCCTCGCAAGAATGAAATTACCGTGGAAGATTTTCTAACCATGAGTTCAATGCTTGAGTGTAATGACTGGAATGATTATTCCCAAGGAAACGAAGAGCGGATGTATTTAATTGAAGATTATGTCAAGTTTACCTTAGATCTGCCAATTCGGGGATTCCCTGCTTGGACCAGCAAACCGAAAGACTCCCCCTATGGACGTAGTTTTAGCTACTGCACGGCTGGTGTGACCACGCTTGGTGCGGTATTGGAGAAAGCAACAAAAATGTCGGTATCGGAATTCGCTAGCCAAAACCTATTTGTCCCACTTGGTATTGAGAAGCCACAATGGCAATTCTCTCCCTTGGGCTTGGCTATGACTGGCGGTGGTTTGGGATTACAGAGCCGAGATCTATTAAAGCTAGGACAGTTGTATCTTAATGGCGGAGTCTGGAATGGTAATCGTATTATCTCAGAGAGTTGGGTGAAATCCTCTTGTAAGCCTCATGTTCAGATTGATGATGAGACCGAGTATGGATACTTATGGTGGCGGAAGGCATTTAAATTAGGAGAAAAGAAGTTTCTCGCTTATTATATGAGTGGCAACGGAGGAAACAAGGTTGCCGTATTTCCAGAGCTAGACCTGGTTGTCGTAATTACAAGCACATATTTTAATACTCGTGGAATGCATGAGCAGACTGACCGTCTGTTATCTGAATACATTCTTGCTGCAGTTAAGCAATAGGTTCTCTTTAATACCTAATTGCGGTAGCTGACAACGCGTTTGTATGGTAGTCGGGGTCAATCGATCTGTAGATATGCTAAAATAGCGCTCCACACTTAATCCATTCAGGAGGTGATCAAATGATCTTCAAGAAATGGGGGACAGGGGTGTGTGCATTCCTTTTGATCTGTCTGGCAATGGTCACCAACATAGTGGGTATTATACCGGCTTTCGCCCAAACTAAATCTGACCAGCCCACGCCTCCCCAGATCGAGTTGATAACAGTTGAGGAACTAAAAGCAAAATTGGCCAAAAATGATTTAGTAACGATAATAGATGTGCGCGCAACCGATGCGTACATTGCTGCTAATAGTAAGATCAAAGGGGCGACCCATATGAAACTTAGGAGACTTAAGCACCGTCTGAAGATGTCTCCATTTAAGGATCTACCTCGTGACCGTGAGATTGTTACTTATTGTGCTTGTCCTAGTGAAGAAACAAGCAAACTTGCCGCTCAGACTATCTTAGCAGCAGGCTTTAAGCGTGTGCGTGCATTAAAAGGCGGCTGGCAATCGTGGCTAAGTGCTAATGGTCCGTTAGAGGCGAAACCAAAAGGTTTTTAGGCTCTTTCCATATCGTAGATGGTCTATGGTAAACTAACGGACTTTTTCCATATCAATTAGGGTGAAATCTTCCGTTTTCTCCTTGCTTATCCGGTTGAACTGAATTAGACTATCGCTGCGCTTCTTGGATCTTGGTTTAACATGAACAATCGCAAAGTTTACAGCGAAAAAGACCTGTGGAAATAGGGTTGGCAGGGTTTACCAACAATTCCCTAGATCTACCAGGTTAGTTCTGCTGAGCCAGATTCTCCGCTAGTTATTTCCAGGTAATCGAACGACTCAGGGGTTCTAGGATTTAAGGTAATAAGTGGGCAATTATCAAGCAATCAGGGAGAGCTCTCTCTACGGCTTAGTGTGCCGCTAGAGTGGTTTCAAAACTCGTCGCTAGGGTAATTTTCTAGCAGGAAGAAGGAGGAAAACTCACCAATGAAGCATGTGAAACTGACTGTCTTGCTGCTTTTTGTAGTGTCATTTGCTTTGTCAATAGCGCTGACAAGTTCTGTTGAGGGCCAATCTGCTAATGAAGCCCTTACTACTGATATGAATGCTTTGACTGATGACCTTCACAATGGGCTTGGTCCCAAAGGTACACCGCCAGATGAATGCACAAATCCACCTGTGCCGGATCGTTCATTTGAAGACAATAAATTTATATTTTCAGAGGTGGAAACCATTGATGATGGTTTGGGACCCACCTACAATGATAAGGGCTGTGTCTCCTGTCATGATAGCCCGGATGTCGGTGCCATTAGCCAGACCAACGAACTAAGAGCTGGGCACCTCTCCAATGGCGTTTTTGTTAATCCTCCCGGTGGTTCGTCATTGATCCAGTTGCGGGCAATTGCTGCAGCCATACAGGAGCGTCTGGATAATGCTCCTCTCGAGAACATTAGAACTTTCCGTGCCTCGCTCAACACCCTGGGTGATGGTTTTGTCGAAGCCATTGCCAATAGCACACTTACAAACATTCGTAACAACCAGCCAGCCGGCTTCCAGGGCACCATTATCAATGTCCCCGTGATTGAAGCTAGTGGAAACCTCCGTATAGGACGCTTTGGCTGGAAAAACCAGCATGCCAGCTTGGTCTCATTCTCCGGCGATGCATACCTCAATGAAATGGGCATAACTAATCCATTTGATGGAACTGATGGATTAGTAGAGAACAATTCTTTAGGACGATCGGTAGCTGACTTTGATACTGTAGCTGATCCTGAGGATGAAGGCGAAGATGTGTTCGCCTTTGCCAATTTTATGAGAGCTACCAGAGCGCCGGGCCGTGGTCCAATTACAGCAGCCGTCACCCGCGGTGAAGCTCTATTTCGTCAAGGAGCTTGCAATATTTGCCACGTTCAGACGATAACCACCGCCCCAACAGGCACTCTTATCAATGGTGGGGCATTTAGGGTGCCGCAAGCACTGGGTAACAAGATCATTCACCCATTCAGTGACTTTTTGTTGCATGACATTGGTACGGGTGATGGAATTGTTCAGAGTGATGGCCAGGCAACAAGAAATATGGTACGTACACCTCCTCTATGGGGAGTACGCACACGTCCCCTGTTGATGCATGATGGGCAGTCGTTCACTTTTGCTGAGGCTATTCAACGTCACGCAGGACAGGCAACTTTCTCAAGGAACTTCTTTAACGCACTATCTTCCTCTCAGAGGGCAGATCTTGTTGAGTTCCTGAAATCGCTCTAAAGTCACAGCTTGAGAGCGAGTGAAAAAGTCAAGGTACTCAGAGGCTCGTCAGATCTATTTTGACGAGCCTCTGGCTTCATAACTATCCTAAGTCTGGCTTGATTAAATATGTTAAGACCATTAAGCAAACCATCTGAATTGGTCTGTCTGCTATTTATCGTAGCAGTGAGCATTTTTCTGCTTAGTTGTACCAATAAACCACCCGAGAGGATGATAGAGGCGCCACCACCACCTGAACCGGAGCCCTCTCTTAACACTTCAACACCAAGCAATCTAGCAAACCTTCCACCCCCCAAACCGGATGAAGTCAACAGTGCTATTGAGCGAGTATTCAAAGGTGCAGTAACCATTGAGACTAAGCGTAATCCTTATTTCCTTGTTGGTGACTTTAATGGAGATCTATCGCAAGATATCGCTGTAGTGATAAAACCTGTATCAGCAAGGCTAGAAGAGCTCAACGATGAAATGTTGGCTAGGTGGATACTGGTGGACCCTATTCTACTAACGAAACCCGTTACAAAAGTGATGGCCCATCCCGAAATGGAAGTGGAAAAGGTAAAGCGGCAACGAGTGCGTGTATATGAGAAAGATGTTCTATTAGCAGTTATCCATGGATATGGTTCAAATGGTTGGAGGGATGCTGACGCTACTCAAACCTATCTACTAAACAATTCTGCTGGCGATAAGATAAGAGCACAGTCGCCCAAGTATATCATCAAGTCTATTGGTGAAGATAAGCTGCCACGCTTATGGGGTGATGTGATTGAACAGACCATTAGCGGACAATCAGGGTTTCTCTATTACAATGGAGCAAAGTACCTCTGGTATAATCCAGAAAGTTATAAACCGGGCCCACCTAGAATTATGGTCCATAAGGGGTTTGGGAAGGCAAAACAGCAGTAAGAATTATTTGTTGCCACGCAGTTGAATTTGATTAGCAGCCGCACGCGCTGCAGCACGTACGGTATCAACACGATCATGTTTGGCAACCTCTTCCAGTAGCGGCAATGCACTGACATCAGCTAATGATGCAAGCGCATCAGCAGCCGTAGCGCGCACTTGATCATCCTTGTCAGTAAGCAATTCAAGCAATACTGGCACAGCCTCGCGCTCACCTAGCAGTTTAACAGCCATTGCGGCAGCAGCGCGCCGTCTAGGAAGTTTCTTTGTCTTGAGGATCTCTAGCAATGGTGTTAAAGCCGGACGACCTAGGCGACCTAACGCATTCGAGACGCTATCACGTACAACATAACGGTCATCATCAAGCGCAGCAATCAATGGTTCAACAGCACGTTCATCGCCAATCTCAGATAACACAGTCGCTGCCGTAATTCGTAATACCCCACTAGGTTCATTTATCAACATACAGACTGCATCAATGGCCGGTACTCCGATCGCGGCTAGGGCTGTGCCATAATGGGTGGCATTAGCTTCATCTTTTTTTAGAGCGGCAATCAGCGGTCCGACCGCGCTTTCACCCATACGTCCAAGTGCCTGTCTGGTGTAGTAGCGCACTGGTGCCGCCTTATCGGCAAGCAATGGCACAAGCGATGGCACGGCAGTAGGCTCGCGCAAGTAGCCTAGTACTCGGGCAGACTGCGCGCGTGCTCGCCAGTTGCGAGATTTCAATGTATCAATAAGCGTGGCAGTCGCATTAGTATCCTGCATCTTGATCAACGATTCAGCAGCTAGTGCACCCTGTGCAACATCATAACTGGTGAGCACCTTAACCAGTGCAATGGCGGCACGACTATCACGTAAGCGGCCAAGCGCAACTGCAGCAGCAGCACGTACACGCGCATTCTCGTCATCAAGTGCGGTAATCAACCCATCAATCGCGCGTACATCTCTTAAACGTGCCAGCGCATTAGTGCTTTCTAGTCGTACCGCAGCTTCAGGATCACGTAGCGTTGTAAGCAGGGTCGGGACCAACTCCTTAAGATCCATACGTCCAGCAAGATTTGCTGCATCAGCACGTACTCGCCATTCTGGTGCCCGCAGACGTGTAACCAAATTTTCGCCATTTACTCCTAGTGTCTTTAATGTTTCTGCGGCGGCAGTATAGACAGCCGGGACAGGATCATCGAGTAATGATAAAAGTGGCTCAATTGCCGCACGGTCACCAAGCCTGGATAATGCACGTGCTGCTTCAGCACGTACCTCTGCATCCGAATGCTCTAGGGCAGCAACAAGTGGTTCCAAACTCGATTGTGTACCAAGCGCAGCTAGCCAACGTGTAGCATCACGTGGACGCTGCCAAGAAGGATTTTTGCTATTTTTTACTGTTTGTGAAAGCTTATCAATAGTCACACCCATCTGACTAAGTAGCAGATCAATGATTGGCTGTGCTTGATTGCGAACACGGAAAAGATAATCGATTGTCTCTGGCCGTTCAAATGCAGTGATAGCACGCATCAGTGTCTCACCCATGACCCGATCTCGTGTTGTCAATAAACGCTCAACAAGTGGCGCCAGCGCCTGCTGCTCCCCTATCTGTGCTAATGCCGTAACAGCAGCAAGTTGCAGATCGCGGTTGTCTTGCTTGAGTAACTCTAATAACGGCTCGACGGCGCGTCGATCCTTTAGCTTGCCTAATGCAGTGATAGCCCAATGTTGAATCTCTGTATCATCAAGTTTCAATAGACCAATGATTGGCTCACACGAGCGTGGATCGCCAGATCTACATAGTAGTTGTATTAAACGTCGCCGCAAAAGTGCATCGACCTCATCAATTGCAGTAACCAATTCTTGAAATGATTCCTGTTCACCAAACCGGTAAAGCGCCACTGCGATAGGACGAGAATCCTTACCCAAAAGCTGACGCGCTGCCTGCAATGGTCCGATTGCACGTCGATCACCCAATATTGCTAATGCTACTGCTGTCTCCCAACGCACCTGCATATCTTCATCAGTGAGCAGAGGTGTAAGGTATTCCACAACACGTTGATCATTACTCGCCGCCAGTGCATAGACTGCCTGACGTCGCACAAATGGCTCTGGATCAATGCGTAATTGTGTTAACAGGGTAAAACTGTCCTGCACAATTGTGCTCTCCTCGCTATGTCGCGCAGCAAAGATTGCTGCCAGCGCTAATGCCGCACTGCCACGCACAAACCAGTGCCGGTCAGCAGTGGCTTTATGCAATGGAGCAACTAGTATATTGCGAGGTGGGGAAAACAGATATGGCACGAGTTGTGCGGCACGGCCACGCACTACCCAATGTTCATCTTCAAGCGCACGCAAAAGGAATTCGCTAGCACGTACATTGCCAGAATCCGCCATTGCCATGATCGCTTCAGCCCTATCGTTCTCTGCCGCAGAATTAAATTTTGTTACTAGTTGTTCAAACTTTTCCGTAGCAGATAGAGGAGCTGGTGTAGATGATTGTGTATTGGCCTGCGGCGCTGGTTTTGGCTTGCCTTTCTGTACACGTTTGCGCTGCGCAAATACTCCCGCCGGTAATAGTAATAGCAGCATTAATGCCAATACTAGTCCGCGATGTAGACACACATCGCTATTTTCAATTCTCAATAGGGTTCCAACTACCATAAACCTGTCCGATCTGCACGGCTGTATTAGCGCGGTTACTGCGCAATACGCCCGTCTCGTCAATAAAGAAAGATCTCTCCCCGCTGCGTCCATAACTGACCGGTGCGGCAATAATAAAGAATTTTGCTGGGCGCTTTGCGGTTGCTTGGCTTATATAGAGTGTCAGTTCGTAACCATGTTGTTCCCCTTCACTGATAATAGCTTCGATAAGACTTTTGTTTGCTAATTCATTCAAGGTAGCAAAATTGGCATTGGCATTGCTACGTCGGTACTGCTGTTGTGCGGTAAAGATACGCTGTAATAGATTAATAATCGTAGCTTCATTCTCTGCTAAGATAGTGAGCTTAGGTACCGGTGGCCGAATCGTTTCTCGCTTCGGTAGTTCGATTTTGGGTGTCTCAGATGTAGGTATGGTGTTCTCAGACCGTGCTACCGAAGGAATATTAATTGTAGGTGGGGCTGGTACAGCACTGCGTCCCGAATTCACCGCGACACTATCATTGGTTGTCTTATCTCGTGTCGGCAAAGGTCCATTGGGTTGAGTATCTGTTTCCGGCACACGTCTCCCAGTAGTAGGTGAGGGAGTGGATGCGATCTGTGTCTTTGATTGTGTTGGCGCAGATGGTATCTCCTTAGATCTATTTGCTAGCGCAACAGTCTCAGATGATGAAGACTCTGGTTGTGGCCGTGGTGGCCGTGTCTTCAAAGTATTAGCAGAGACATGCGCGGCAATCAGCCCAGCTTCTGACTCGCGTCCGCGTGTCGGTAAGGATGGTAAGGCACGGCGGTCATTACGAGCAAGATTAGGTAGATCGTATTTCGGTACACCCAATAATGAGAGTGTTGCAGCAGCGCGTGCTCGCACCTCACTATCTGTATCGTTAAGTGCCTGGCGTATTGGTGCAATTGCTCTGGAGTCACGTGTACCACCTAACAACTGGATAGCAAGCGCACGCATTGCATTATCATTGTCTTTCAATGCTGCAAGGATCTGCTCAAAAGATCCCTGTTGTGCCAAAATTGCGCTCAGCATCAGTGCGGATCGGCGACGACGTGCATCAGGATCAGAGAGCGCTTGTTGCAATTGAGTAGTAGCAGCAGAACCGGCCTCTTTGAAAAAGAGCGCAAGCGGTGGTCGTAATTCTGCAACCCGGGCAAGATCGGCTTTTGCAACAAATTCTAGCAATGCGCTAAAAACCTCTGGCTGTTGTTGCAACTGGCCCAGCGCGATAGCCGCGCTATTGCGTACATCCGGCGATTTCTCCTTGAGTGCATCTACCAATACGACCAGCGCACGTGTACCATCCAGCTTTGCCAATGCAGCAATACTAGTAGCACGTACATTCTGTTCTTGATCAGTCTTAAGCAAATTAGCCAAAGGCTCGAATGCACGTACATCACCTAATCGTCCAAGCGCATCGGCAGCCGCACGCCGTAGATAGCTATCGGTCTCAGATAGGATCTGTATAAGCGGCTCAACTGCACGACGGTCGCCAATCTTACCAAGTGAAGTGGCGGCATTACCACGTGTAAAGCGATCTTTATCATTGAGCGCATCGATCAATACAGGCACTGCGCGCGGATCGCCAATCGCTCCTAATGAATCGATTGCACGGCTTTTAATACGTGCATCATCAAGATGCACAGCATCCATCAATGGCTCGACGGCTTGACGGTCGCCCAGTCTACCCAGAGCATAGGCGGCATTGGTGCGTACAAATTGATCGGCATCGCTCATCGCTTCGATAAGTGGACGTACTGCGCGTACATCACTGCTACGACCAAGCGCTTCTGCAGCCGCTGAACGTACCAATCGATCACTATCTCTTAATGCCTCAATAAGTGGTAAGGTTGCACGATTACTACTCAATTGACCCAATGCAGCAGCAGCGGCGGTGCGTACATAGTTATTACGGTCTTTGAGCGCAGCAATAAGTGATTCTGTCTCCTGTATGTCGCCAAAATGGCCAAGCGCCTCGGCGGCTGAAGTGCGAACTTGTGCATCGACATCCTGGCGCAATAGCGTAGCAATCTTGGAGGCTGCGCGTACATCACCAATACGGCCTAGCGCCACTGCAGCAGAAGCACGTGGATAGACCTCGGCATCCGAAAGCATTGTCAGTAACGGTTCGACGGCACGTATATCGCCAATACGGCCTAGTGCTACGGCTGCTGCCCCACGTACCTCTGGATTGACGTCGCGTAGATTTACGATAAGCGGTTCAACCGCACGTTTATCTTTGATCTCTCCTAGAGCAAGTCCTGCCGCGGCACTAACAAATTGATCCTGGTCACGCAATGCATTAATCAGTGCTGTCACGGCTTGGTCACCACCTATACGCCCCAACTCCTCAGCAGCACGGCGGCGCACACGACGATCTTCAGAACGTAGCTCCCTCAATAATTGGACCTGACGACCGTCGCCGCTCTGCAATATTACCTGTTGCGCGTGAGCATCTAGGTTACCCAAAACCAGTAACAGCGCCCAAACTAACACTAATCTTTGTAAACGCACATCAGACTTAATGTCCATAGGACCATCCTCAAGGTGAGATAACTTTTAGGAAGGAAAGAACTGCAAGCAAGCTAATATTGATCCACACTTTAAATACCTATTCATTTAATTATTTCCTCTGTAGTTGAGGCTGTCAATAGCAGCAGGATGTGAAATCTGACGATCCTTTTAAGTCAGCTTTTTAAGGAGTAGGGCTGGGATAGCGAGACTTTTATTCACCAATTCGTTTACAGATGACCAGCGTGATATCATCACCTTGGGGAGTGCCAGTGCTAAATAGCGTAACATCTTGTGCAATACGCTCCAGTATATCTTCTGCAGATGCTGCAGCAGATTCTAAAAGGGCCGCTTGTAGGCGTGGTTCATCAAACTCTTCTCCGGTCAAATTGGCTGCTTCCGTTACACCATCCGTATAGAGTACCAATGTATCTCCAGGAAATAATGTAATAGAAGCATCCTCATATTTAGCGATACTCATTAATCCAATCGGCAGACCACCAGCAGAAAGTCGTTCCTCGCAAGAGAAGCCTTTATCTGAATGTGTACGGAGTAGGTAAGGAGGGTTGTGACCTGCGTTAACATAGGTAAAGGTATGATCACGCATATCCAGTATGCCATAGAAGAATGTGCAGTATTTATGCAGGTCTGTTGATTTATAGATCAATTCGTTCATCTTCTTGGCAACTTCTCGCAAGTTTGCTTGAGCATGCATAAGTGCTCGCAGACTCGCCTGTACATTAGACATAAGCAGTGCGGCAGGAATCCCTTTTCCAGAAACATCGGCTATTGCTATCAATACACGATGTTCATCAAGCAAAAATGCATCATAATAATCGCCTCCCACACTATATGTTGGAGTATTACGCACAGCTAATTGATAACCCGTGATCGATGGTAATTCTCTAGGAAAGAGTCGCTGTTGAATCTGACGCGCCAGCATTAGTTCTTCTTCAAGCTTGCGCTTCTCTATTCTATCTTCGACTAACCAGGCATTCTCAACCGAGATCAATGCCTGAGCGGCAAGTGTCGCCGCAAATTCAATATCATCTTTGGATAATGGACCATTGGCGCGATTACCAAGCGCAACCAAACCTTGAGTTACATCTTGGCTACGCAATGGCACAATCGCACTAAACCCGGCTTCATTAAGTATCCCTTTCAGCTGAGAGTCTGGCAACTCACTAATAAAAGCAGGTTCTTTCAGTATTGCTATCTGTTCTTGAATATTCTCGTGCAACAATTGTTCACGAAAGCCTGATGAGATACCCTTGGCTTCATAGATTCCCCGTTCATCCTCACGGTGTAGAAAGAAGATATAACGATGGATCATCATTTGACCCATTAAGGCAAATCCCATCAACTTTATTACTCGATTGGCATCAAGCGTAGAGCTAAGACCGCGACTAATATCAAATAGCGTATTAAGCTGCTGAATCTTTTGATCGAGATGGGTATTGACAGTACGCAACTCTTCATATACGACAGCATTTTCAATTGCCGAGGCAGCAATATTGACTAGCGAGGTTAAAAATTGTCTATCTTCTGTTTCGAGCGGTTGACCTCCCAAACGTGTACCTAACACAAGCAGCCCAAGTATCTTATTTCGATTTAAGACGGGAAAAGCCGATTGCAATCCCAGTGTGGCAAGTTGAGCTGTCCAAGCCGTCAGTGCTCCTGACTGATCTTTACCAAAAAAGACTGGTACAACAGAGATATCCGCTTCTGCAACTGTTAAGGAACGAAAATGAGCAGGCAGACCCTTGGCAACGACAACATCAAACTGCCCAGGGGTACGCTGAAGCAGAAATGCGCCATGCCCGATCATAAAACGTCCCATTGAAGCCAGCAGTAATGATTTCAGTATGTGATCTAGCGAGAGAGAAGCTGAGAGGGTTTGTCCTAGTTCAAACAGTGATTGAAGCTCTAGTAGCCGTTTATCGGCTTCATTATTGCTGATGCTACTTTGCCGCAGAGACTGTTCTTGCTCCATTTATATCCCACGATTTAGCGAGCTTATTTGCAAGTCAGATATTTAACCAGTCTGACATGATTGCCGACACCAGGCTTGCTTTCAAATTCAACTTCATCCATAAGCATACGTATTAGGTGTAGGCCCAATCCACCACGTGCGCGCTTAATGATAAGCTCACCAATATCTGGAGCAGGCGGCAGTGTGTCTATATCCAGAGTTATGCCATTATCCAACACATCTATGATGAATCTTTCATCATTAAATTCGATCTCTACGCGCACTTGCTTGGTCTCATCCTGCCTATATGCATGCTCCATAACATTTGTACAGGCTTCATCAACAGCAAGTTCTAGCTTGTTAAGATCCTCTTCCGTGAAGCGGGCTTTGCGCGCCACCCGGGTGACAAAATCTCTGATAATTTCTAGATTATCAGTTGCGCTCGGGACGCGTATTTCGAAAAACTTTTCTAATGCACTGTTAGATGAATTTGTCATTATACGTCAGCGCGGGCTTCTTCAAACTTTGCGATACAGGCCGACTCATCTGCCAATATATCATAAAGTGAAGGAAAACCCACTATCTCAAAAACGTGATAGATCTTCTGTGACATATTCGAGAGCTTAATATCCCCGCCTTTTTCTCGAACATCTTCAATAAAACCCATAAAGACCCCTAATCCACTGCTGGCGATATAGGTGAGATCTTTAAAATTTACAACAATCTTGCAACGACCGATACTGACCAGTTTCTCCATCTCGGCTTCAAAAATTGGTGTTGTGTGTGCGTCAAGAAATCCTTTCAAATATAGTATCGTCAATTCGCCTGCATCTCGCTTCTCAATCTGAAATCCGTTCGTCATTGGTCGTTTCCCATCTATCTTTCTAAGAGGATTCTATCAGCGCGAAATTACCACGTAGCGCCGCCGCTGTCAATCTTAGTGCAAACTAAAGGCAAAATTCAAAATCTCAAATTAAATTTAAAGCACACGAATCACAACCATTGTCATATCGTCATGCTGAGGGTGATGACCAACAAAGCGGCGCACCTCTTCACATACTATCTCAATAATCTCACGAGATCTATATCCATTACGGAAAGATGAAAATAGATTGAGAAATCGCTCTTCGCCAAATTCTTCCCGCCGCTCATTCATTGCTTCTGTGAATCCATCTGTGTAGAGCACAAGTAGATCACCAGAACGTAGATCGAGTTCTTGAATCTCTAAAGTCTTGGAAAAGACGCGCCCTCTATCAAGACCTAGTGCCATTCCACTAGGTTTAAGATAATCGCCTGTGCCATTGGCAGCGCGTAACAGCATTGCTGGTGTATGTCCGGCTCGCACATAGATTAGTGTGCAACTCTCCGGATCAATCACTCCATAGATCATGGAGACAAAATTCCCTGGCTTGATCATTTGATGGACTAATGTGTTTACCTGACAAAGCACATCTTTAGGATCGCTAACCATCTTTGCGTGAGATTGCAGAATGCCTTTGGTAAGTGTCATATATATCGAAGCAGGAACACCTTTGCCAGACACATCGCCAATCGCAATACCAAGTTTTCCATCCACTAATGGTACATAATCGAAGTAGTCTCCACCCACTTCCAGCGCTGGTATACAGATACCAGCAATATCGAATCCAGCTATTTTAGGATCAGTGCGTGGCAAGAGGTCTAATTGGACTTCACGGGCAATCTCAAGCTCCCTAGTCATACGTGCACGCTCGGAGATACGGCGTACGTGGGATGGTAGTTGACTACCTTGAAATTCAAACTCCTCTCTGCGAACGGCAGCAATGGCTGCGACAACTAGCGGCAATAAGCCGAAGAGAACAGCGATTCCTCCTTGAATACGGAAGCCAAAGTTTTCCATCAACAGCATTGGCATTGCTGATTGTATGATCTCATAAAAGAAGCTTGCTGCCATTACTGTAAGTAATCCATAACGCACAAATGCCAATCCATATAAAAATCCTGATAAATAGGTGGCAGCAAAAAATATCGGCAATGAACCGATGGGTAAAAAGAGTCCGGAAAATATTGCCGCAATACCAATGGCAATAAAGGTGCGTTTAACATATCTACGCAGCCAAGTAATGAGAAAAAGGGTTAAGAAAACCCTTACGGAAAGTGCATTTAAGATTCCATCCGTAATAGGTTCTAAAAAACTGAGAAAGCTTGATAAAGCTTCCGTACTCCAAGCGATATCTGTCTTCCTACTAATGGCGGTAACAACTATGCTGAAGCCAAGTAGCAATGCACTTAACGCATATCCACGAAAGAGTGCCTGAGCTACTGGCATAGTGAAAAATTTTCGGTGCAAAATAGCATCTACCGCTTCTAAATGCAGCGGCAACCAACGTTCACGAACTTCTGCTTCTCCTACCGCCCAACCAAAAAATGACGGTAATAACAAGCCGGTGCCAATATTGAAGAGAAATACAAAAAGTGAAGCGATCGCCAGGTTACCAACATAACTAAAACCGCCACCAAAGTTGATATTGGAACCATACTTTACTATGTTATTGCCGACGGCAATAAGTCCGGCTAGTGTACAGATCAGGAAAATAAGCCCGGCTGTATGGATACCAACCTCGCCATCATGATAGCGCTTCAAAAAGACTCCTGCCGACAATAGCATTAAAAGCACAATCGCAAGGTAGCGTAGAATGCCGTAGAGGCTCGATGCTGCAGAATTGTCGGAAAGCACTGCTTTGGCTTTATCTGATAGATCCAGCGTACGTGAGAATTGTCGAATCCTGTCTCCAGCAATGGTTGCCTTTACAGTTGCTGTGACATCCGCAATATCTGTATCTTTAGTCCATTTGAAATGGTGCTCGATACGGTTTGCCAGTTTATTGGTCGCTGATTCGACAAGTCTGTATTTATCTAGATCTAATAGTCCGATCTGTTTTGAGTAATCTCTGACAATCTGCTCGGCGCGAGTTGCATCAACTTGATTCTTCTCCTCCCAATCAGCAGGTATCTCACGATCAAATGAGATTAATTCTCCTGTTGAACTAAGCAGTAGATTAAATCTCTCCTGTGGCCGATTGCCAGGTAAGTTTTGTAGATATCTTACTCGCCAGGAAGGTAGCGCTATTTCACCCTCGCGCAAGCGTCGATGCATCTCTGTTCGACCAAGCTGCTGTTCAAGAATTGGTAGTGTGTCATCATAAGTTGATAGCAGAGTAGAGAACATGCCTTGGGTTTGGTAACCGTTTCCCTCAATAAAAGTGCGAGCGCGGGCGCGAATCTCATCTTTACCTAATGTAAAAGGGAAATCGGTAGTAGGATAGGCGCGACTATATAGCGCAAAATAGAGCGCCAAGCCTAGCAGGCCAGTTACCAGTAGCCATTTAGGAATAAGCTCGGTCTTTTTCATATTATGACTCGAAATTAAAAAATTTAGCAGCCTATTTTAGCTTCTGTTTTACATCCGAATTCTATAATAAAGACGCTATTTAGTCACAGAAATGATCACAGAA
>JBFLVQ010000154.1:0-15271 GCA_040758525.1 Acidobacteriota bacterium
AATGACGAGTGGTTATATGAACAACGAGAGAACAATCACCTATTTTTCTATGGAAATCGGGTTAGAAACAGATATGCCTACCTACAGTGGTGGCCTGGGTATGTTAGCAGGAGACACTATACGTTCCGCCGCAGATCTTCGCATACCTATGCTTGCAGTAACACTACTACATCGCAAGGGTTACTTTTATCAGCGACTCACAGCTAATGGTGAGCAATTTGAAGAGCCAGTAGAATGGGTGGTGAATGATTTCTTGCAGGAATTGCCTGAACGAGTTTGCATAATTTTAGAAGAGCGAACTGTCTACTTGCGTTGTTGGCAATATAATGTAGTTGGTGTAAGTGGCTTTGAGGTACCTGTCTACTTTCTAGACTCCAATCTTGAGGAGAATAGCGAATGGGATAGGGCATTGACTGATTCTCTCTATGGTGGTGATGAGAAATATCGACTCTGTCAAGAAGCCATATTAGGAATAGGTGGAATAAGGATGTTATGTGCACTCAAATATCGAGGTATAAAACGTTACCATATGAATGAAGGCCATGCTAGTTTGCTCGTGTTAGAACTGCTCGATGAAGAGATGAAAAAAGCTGGACGAAACTCAATTACTGATGAGAATGTTAATGCTGTGAGAAGCAGGTGTATCTTCACAACTCACACTCCTGTACCTGCCGGACACGATCGGTTTCCATTAGCATTGGTTGAAAGAGTACTAGGAAAATATGAGATATTTACTAAAAATGATATTTTTTGTTGCGAAGGATTACTTAATATGACCTTTCTTCCACTCAATTTCAGCCGTTATATAAATGGTGTTGCCAAAAAACATGGTGAAGTAGCAAGGCTGATGTTTGCTCATTACAATATAGATTCGATTACCAATGGTGTGCATGTGGCCACCTGGGCAGCCAAGCCTTTTCAAGAGCTTTTCGATCGATATATCTCTGGGTGGTGGCAAGATAGCTTTAGTCTCAGATATGCCTTGCGTATACCTAAACAAGAGATCTGGCAGGCTCATACAATCGCAAAGAAACAGTTGATCCATTATGTAAATCGAACTACAACGCTCCAACATAGCGCCATGTAAAAGTCTTGGCCAAAAGACCGATTGCGCCATTTCAGCCAGTTCGCGCCATCCTAAGCTGGCTGCCAGCGCTGCGCTAATGATGCTGCCTACGCTTGTGCCTGCTACAACAGAAGGTTTAATGCCTGCTTGAGTCAATGCTTTTATTACGCCAATGTGAGCTAGGCCGCGTACTGAACCACCACTGAGAGCTAGTCCGATACGGCGTGAGCGAAATTTATGAAGGTCACTACTCATAACAATGAATTATATCTCGAATCAGGTAACGTGAAAGGGAGTTTTGAAGAGGCTGAGCACCATCTTGCAAACATAGAAGTTTCGGTTGCACAATCTTCTGCAATGGCAGAATCTATTGATCCTGAACAAGGGCGTAATCTACTTACTCGGACAATAGACAGGATACTCACAGTAGCACGCAGATATTTTCCTATCACCTATCACATCTTAATCGCCTTAGGAGCATTCTGTCTCTTTATATATGCGAGATTGGTTATGCTCACAGTTAGATTTATTGATGTAGGGGAAAAAAACTGGTCACATTTGCCAACACCTTGTGTGTTAGCAATATGGCATGGTTGCATGCCATCATTACTCGTTGCTTTGGCAGCAGGTAAACCTTCATCACCTATCACAATTATGATCACATTAGATCCCAGAGGTGATCTTCTCACAATTCTATGCCATCTACTCCACTTGCGTGTGGTGCGAGGGGGTAGCAGGGCAGGGGGATGGTTAGCACTTGATCAACTTGCACACGAGCTAGAGAATGGCTCAACCGTTGTGATTACACCAGACGGTGGTGGTCCAGCGCGTGTTGCTAAAGTTGGTGCAGTTGCGCTGGCATCTGCGACTGGTGTACCACTGGCTGCAATAGGCGCAGATTGTCGCCCAGCGATTATTGAGACTCATAAATGGGATGCAGCACGCAACCCTTTACCATTTAGTCGCATTGTTGTGGCAATTGGAGCAATAACAAATTTTCCTGTATTTACTGACTTAGCCTCGCTCAACGCTGCTTGTCACTGGCTTCAAAACGCGCTCAGTGATGCTGCTAGTGCAGCCAAACAAGGTTTCCTTTAGTGACCGTTACATTGTTTCTTGCTCCTGAGAATATCTTCAATAATCTCTACTATAAACAGATCGATAAAAGATCTGGAGGTGATAGTAGTGTTCACCTCCAGCTCCCTGGTCAGGTTGCCAATCTTCAGAAAATCACAATCTGTGATGAGAAGTATGAACAAACTTTCCACTCTTCTCATTGTAGCCCACCCTGAGAATCTCAAAGCCCTCACCGTTGGGCAAATAGATCTTCTTCATTACAGGGTAAAACGAAGTCTCAAAATCCCAGACAAACTCTGCTCTGCTTTGCTTCATAGCCTTCTTTGAAGTTTGATAGAGAGGTATAACATTGAGAATTGCAAGGAACTCTCTATCTTTTGTTTCAAGAACAAGAAGATATGGAGTTTCCATATCCACCTCCCTAATGATGTACTGACCTGCAGGAAGAACTGTTGTTGAGTAAGGCTCAAGCACAAAATTTCTAACGGTAGTAAACTTTACTAACTCTCTTGGGGTATGAGCATCTCCTACACTGAAGATAACAACCATTAACAATAATAGGAAGAGTAAGTGTTTGAACATATAGTTACCCTCCTTTCAATCCATCGATATTGACTTGCGTTGGGACCTATCATTTCCACAAGCCATTTTGATCGAGGATATAGCATAGTAGACGCAATAGCTGTACCAATATTAAAAGCTTTCTCTTTTGGTTTAATAGAAGTTTTTGTGAAGAAAGTATAGAGAATCGATATCAGCAGATAACCTAAAGAAAAGGTGACATGCTAAAATTATCTTTATCTTCAATGGGGTACATACGCCATGTCTTTACTCAACACCATGAACAATTTTTGTGTGCGATTCAGTTAGCGGCAATGTGCTACCACTTTCGTGGGGTGTTGAGATCGGCTTACAGTTAATCACGTTAAAGCCAGACGGGCTCAGCAATGATAAATCCGCTGAGCCTGTTGGCTGATCGGAATCTTAATTGCTAACAGCAGAGACTCTCAATACCTTCTCTTCAATTGGTTCAACTTGTGGTAAGCGGTGTTCACAAACAGCTTTGAATGTGATGGCAACATCGTTATAGGAGATGTTGGGAATCTCTTTGCCTTTACCCTCCTCGGCTCGTAATGCGATATCATTGATGGAAAGGATTCCCTGGAGCTTTCTATCGCGATTGACTACGGGAAGACGATGTATCTTGGCGTAGCGCATTATCTCAATCGCTTCCTTAATATCATCATCGGGCAGGCAGGTATAAACTTCGCTGGAAATAACATCGCCAATCGAAATCTCCCAAGCCAGTTTACCTCTTGTGCCAACGGCAATACTGAATATCTCGATCCGTGATGACCCCAGATACTCTTCCTTCGTTATCTATTACTGGCAGTATGCCGCAATTGTTTCCCGCATTAATGCCGCTGCTTCGGCCAAGTTAGTCTCGAGCCGACAGGATTTTACATCCCTAGTCATAATGTCTTGAACTTTTTTCATCTTATGATGAGATGTCGCGCTCCTTTATTCTTGATTATATGCCCGAATGAACTCCACTGTACGTTGAATGATATGGCGGGAACGGTCATTATTATCTAAGATGTCGAAACCGTGGTGTCCATCCATGTGATTACTAAAATCGATGTTAACATTCTTGATAATTGCCAGTTGAAGGAATTGATCGATCACAGCATTGGTTTCTGGACGGTCTAGACCTGCTCTTACTACAAAGATAGGTGGAATCGCTTTGCCTCGATCTTCTAATAGATTTAATGGTGAGAATTCACGCATAACGTTTTCAGCGATTGTACCTGGTCTCGCTTTTTCGATGAATTTAAGATCAAGTGTTGTGTAATAGGCTACTAGGGCTCGTATGTAGGGCGGAGATTCCCGCATAGCCTGAGTTAGCAGCAGTCCACCGCCAGAAAAGGTCCACAAAGTAATACAATCTTTATTAATTTGGAAAGTATCTGCATGGCTGCGAAGATAATCAATGAGAGCTAATAGATCACTTTGCGAATCGGGCAGGCTATTCAGGCTGTTGTAAAAGCGGTGGTTGAAGGTAACCGCAACAAATCCCGATACCGCCATCAGTTCTCCAAACGAGCGAAACTCACCCCACTCTTTGGGTTGGGTTAGCAAGTTTGATGGAAGCGAACCGCCGTGGATGAAGATGACTACAGGGCGCTGCTCGCCTCTACTAAGGCCAGGTGGAAAATAGACATCCATCTTCAGTTCGGTGTTCTCAACACATTTGTAGGTCACATCTTTTTGTACATTAACCTGACCCATACCTGGAGCGGTATAAACAATGCGCTTATCTCGTTCCTCCTCCAGCCAAGGTGGATCTTTCAATCCCGTAGTTTGTCGCGGCTGTTGAGCAAAAGCTGTTAGTGCAAGATTGGTAACCAAAACAAGAATAGTAGTGATTTTCATTAGGCGCATCTAAATAGCCCCCTTTTATCCATCGGGTAGAAAGTCATCACGGATCAAAGCCCTATATAGTTTAGCGCTTATATTCATAAATATAGTTATTAGAGCAGTAGTTTTACAATTGTCAACCAATAATTCTTGCCGGTTAGATTCTCCATTGCTAAGTAGCTAGCGCGCAAAGGATATGCCCCTCAATATTATGTAATAGCAATGAATAATGTGGAACATTTAACTACCGCAGCCGTCATCTCTATAAGCTTTAATGCACTTTCATAGGTTCTTGGCCCAACATAAGCAGATAAAATCAGTCGGTATTGTGGGGCATAAGAGAGCCATACCCATTGACGACCATCTTCACTTTCTTGAGTGCTTTCACCATAATCATCTATCTCTTCTGAATGCTTGCGCCGAATAAAACTCCACATCTCATCAAGTTGGATTTGTTCAACCGACAATTCTTTTATCAATGCCGCATTAATCTCCGCTCCTTTGGCTGATGCTCTACGCAACCATTCCAGCACAGTCTCTTCTTTTACTCCAAGTACAAAGCTGATACCAGATAAATCCTTAGTGGGTGCGTTTCATACATATGCAGTAAACAATGCACAGAACAGTCAAGGGCACTGGAAAACCGCTCTAGAAAATAGTTTTCTTATAGACCAGATGTGATCCGTAAAGCCAGCAGCCATAGCTGGAGTGCGATTGTGGTATTTTTTCATTCTGCCACTACGCTTAATTCTTAAGCTAAGATGAGGCTTAACGAAGTGGTAATAAGCAAATGCCAGATGAAGTTGTAATATCAATCGCTTACGCTTCTTTGAAAATGCAATAGTCTTTCTTACCAGTCTGCGGTTGTGATGGCGCATAGTTAAATTGTTACGCTCGACAAAACCGGTATTAATGTGACGGCTTACTGGAGAAGGCCGTAAATGTTTGGCTGCAGCTCTTTTTGAGCCAAATACCACACGAGTAGTAATCTCAACTACTCGGCCACGCTCTCGACGCTTTACTACTTGAGCATAGAGCAGCCCTTTAGGAATTTTCAGTATAGATTTGCGCGGTCGTCCAGGCTTAGCCGTGCGATGAAACTCTTGTTTGATGCCATAGACTTTTAACAAAGCATCATCGTAATGATCCAATTCATCAGAAGTAAAGAATTGGATATGGCCATCTGAATGCTGTGCAATACCAGTCACAAGTTTGTCAGCATTAGCCTGAATATGGCGTCCTACCACGAAAAAAACAACAATCTTGTTACGAGGCTCAAAACCAACCCATACCCATTGATCTCCATAAATGGCACTTAATTTTTCTGCGGCCGTAAGGCACGTTTCCATTTTTTCACAAAAGCCCGCAGTTCATCTAACTGACATTCTTCCATATGATAGTCTGTAATCAATAGCTCACTAACTTGCTGACAGTGCTTGCCCGCTTGTTCCAAAATGCGTTCAACTGTTTTCTTATCGATGTCAAAGATCCTTGCTGTTGCTCGGATGCCGCTGCCTTCTGCCAGTGCTTTTAGCACTCGATAAATTGTGTCATTTCGCGTCGTGCGGGGTCGAGTTGCAGCAGAAATCCTGACAGCGGCAACGGATGCCGATCTGCTTACTATGGGTAAAGTGAGTTGGGCTCATACACGACATGCAAAACTTGGCTCTACTGCGCTGGCAGTCGCGACAAGCGCTCCTAACGCAGTATTGCTAGCTCGGCCTGGCACTCCATCCAATCATCAGGTAGTGGTTTTATATGATGGATCTGTCAATGCCAAACAAGCAGTGTCCATTGCCATGCGATTTGTAAAAGCAGAGAGCAGTCTTCTTGTAATCACTATGGCAGAGACTGCGAGCGCAAACAAACGGCAGCATCTTGTACAGATATTAGGAATGCAGGCCAGCTATCAGCGGCTAGAAAGTACTGATATTCTGAGCCTGATTAACGCAGTGAAAAAAGAGGGCTGCGAATTATTAGTATTAAGCAGCCATAACAGACTGCTTGAAGAAAACACCATTAAAAGATTTCTCAATGAAGTTGATTGCTCACTTTTGCTGATTCGGCAGCAGATTGGTTTAAGACTTCTCATCAGCGAATGCCGCTTCATTCTACAATCAGGGGGGAATTTTTCTCAGTAATATGGAAAGATCCTCACACTACCTGGATGAATACTTTCTCTCACGGTTTATTCCACATCAGTTACCTCGGCATATCTGTTGCATCGTAATGGGCTGACTCTTGTAAGGTGATCTATGTTGAAAAAGACTCTTGCTTCATTTCTATCAATAATGCTTGTTTGGTTGAGTGGATACGTCTCCGTTTTAGCATCCCCTCCATCTACTTCGCTTGCAGAGATAGTAAAGAAGCCTTATTTGGAGTTGCTTGAACTCTCACCTACAGTGAGGTTTTCTGTAAAAGATGTTAGCGACTTAAAAGAGCGTTTGGAAAAAGAGAAAGAGCAGGAGAAGAAACGACTGAAGCAGCAAGAGGATCAACTCAAGCGTTAGCGCGATCAAGCTCGCAAGCAGCTTGCCGAACTCAATAAACGCTCTTCTCATGAGACCAAAGAGATGGAGAAACAACGGCAAACACTCCATTGTAGCATTCTCAAAATTCAACGTGAAATAACAGAGAAACGTGCCCAGTGCAAGTATGGTGATGCAGAAGATATTGGCATCCGAGAAATAAGCAAAGAACAGGAGAAAGATACCAAGCTTGGCGAAGAGGCTACCCAACAATTAAAAGCAAATGGATTAATGCCGCCGGAGATTGAGAGCAAAGAGCTAAAAGATTACATCCATAGCTGCTCGTCATGGAGCGAAGCTAATGAAGCGGGCTACGATTGCCGGCATCATCTATCAAGCTGCTCAAATAGCCACTTTGATTTTTACCGGATGGGTAGCAGGAATCGGTATGTACTATGCCTTGCAGTATGGTTTTTTCGGATTGGGAATGGTATTGGAACTCTCTTTGTTAGGTGTGAGTCGAGAATATGAGATGGAAGCGGATCAGCTTGGTGTGCAGTATGCTTGGCGCGCCGGCTATGACCCAAGAGGATTCATCACATTCTTTGACAAGATGGCAAGCGAGAAAGGTTATATCAAATCCGCCAGCTTCTTCCGAACACATCCGCCATTCTTTGATCGTATCGTGAGAGTTTTCAGTGAGATCGAATTTCTGCCGACAAAAGTAGAGCTGAAAGTTGACTCAAGCTCATTTCAACAGGCCAAAGAGCAGCTTATACAGCTAAGAAAAGATATTAAGCCTAAGAAGAGACCAACACTCAAACGTATGCCTGAATGCGATGAAGATAATGGCAGGCTTTCATTGCAGGATAATGTCGAGAAATAAGCAGACTACTCAACTATCCTGCTGATAGCCCTTTTACTGAGCTGAGGTTAGATCATGAAGATCTTGATTGCTACTGATGGATCAGCTTACGGCGATGCTGCTGTTCGAGCAACTGGCGAGAGGCCCTGGCCACCGGGAAGCCAATTGCGAGTAATAGCTGTAATGGAGAAACCAGCTATTGCTTACACCAGTGACAACAATATTGAATCAGAAATGCGATACCTCGAATCGAAAGCACGCATTACCAATAAATATATCGCAACAAAAGCAGCAAACTCGCTTTGTAACAAGGATCGCGTAGTTACGCACGTTGTTCGTGAGGGTATTACTGCAGAGGAGATTATTAAAGAAGCAAAGGAATGGGGTGCAGATCTAATTATGATCGGTACGCACAATCATCGCGGCATAGCGCGCTTCTTGCTCGGTTCAGTAGCGAAACGATCTGACGAGATCGTCACGGAGGCAACTGAGTGGAGCGCAAATCATATATTAATCGGATCGCATAGTCGGAGAGGAGTATCGCGTTTTTTACTTGGCTCAGTTGCAGAGAACGTTGCTCTATACGCACCTTGTTCTGTTGAAATCGTGCGAGAAAACGTTACTTCTCCAAACGAAATTCTGGCAATGGATCGTTATGACAGCGTTGCGGTCAAAGATTAACAGATAGCATTATTCCGCCGGCATGAAAAAGGGTGGAGACAGTTATGAAATCATCAATAAAGCTTGGACGCATTTTCGGCATAGAGATTGGCGCTCACCTTAGCTGGATCATCATAGCCACGCTTGTATTGCTCTCACTGGCTTCATACTTTGCGCCTACTTATGCCTGGTCTCCCTTAATGCAGTGGGGAGCTGCATTACTGGCTGCGCTGCTCTTCTTTGGATCGGTTATCACTCATGAGCTTGGCCATTCACTCGTTGCTCAACATTATGGTATTCAAGTGCGCTCAATAACACTTTTTCTCTTTGGCGGAGTCTCACAGTTAGAAGGAGAAACAAAACGACCATCCGAGGAGTTCTGGATCGCGATTGTAGGACCACTGACAAGCATAGCTGTCGCCATTTTGTTTAGCGCAATTAGCGTTATTTGTGGACTGGGAGCTTTAATTGGAGCTGTAGCAGCATGGCTTACCGGCATCAACCTCGCGCTTGCCATTTTCAATCTATTGCCAGGTTTCCCTCTTGATCGCGGACGTGTGCTGCGCGGACTGGTCTGGTGGATAACAGGCAATGCCAAAAAAGCAAATCGCGTAGCTACCGAAACAGGTCAGATACTGGCAATCCGGTTGAACTTAGTTTTCCTTCACGCTCTTTCAGCCATTCGACTTCAACTTCATAAAAGTGAAATGATGTCTCTGTCATATCGATACTCCCATTATGCATATGCAAGTTCGAAACTGGTTTTAGGCAGATCTTTACACTGTGGCTGAGGAGACTCTTCCAGCAAGCTCAAGATCTCTTCAGGCAGTTGGAAGAAGAGAGTATTCTTGTTAAAAATTGCGTCAGCAACTTCCAGGGGCGAATAAGTACGACTCTCAATTCCGCTATTGGTACGAAAATAGGCTCTCAGCCTACCGCCCGTCAGATTTATCCAGAAACAGAGGCGATGATCGCATTCACAACTCTGCGCAAAGAGGAAAAGATATTTACGCAGCGTGCAATCATCCTCGATTAATGAAATTGGAACAGATAATGTTGACGTTTCCACATCGCTTGTCTTTACTACTCTAGTTTGCATTGGATCTCTCCGCTATTTTTCATGAACTTGGATGTTCGCGCGCTTGCACTATCTCTACCGAGCATGGAGCATTCAGCGCGATATTGCGGGCAACTGAGCCGAGTAGTAAGCGTGAGAGACCATGCCTGCTATGTGTGCCAACAAATATCAGATCTGCTCCCCAGTCTTTAGCTTCATTGATAATCTCTTCGTCTGTCGAGCCAGGTCGTATGGTATGGGAAGCTTTTCGTTCAAGCTCTTGTAGCGCAGCGACAGCATCAATTGCCACACGTTTTGATGCACAACGAATGTCATCAGCAATTTGGTCAGTAGCCATAACCGTTCCATAGATTAGCGGCCTTTCAATCACTGTCAGCACACGAAATTCACTCCCCTCTGGCCAGGGTCTTTCAGCTACTACACGAACAGCAGCCTGGCTGCATGGCGATCCTTCAGTAGCAATTAAGACTTTCATAACTTCATCTCGCTAGCAACCTTTATGCCGTCAAAATGCGCCTTTTTAACCGTTGCGACGACCTCTATAGCAACTCGACATTTGCTTAAAGGATGGTTGCAACTGAGAGAAAATCCCCATTTTTATTGAAAGAATTAGTAAAGCTGCCCAGCAATCGCGCTGGTTAGAAGTGATCTGTGGTCAGGTAATCAATTTTTATAAGTATGAAGAGCAATATGTGTGTTGCATAAGGTTTTATGGATATGCCAGTAAAAATTGTGCGGAAACTATCAGGAGATAATTATGGAACCAAGGCCAAAGATATTGATCGCGTATGACGGTTCGTAGGGGGCTGATATTGCAATATCCGATCTAAGGCTGGCTGGGTTGCCACATAGAATGGATGCGATTTCAGCGAGTCTTGCTATAGCTGGAGATTTGCCGGCTATAACTATGTTGCCACTCTCATCAACATCCATCTTTACCGCTCTGGGATGTTTTGATAGTCCTGGCATTAGCAGGATATTACCGGCAATAACCACAATGAACCTTGCTCCGGCAGATAAGCTTGCATCTGTTACCGTCAAAGCCCACCCCTTTGGAGCGCCGAGCAGCTTTGGGTTATCAGAAAGCGAAGATGGTGTCTTAGCTATGCATATAGGTAAGCCACTAAAACTCAACTCACTAAATCTCTTCAGTTTTTTGCGCGCTGTTGATTCAATATAGATTGAACCTGCGCCATAGATCTCTTTTGCTATTACTTCGATCTTCTCTGCTATGCCAATAGTTGCTGGATAGAGTGGGAGAATATCTGTAACGTTATCTGCAATGGAGATGACTTTTGAAGCAAGCTCTATGGCGCCTCTGCCGCCTTGCTCAAAAACATCGACAATGGTACTTTCAACACCAGCTCCCCGGCAGTGATCTTCGATCATTTTGATCTCAGTATTGGTATCAGATGGAAAGCGATTGATAGCAACAATACAAGGTAGTTTAAATTTTCTGAGGTTCTCAATATGTTTGGCCAAGTTCTCCAGACCACACTCTAAATCTGTGCTCTGCAACAATAAAGCTTTAATTGTGACGACCAGAACTGCTGCTGAAGGTTTCAGGCCGGATGATGGCATTACGATATCACAATATTTTTCCACGCCAAGATCTGAACCAAAGCCGGTTTCATTTACAACATAGTCGGCAAGTCTCAGAGCCATTTTCTGTGAAATAACACACATGTACCATTTGCGATATTGGCGAAAGGACCAGTATGAACCAGCGCGGGAGTATGCTCACTCGTTTGAACCAGGTTCGGCATTATTGCTTCACTGAGTAGCACCATTAGAGTACCGGTAGTTTTTAAATCACCGGCACGAACTATATTCCCATTCTGATCAAACCCTACAACTATATTGCTCAATCTATCGCGTAAATCTTCAAGCGAATTGGCAAGAGCGAGGATCACCATTATTTCCGATGCCGCCGTGATAACAAATCCGGTCTCTCTCGGTACACCATTGGCTTTTCCTCCCAGCCCGACAATAATATGGCGCAATGCTCGATCGTTTATATCGAGCGCACATGGCCAGAAGATGTTATCGACATCTATTCTTAACTCGTTGCCGTGATGAATATGCGAGTCTATGATTACAGCAAGCAGGTTGTGAGCGGCAGTAACAGCAGGAAAGTCTCCATTAAAATGGAGATTGATCTTTTCGCTTGGGATCACTGCTGCCTTACCGCCACCCGTCGCGCCGCCTTTTTCGCCAAAGGTAGGGCCAAGCGAAGGCTCGCGCAATGTGACAATAGCTCTTTTTCCTAACTGTTCGATCGCTTGCGCAAGACCGATTGAAACAACTGTTTTACCTTCGCCATGATTTGTAGCAGTAATGGCAGTAACCAGGATCAGCTTGCCCTTATCTAATCGGTTAGATTCAGAGACCAGTTCTAATCTTAACTTGGCAGTGAATTTCCCGTAGTAGTCCAGATAATCTTCGGGAATTCCTAATTTATCGGCTATCAATCTAATTGGAAGTAATTTTTCTTCCATACCATTCGTTTGATATTTGGTATCTGCGATTAAAGATAAGCATTAATGACATACTGTTGCAACATTCTATGAGAATTGAAGAATGAAGCATTGAGCGCAATGCAATGGAGCATCACATCGATATAACGATCTCTGTTTTGGTAAAAGAGTGGAAGTACTACATGCTCCAGCTTATGATAAAGCGAAAGAGCATCCTTTTCTCGATCGCTATTCTGCTCCTCACCCCAACCATTCGCCTCAATTGACCAGCCAGTTACGCCTTCAATATGGCCTTCGAGCCACCAGCCATCAAGTACACTCAGACTGGGGATGCCGTTAAAAGCTGCTTTCATGCCGCTTGTGCCAGATGCTTCCATCGGCGGTTGAGGTGTGTTTAGCCAGAGATCAACTCCAGCGGTGAGCATCTGTGCCAACTCCATATTATAATTTTCCAGGTAAGCCAGTTTGATATGACCTTTCAGTTCTTCTTTGGCTTGATATATACGTTTAATTATCTGCTTGCCGGCATTATCTTGAGGATGAGCTTTGCCGGCATAGATCAGTTGTATTGGACCACACTCAGCGGCAATCTGTCTCAATCTGTTAATATCGTAAAAGAGTAGATCACCTCTTTTGTACTCTGCCGCGCGTCTGGCAAATCCTATAGTGAAAAAATCTACATCCATGCCGACATTGGCAGCATGGTTAGTATAGTGTATTAACTGCTTTTTGGCCTGACAGTGAGCTTGCCAGATCTCTTCACGGGGGATACCAAGCGCATAGCGGAAGCTGAAATTATCCTGCCTCCAGCCAGGGATATGGCGATCATAAACATCTTTGAAAGGCGGAGCTATCCAAGTTATCGCATGCACACCGTTAGTAATAGAATCGATATTATAATCGGCGAACATCAGTCTTGATACTTCGCCATGACGCTTGGCCACGCCATTAACATAATGGCTGAGATTGAGTGCCAGATAGGTCATGTTAAGCAAACCTTCACAGCAGAAGATCTCTTTCATTTGAAAGAGATCTTGATTGCCTAACACACCCTCCACCAGATCCATTGGAAACTTATCATGACCTGCCGGAATTGGAGTATGAGTAGTGAAGACACATTTGGTGCGCACAGCCTGAACATCTTCGATCGTGATATTTTTTCTTCCGGCTTTGTTTGCTTCCTCATTTAACAGTTCCAATGCCAGCAGACTGGCATGCCCTTCATTCATATGAAAGCGATCTATACTCTTATATCCGAGTGCGCGCACCATTCTTACTCCGCCAATTCCCAAAATCGCTTCCTGGCAGAGCCGGTAATGCTTATCACCTCCATATAGATAATCGGTCAATCGGCGATCCCACTCAGAATTTTCCGGCAGATCAGCATCCAGGAAATAGACCGGCACCTTAAAACCGCTCACCCCAGTAACCTCATAAAGCCAGGCACGAATTTGTACTGTGCGCCCTTCCAGAATAATGGCTACTCTTTGTGGCAACTCTCTAAGAAAATCGTTGTCCACCCACTCGACAGGTTCTTCTACCTGATTGCCATGCTCATCCAGCCGTTGATAGAAGTAACCTTTTCTATGGATCAAAGAGATGCCAATCATTGGTATCTTGAGATCAGCACCAGAGCGAATCGTATCTCCTGCCAGTACACCAAGACCGCCACTGTAGGTTGGCATCTCTGCTTCCATGCCAATCTCCATTGAAAAATAAGCGATCTTTCTTTCACTATTCAATTTTGATCCCTCTCTTCAACTTGTCAAAGTGCACTCAATGGCTGGCAATGGTAAATGGCGGCCATATAGATCTCTTCTTTTTCGACACACCATCAATTATTGTTCATTGCAAATTTTTCTGTTCTATTACCTGTCTGCGGTTATTGCGCTCAATACGGCGCTGTTGCTTCTCTTGCTGTTTGCGCAGTTTGTCTACTTCTTGCTGCTGTTGCCGGTGCTGGTGTTCTTGTTGACGTAGCTGTTCACCCTGTTTATGGTGCTGCTTCTGCTCAAGCTGACGCTGTTGTTTCTCCTGTTGCTTACGCAACTTCTCCGCTTCTCTTTGTTCCAGCTCCTGGCGACGTAGTTGTTCTTCTTGCTGGCGGCGTTGCTCTCGCTCAATGCGTCGCTGCTCGCGATCATTATTAACTTCTGATTTTTTTGGTGATGGCTTAACACCTAACTGATCGGCTGATTTCTTTCGTTCTTGATTGAGTTGGCGCTCTCGATCCGCTCTGGCTGCCCGTTCTTCGCAATTGAAATCTTTAATCACGCGCTTGGCTTCCTGACGATTTACTTTTGGCTCAGCCAACTCTATCTCAACATCCTCGCGCGAAAGCTTAACAGGTATTGGTTTAATGCGAGCTTCGCGAGATACCTGTTCGATTGGCATGGGAGTGCGCTTGATCCTATCTGTCGCAGGCGCATCAAGGCCATGATTGATGATGTGATTATTCACTATGCTGATAGTAGTAGCTGGACGCGCCGTGCGGATTATCTCAACTCTCTTTTCAACCGGTACACTGACTATGTTGAGGTTAGTCGTATTAATGTGCTCACTGGAAACAAAGACATAATAGTTATTGTTCACCACTACCGGTCGGCCTGCAAAACCATGCCTGCCTCTAAATCTGAATGTAGGAGGCAATGGCGCCCAACCAATGTAATGATCCGTATACATCCATGTTACCCAGGCCGGTCCCCACACATAGCCCGGCATCCAGACCCACCCATAGAACGGATCGTAGAACCATGTGCCATAATGGAAAGCAATATGTCCCCAGGGATCTCTTGAAATCCATGTCCAGCCATATTCTGTATAAGCCCAATAACCATTGTGAAAGTAAGGTTGCCAGCCTACTACCAGATTAGCCGGGCGCCAGCATGGCCCATAACTCCCTATATTCACCCAATGACCATAAGGCGAAAGTGAATTATGAAAGAAGCCAAAACTCACCTCGAGCTCTGAATATTGCCGTGCTCCTCCAACCGTTATTGCGGTAGTATGTCGTGACGCGCAACCTGTGATTTGTGGCCCAAGCAGCAGAACTAAACTTAAAATAAGGGCTGGGAATCTCATTTAATCTCCATGAAAACGGTTCGTTCAATAGTTGATCTTTACTAACCCACTAATCCCACCACCTACTTATTCAAATGCCGT
>JBFLVQ010000155.1:0-15255 GCA_040758525.1 Acidobacteriota bacterium
TAGGATTATTAGCGAAGGAGAGTGCAATCGTACTCTTAGCAGTGTTGATATTAGCAGACCTATGCACAGAGCAATGGCGCACTCAATGGACCAAGCTGCTACAAAATTATCTAGGCTTCTTTGTCGTGGTAGCAATATATCTAACCATACGTTTTCTGGTTTTAAATCAGATAGGAGTTTCTGGAGACGTCACTTTTTTTAAGAACGTCAACCTGGCAGGACGTATTTTCACAATGAGCCAGGCATTTATAAGATATTTTGAATTATTGGTATGGCCAGCCAATCTCTGCACAGATTATGACTTCACTGTGATCCCCAAAGTAACAACGATCAACTTACCTGTAGCGCTCTCATTGTTGTTGATCGGGGGAATATTTGCCATTGGTTGTTGGCTATTGCCACGAGTACAGTTTATTGCTTTTGCTATCCTCTTTTTCTTTATCACAATAAGTATTGTCTCTAATGTGATTTTTCCTACTGGTATTTTAATGACCGAGCGTGCTCTTTATCTACCTGTAGCAAGCATCTGTTTGCTTGTCGGTGGTGGGCTAGATTGGCTAGCCAGCCGCAGTAAGCGACAACAGGCGCTCGCTATCACTATCATAGGTCTACTGCTGGTTGCTGCTGCGATACGTGATTATTATCGAAATCTAGATTGGTTAGATGGCTTCAATTATGCTCGTGCACTAATACATAGTGCACCGAACAACCCTAAGGGATATGTTATACTAGGCGTGCTTTACAACCAGCGTGGGATGTACCAGGAAGCAGAAGCTACACTAAAACAGGCAGTCACGATTGCACCTGACAAAGCAGTTGGGCATGGTCGGCTAGGTGAATTTTATCTTCAACGCGGACGCTTTGATGAAGCCTATTCGGAATTACAACGTGCGATCAGCATTTATTCACGTGAAAGTTATTTACAAGCTGCGTTAGGACGTGTCTACCATCAGCGTGGAGAGTATCGTCAGGCAATAGAATCTTTTCGTCAGGCAATAGTATTGGCACCACAAGATGCATTACTCTATGAGCAGCTAGGTGTCATCCTTTATCAGCTTGGTGATCGTAGTGGCGCATTACTGGAATTTCAGCGTGCGTTAGAACTGAAACCTGATCTAGCAACCGTACATACCAACTTAGGACTGTTATTAAAATCTCTTGGTGAAAATGAGAAAGCGCTTCAACATCTACATAGGGCTACAGAATTAGAGCCAGACAATGCTGCGACACACAATGTTTATGGAACCACATTATTGAATATAGGTCGGTTGGCAGAGGCTGAAATAGAATTTGCTACCGCGATCAGACATGACAGCCAGTTTGTTGAGGCACATAACAATCTGGGAATAGTATATATTGAAATGGGACGCTACCAGGATGCTCGTCATGAATTTGAGACTGCGTTACGTATCAACCCAGACTATCTAAATGCACGGCGTAATCTAGAAAAGCTTCAGGCATTGCAGGGAAAAGTTGAATAGTTTATGAGTCTTTCCAATGCCCAACGTCTATCACCAATAATACTGATTCTATTGATCACAGCGATCTGTTATTGGAATAGTCTATCAGGCGGCTTTGTTGCTGACGATCTGATCGTTGTCGTTAATAATGATCTAATCAAATCGATTAAGACATTTCCTACTCTCTTTGTGAAGAATTACTGGGGAGATGGTTATGATGATGGTATCTATCGTCCACTCACAAATGCAACTTTTGCATTAGACTATGCAATACATGGATTACAGCCGTGGGGCTACCATCTGACAAATCTGCTGCTACACGCCCTCAATGGCTGGCTGGTCTATTGGCTAGTGCGACGCTACTGCAAGAAAGAACTGCTCGCACAAGTGAGTGCCTTGCTCTTTATCGCGCATCCTGTCCATACCGAAGCAGTCAGCTATATTGCTGGACGTACAGAACTGCTGGCAGCAACTTTTGCATTGTTGTCTTGGGTGGCTTATTGTCAGCGAGAGCGAGGCAAGCACTACTACTGGTTAGCGCTATTGAGCTACTTGCTAGGATTATTAGCGAAGGAGAGTGCAATCGTACTCTTAGCAGTGTTGATATTAGCAGACCTATGCACAGAGCAATGGCGCACTCAATGGACCAAGCTGCTACAAAATTATCTAGGCTTCTTTGTCGTTGCGGTAATCTACATAATTCTGCGCATTGCTGTGCTTAAGCAGTTAGGGGTACCAGAAAATTGGGTCTTCTTTAAGGGTGAATCATTTTCTACTCGGCTTTTCACAATGAGCCAGGCATTTATAAGATATTTTGAATTATTGGTATGGCCAGCCAATCTCTGTACAGATTATGACTATGGCGTAATTGCCAAAGTAACAACGATCAACTTACCTGTAGCGCTCTCATTGTTATTGATCGGGGGAATATTTGCCATTGGTTGTTGGCTATTGCCGCGTGCACAGTTTATTGCTTTTGCTATCCTCTTTTTCTTTATCACAATAAGTACAGTATCGAATATTCTCTTACCAACCGGAATCTTGATGGCGGATCGGGTGCTCTATTTACCAGTGGCAAGCATCTGTTTATTAGCAGCAGGTCTATTAGATAGGATCGCTGAAATAGGGAGAAAATGGCGTACAGTGGCGATAGCACTCACTCTTTTATTATTAGTAGCCGCCGCTGTGCGCGACTATTACCGCAATATTGACTGGCATGATCAAGAAGCATTTGTCTATGCATTGGTAAATACTGCGCCAAATAATATAAAAGGCCAAATATGTCTAGGTATACTGTATGGTCAACAGGGTCGTCACCAAGAAGCTGAGCAGACATTAAAACGTGCAATATCACTAGCCCCAGACAAAGCGGTTACCCATGGCAGATTGGGAGAATTCTATGTTACCCAGGGACGTTTTGATGAGGCACAGGTGGCGCTAGAACATTCATTGCAAATCTCTACTCGCTTCGATTTTGTCTATGCAGCATTGGCTCGTGTTTATAGCTATCGTGGTGAGAAGGCCAAAGCCGTCGCAGCCTTCCAGCAAGCCATTGCGCTAGGACGTGCTAGTCCACATCTGTATCAGGAGTTGGCGGTCGCGTTATTACAGTTGAATGATTATCGTGGTAGTATTGCGCAATTAGAGAAGGCACTGGAATTAAAGCCAGATTTTGCCGAAGCACATAATAATTTGGCGGTAGTGTTACGCTCACTGGGTCAACAGGAGGCAGCGCGAGAGCATTTTCATGCCGCTGCAACCCTAGAGCCAAATAATGCAGTAACTCGTAATGCTTATGGTGCAACACTACTCAATCTAGGTAGATTGGCAGAGGCAGAGAGAGAGTTTACTGCTGCGATCAAGATCGATGCTAATTTTGCTGAAGCCTATAACAACCTAGGTGTGGTCTACATACAGCAGCAACGCTATCAGGAAGCAAGAGAAAAATTTGAAACAGCATTACGGTTAAGGCCGGATTATACCAATGCTGCGCGCAACCTAGCAATGTTACAATCACCAACCAAGTAATTGTATTTGTACAATATTCTTAGAATGGGAGATCAGTATGGGATGGAGTGAGCTTTCACATCAGTGGAAAGAGACCATTAAACTAAAACAACCAATTGCCATTGCTTTTGTTGAGCATCCACCTGAAGGGATATCACGAGTTAGCGAAGTAGCCCCTTCTGCCTGTACCTACTGGCGACGTGGTGAACAAGAGCTTTTTTATACCACAGCAGAAGATCACTATAATTGTCCAATTGGTCTAATGACGATGGGGTTTTCTCTCTCTGCAGAAAAGCACCAAGAAGCACAAACCCTAGTTGCTACAATGGCTAGTCTACACTACTTTGATCCAGCAGAGGTCCAGTATTTGCCAACTATCAAGAAAGCTCATAACATTATTGTTTATGGTCCATTAGAGAACTTTCCCATTGATCCAGATATAATAATTTTAATGTTGACACCTTATCAGGCTATGCTTGCTTCGGAAGCATTAGGCGGTCTAGCTTGGGCAGAGCAACCTCGGTTTGGTATGTTTGGCCGACCAGCCTGTGCTGCTATTCCTATGGCAGAACAACTCTCTCATCCAACCGCCAGTCTTGGTTGTATTGGTGCTCGTACTTACCTAAGCATCTTACCAGCAGAGATGCTAATGGTTATTCCTGCTGCCCAGTTTAGCCAAGCAACAGCAAAGCTTGTCACCATTGCTGATGCAAATCAGCAATTGGCAGGTTATCATAACGAGAGAGCGCAGACTATCTCAACCAATCATTAATAGATCAAGTATCGTTATGGTGCCAGATATTGAGCTGAGTTGATCGTCACTCAAAGAAGCGAAACCAGACGATGGCAAAGATCGCTTTAATACCATCTTTCCAGGTGATCTTTTTACCTTCCGTATAACTACGACCACTGTAGCTAATCGGTACTTCATAGATACGCAGATGCCTTTTTGCTACTTTGGCGGTAAATTCTGGCTCAAATCCGAATCGATTAGATTTGATTGTGATCTGTTGCAGTACTTTGTTAGTAAAAGCCTTATAACAGGTCTCCATATCGGTGAGGTTAATATCATTAATGGCATTGGAAAGCAGAGTGAGAAACTTATTACCAACATAATGCCAGAAGAACAGTACTCTATGTGGGCCGCCGAGAAACCTAGACCCAAAGACTACATCAGCGCGGCCATCGAGAATCGGTTCAAGCAATTTACCGTAGTCGCGCGGATCGTATTCTAGATCGGCGTCCTGTATGATGATAATGTTACCATTGACATGACTAAAACCAGTGCGTAGTGCTGCGCCTTTGCCTTGGTTGTGATCGTGGTAATAGACTTTCACATTGTCTAGTTGACTAAGCCGCTGCAACTGATCTCGCGTACCATCGGTCGAGCAGTCATCAACAATGATAATCTCTTTATCCATTTCAGCAGCCTGCACACGGGCAACAATCTCCTCAATGGTAGCGACTTCGTTGTATACTGGTATCACTATGGAAAGTTTCATCCTTAAATATCCGCGTGTTAATTTTGTTTGCAATATTAAACAATATGTACAGGAAAAAAGCACTAGTAACCTGTGGCTGCGGCTCTCTATATCACACCTGAGCCAAATCGACTAAAATGAGCTGTTACGATTTCGACAAGGAGAGGTTGAAATGTCCGATTTAGTGATACATCATAACGCGTCGCGGCCTGTAATGCGTTCTCGACTGCGTTCGCTGATTGGGTTTCTCCCCAATCTTTTAAAACTTTTGTACCGGTTAATGCGTGATGCTAGAGTGTCCCGCACGGACAAGGCAGTGCTTGCTGGCACGATCCTTTATGTGATTGCGCCACTCGATTTTCTCCCCGATTTTATTCCCTTCATTGGTCAAGTGGATGACTCTTACTTGGTTGCGATTGCCCTGCTGCGCCTTATTAATCGTACATCAGCAGAGATAGTGCAGGAGCATTGGGAAGGGGGGATAGACATCAAGGCATTGGTGACTACAATTGCTAATCTGGCTCAATTCTTTCTTCCCATACGCCTACGTGAAATTCTCGTAGGACGATTGGAGCGACCGGCTGCGGTAGCCAATTTCGATAACTATGCCAAGAAACGCAACCGTGACCAGGATAATCAGTAGGAATGTGCCTTGGTTGAAGCAATGAGTAGGAAGGTTCTTGCTGCGGTAGCTGATATGTTTTTTGCTGCAAAGATTGATGCAGCAGCGCGCCAACAGGGTATTTTAGTTGAATACGTCCGTACAGCAGAAGCCCTGTTGACGCAGGCTCGCGCTATTTCTCCGGCCTTGATTCTACTTGATCTTAATAACACTCGCTTTGATACACTAGCGGCACTTGAGCAGTTAAAAGCAGATATGGTGGGCAGTACTATTCCTGTGATAGGTTTCCTTAGCCATGTACAAGTAGAGCGACGTAGACAGGCCGAGAGCCTGGGGTGTGACCGCGTTATGGCGCGATCCGAATTCAGCACACGCTTATCAGAGATTCTCTCCGGAAATTTTGCTTAGACTAATAAGAGTTTTTTACCTGCTAAGCAAACCTATTTTCTTCTTCCTTCATCATTAGGCCAATCTAAAAAATTGTAAGGGGTTAAAGACAATGGCGACCAAACCCGCACGTTCACCAGAGAAGAAGCAACAGCGCACGCTAGTCAATGACCTAAAGACGACTTTGCGCGCGGCTAATCCGACTATTCTCAAAGATCGATTGTATCTTTCTCTCATTGCGTTGAATGAGAATGATCGGGTGGTAGTTTTTAAGGAGCTCTTTGCAGCTTTAAGCGACCACCACGTTAATGTTCATAATCACCTGTTGCTGCTGGGCGGCAATCCTAATCAGTTGTTGGATGCGACTGCCAATGATGTTGCCTTGCTGATTCGCTACTATCGTATTAATGCCCTACAATTGCTTGATATAGTAGCCAGTGTACTAGAGCGTTTTGCGGTCTTAAAGCAGGCGCTCGCCACACTGCAAGACGAACAGGTGGCAGCTTAAAAGGAGAATCTATCGGTTGGTGCGGCGAGCCATTTTCCGCTCGCCGCGCAGGGTCACGGGCAACCTTTTTTCGTGTAATGTAACCTCATTTATAAACTTCTAAAGGAAAATTCCTAACGACTAGAGGAGTGTACTATTATTATGCAAGTTGCCACCGAAATAAAGCAAGTCACTAAATTGCCTACTTTAAACTTGAATCGTGCTACCTATCGTGAATTGGTACGACTTCCCGGTATCGGTGATACACTCGCCCGCCGCATCATTGAATACCGTAAACAGTGTGGTAGTTTCCGTCAGGTAGAAGATTTAGTGCATTCTATTGGTCTACATCAGCGTCGTTTTGAACAGATCGCAGATAGACTTGAGGTTTAAGCGAACCAATTGATCAATGGTTTTTTCTCTTTTCCAGTAACATTACTTTGCCCTACGAATAAATAAGAGCGGTTTTTTCAAAAAATAACTAGAACAGCCTAGACATACTTGCCTATTTAGGGTGACGTCTGTAATTAAACCGATGTCGCCACTATACTCTTGTCTCTAACGCTCAGTTCGCTTTAATATTTAAGCCTTAGCCAACTGGCGAAAATATGCCGATAGGAACAGTTTATTATGCGATTTCGATATCGCCAGCGATATCTTGGTTGGGGTTTGCTCGTATTGACTATCTCTATTGTTGGTGCTGGTTTTAGTGCGGCAAAAGTGGGATCATCTTGCCAACAGAATTCAGTAGCCGTACTAGTCGGGAGTGCCTACACTCCTGTACGACACGGTCGTTTAATGGGACAAGCCAAGCCAGATCTGCTTTTAGAAAATCTTAATCTGATATTGGCCATTAACCAGCATGTCGCTTTGGATGAGCTAATCAAGGCACAACAACAGCCATCCTCTCCTTTTTATCACCATTTTCTTACTCCATCAGAGTTTGCCGAACAATTTAGTCCTCCCCCTGAGCATTATCAGGCACTAATAGAATGGCTAGAGAGTGAAGGGTTGCAAGTTACTCATACCTGGAATAATCGGCTCTCGATCGCCTTTTCCGGTACTGCCGCGCAGATAGAGACGGTTTTTGGCACACCAATAAACCTCTATCAGTATGGTGAGGATATCTACTATGCTGCTGCTGTCGATCCCATTATTCCGGCTCGTTTTGCTGGATTGGTAGAGGCTATTACCGGATTGGATAATTATGCTCGTTTCAAAACTATTGCACAGACTGGTGAGCCTACCAATCTAGTTAAGAGCCAGGCTATCACAGGTATTGAGCGACGAGCCCGTATAGGTGCTATTACGGGTTTATCACCAGCAGACTTTCAACTGGTCTATAACGTTAAGCCACTACTTGAAGCCGGTTTTAATGGTCGTGGACAACAGATCGCAATAGTTGCGCGCTCAGATTTTAATATAGAGGATGTGCGCGCTTTTCGTGACCGATTCAATCTGCCGGTAGCAGAGCCAGAAAAGATCTTTGTTGGTGCAAATCCAGGCATACTCTCTAATGATGAACTTATTGAAGTATTGCTTGATACCCAATGGGCAGGCGCTGTTGCTGCGGGCGCAGAGATAAAAGTTGTTATTGCCGAGAGAGGTCGTGATATCGATCAATCATTGACTTTGGCTGTCAATGATAATATTGCCCCCATTATCAGTGTCAGCTTTCAATTATGCGAGCGAAATCTAGGTGAAGCAAATCTTAGATCTTTGAGCAATATCTATGCGCAGGCGGCGGTTCAGGGTCAAACTATCTTTGTTGCTTCAGGTAATTTTGGTGCAGATGGATGTGCCGATGGTTCAGGAGCGGCAATAAATGGTTTGGCTTCCAACCCTAATGTTACCGCAGTAGGTGGTACCAGACTGGATGCAAAATTTGATAGTGATGCTAAAGCTACCGGTTATGGTGGCGAATCGGTTTGGAATGATGGTCTAGGAATGGGAGCAACCGGAGGGGGCGCTAGTCTTGTCTTTCCAAAACCGACTTACCAGTTGGGTACAAGCACACTAAAAGATAATAAACGCAATATTCCTGATGTAGCGCTATTGGCGAGTCCACAAAATCCTGGATACTTGATAGTTGTGCAGGGTAGTGTCAGACTGGTAGGTGGGACATCGGTAAGTGCGCCTTGTTGGGCAGGGCTTTTCGCCATTGTTAATCAAGCTCGCAATGGTCGGCAAGGTTTAGCCAATCCTGAAATTTATCGGTTGGGGGCAAATCAAATACTGGCTGGCGGTATAGCTGTCTATCATGACATTACCAGTGGCAATACAACATTTAATGGTGTTAATGGTAATGCTGCGACTATTGGTTATGATCTAGCCACGGGTTGGGGTTCATTTGATGCAGAACTCTTTGTGCGCAATTTTGGTTTTAGTGTTTCGGCAATTAATACCTCTGTAACAGAGATCAATTACGGCCGTATTAATTTTGGTGATACTGCTGACACACGTCCAATTACCATACGTAACAATAGTGATAAAACCATTACCATCCATTCCATCAGGCTCTCCTCAGGCGATCAAGTAAAAGGTTTTACAGTGACACGACCACCAACGGCATTTACACTTGCCCCAGCAATGACAAAGACTTTTTCAATTAACTACAGAGCTGCTGTTAGTGGGGAAATAACTGGATTAGTAACGATCATAAGTGATGCGCGAGGTGGTACTGCGCTACAAATTCCTTTGAAAGTTAATGTACCATCGAATACAGTCGAGCCGCCCAAAGTAAACCTTACCAATCCTGTGGGTAGAGAGATTATACCTAGTGGGGGTATGATCAATATAAGGTGGAAAGCCAGTGATGATGGTCAGATCGTTTCTCAGTCGCTAATGCTTTCCATTAATAGCGGTGCCAGCTATGACATTGTAATTGCCAATGGACTGGCCGGTTCTGTGCGCAATTTTAACTTTACTCTGCCAGATAATATTGCCACTACACGTGCACGTGTACGTATCACAGTGACAGACAATGATGGTAAACAGGGACAGTCTGAAAATATACAAGATTTCTCCATTGTTGATAGGATTTCACCGCGTGTCAGTGTGCAATCGCCTGGCGCAGGTAAGGTAATACCAGCAGGAGGATTAAGCAACATCAACTGGATGGCTAGCGACAATATCTCGGTTGCCAAACAAGAGATACATCTTTCACTAGATGGTGGCAAGAATTTTACTGAGAAGATTGCTACCAATTTAGATGGTAATGTACGTGTAGAGAGCTTTATTGCTCCTAGCCGTACGATTGCACAGGCAGTGATTCGAATTATTGCTCGTGATGCCGTGGGTAATGGTGGTGTCGGCGATAGTGCGACTTTTACTATTGCCCCACAGTTGACGGGAGGCAAATTCAGCAGTAAACAGCTTTTTATTACTGGCGCAGGTTTAGATGGTGAGGTAGCAGTAATCATTAATTCGCAAGCGGTAATAGCCAAGCGGATTAAAGAACGTACCCCAACATCTCTGACATTAAGAGGTGTACGTAAAAGGCTGAACCTACGCGCTGGTGATAATACCGTTCAGGTACGTATAAATGGTATCTTATCGAATACCCTGATAATATCTTTAGAGTAATCTCTGCCGATTTGCTAAGCGGTAGAGGATCTTTCATTAGTGAAATATTCTGGATATTCGCGTTCAATTACCTCACCAGGACGAGGAGATTCTTTTAGCAGCATTAAGGCATCACGCAAAACCCGCTTCTGAAGTTCACGCATACCGGCTCGGCCTAGCGCATTACCGATTTTAAAGTCACGTGGATAGAGAGCACGTGGTGGACGCATCTGACGGGTAGCTTCTGGGCCAACGGTAATCGCCACAGTAGAGAGCCCACGCATCTCTATTTCACGTTGTACAACAGTAACGGTGCGATGACACACTTGTGGACATCCACCTGTGACTACAACAATATCAGCACGCGATCTTTTATCGATCTCTTCGGCAATTTGCGGTACGGTCTCTTCATACATACGCTTGAGCTGCATGGTGTAGCCCATATAGCCAATATGTATTGGCGCAACCTCGGCAATAAAACCTTCTTGAACTAGGTCTCGTAGCAGATCTATAGGGAAGACAACATTAATATCCTGATCTGCGTCGGAATGATCATAGTGATCATGGGTAACCATCAACTCCTCTGCCTTAACATCGCCATTAATGACTCGATAGGTTAAATCTCCTAAGTCATCAGCGATATTAAAAGGTGGTTGGTCTTTACGATGTACTCCCCCAGCCGTGACTAGCGCTACCGTAGCACGCGACAGTTCTCGATCATATGGAGTAAATGGTACACACTTCCTCGACATCTCGGCCATATTAACCTCCTAATCCTTGTGCAACTGATATTGGAGTCATCAACCAATAGACTGATGACTCCAATGACTGTGAAAATGATCAGATCAGTTCTCATCTATACCGGCCTACACTTGCCTGTATAGACCGGCAAGGTTAGCTGATTTTGCGCAGCACGTCGAAGATCTCTTCATTATCAGGCTGCTCGTCGATCTTATGAATATCTTTGTAAATTATCTTTCCCTCCTTATTGACGACAAAGAGGGCTCTTTCGGTATAACCTTCAGGCTTTAGTACACCAAATTTGCGGGCTACTTCACCTTTAGGTTCGAAATCAGAGAGGAGATCGTAAGAGATGCCGCCTAGGCTCTTAGCCCAAGCTTTATTGCAGGGCACGGAGTCAATCGAAATACCCAACACGTGGGTATCATGCCCCTCGAATCGGCTCATGTCCGCTTCGTAAGAGGGCATTTGAACGGTTCAAACCGGTGTCCAGGCAAGTGGATAGAATGCAATAAAAACATTCTTCTTGCCGCGGAAGTCTGAGAGTTTAACTTTTTTACCTTGATGGCTCGGCAACTCGAAATCCGGCGCCATTTCACCAACTTCAACAGCCATAGTTACTTCTCCATATTTGAGATTTAAGCTTTCAAACTAATTTAGCTCACTGTACAAAGCTAAGGCGAGAGAGTTTCCCGGGAACAGACCAACTGCTCAAGATCAATACCCTTAGCAGTTGCAGAGGGAGGATTTTGCCATAAGTCAGGATTGGCTTCAATGCTGCCAACCCCGACTTTTACCACTTATTAGCAAAAGGGGGCTTTTAGGTTAATCACGTCTCTGCTGACGAGAGCGTTCTGATAGCTGTTTAAGCGCCTGTCCTGCTTCTGCTCTGGTCAGTAAGCCATCCTTATCTAGATCAAGTGCCTTAAAGGTACGTTCATTGCCCATCTCTTCAGCAGAAACCTTACCATCCTTATTCTTGTCAAACTTTTCGAAGAGGTTGGTAACTTCTACCCCACCAGTTGATTGTCGGTAGGCTTCATCAATACCCTGGAAGAAACGGCCTAATTCATCCTGTGAGAGCTGTCCATTGCTGTCTTTGTCGAGCAGATCAAAGACCTGATTAACACGTGTAAACTCATCACGGGAGATATTGCCATCAGCATTCTCATCCATCAATTTGCTTAACAGTTCAGCTAAACGCCGACCGCCACCGCCTTCAAAACGCGCACGTATACGGTTCCACTCTTCTTCACTAATAAAGCCATCCTGATTTTCATCAATGCGGTTAAAGAATTGCGGTGGGCCAGGAAATTCATCACGGGAAACCTTGCCATCTTTGTTCTTATCTGTATCAGCAAAGGTAGGAAGTTGACCAAACATACGTCCACGCCCTTCACCGCCCTGCGGACCTTGTGGATTAGGGGGAAAATCTTGTGCGCGGACCAATGTTACACTGATAGTTACCAGCGCAAAAAGCAGTATTGATCTAAAGATACCTTGCATAATTGATTCCTTTTGATCAGAAGTTAAATCTCATCGATAACTCGATTCTACGAGCGGACAACGAACGATTCGCTTGTCCAAATAATGGTGAACTTAATACCCCATTAAACCCTGCTAGATTGGTACGGTTAAAAAGATTCTGCATGTTGATACTGATTGTTAAGTTATAACGATGCGCAGTATCACCAAATCGACCCCTTGGGCCGCCAAACCCACCGCCACCAAATCCACCGCCCCCAGGACCGCCTCTAAATCCACCGCCGCCAGGACCACCAAATCCACCTCTGGGGTCCATACTACCATTCTGGCTAGCAACATTATTTCGTGGTAATGCGCCAAATCCAAATGTCTTGGAAAGATTTAAATTTACATTCAATTGACCAGGGCCATTACCAAAATTGCGTGGAATGATTGGATCACCTGGACGTGGATTAGGATTAAAGCTACCAAACTTAGTAACAACTGCACCAGCATCGCCAGGAGCGGCAAAGGCAGGCCGATCGGTAAATTGGGTATCACCATTGTTGTCACGGCCAGTGAGAATGTTAAAGGGTCGGCCTGAGGCAGCAAAGATAAATGTACTAATACGCATAGACCAGGGCAGCGAGAAAGAGCTGCCAACAAAGAGTTGATGGCGCTGATCGGAACTGGCACGGCCAAATTCTGTCGATAGATCAAAACTATTAGCAGGCGCAGTGAAAGCGCTATCTGTATTTGTGCGTGTGGAAGAGAGAGTATAGTTGCCAAACAGCGTAAATTTGCGACTAAAATTGGTACGTAGATTTAATCTCAGTTCATTGCGTGTGGATAGCCCGCTCGATTCAAACTGCAGTATCGGTCCTAGCGTTGGGAAAGGTAATAGGTTGCTGTCTGGCAGTGGCGCATTGATATTACGAGTGCGTAGCAGATGCACACCGCGCTGGAAACTATAAGTGACAGCGCCAAACATTTTTAATGGCAACTGACGTTCATAACTGACACCAATCAGTACTGAATAGGGATTCTTTAGATCATCTGCCTTAATGCGTGTTGTCGAAAGTCGCTGGCTATTGATCACCTCTAGTGGAATGGTTGGAATCGTAGAAAAGAAGGCAGGTTGTTGAATTATCACTTGGCGTTGATGTTGCCCATCCAGTCTCACGGTATCAAAAGTAATACTGGTATCAACCCGGTTGTAAAATACCCCTCCACCTACTCGTATAGTGCTTTTACGCTCTTTATCAGGCGACCAGGCAAGACCAAAGCGAGGAGCAAAATTGATCTTGTCATCAAGATGTGTTTGCAACTCTTGACGCAACCCATAAGAGAGAGAAAGGCGTGGCGACAGTCGCCAATCATCTTGTACAAAGAAACCTGCATCCCATTGGGAAAAGCCTATAAAAGGATCGCCTGTGACAATAGAGAATTGTGAAGGTCGATAACCAGCTAATCCTGAAAGTGTCCGGCGGTAGTGTTCAAGGGGTGTAATTGTGATAGGTTTACCATTAGCATCTGGAATAGGATTGCCAGCAGCATCCCTTTCAAAGTCTGTACCAAAAGTGAATGTGCCGCCAAAATTGGCACGATTCACATTGTCTAAATGTACAGCATTAACACGAAAGCCGAATTTAAAAGTATGTTGCTTGTAGGTATAGGCTAAGCTATTGCTCAACTCCATACTATCATTGACATTCTCGCTAAAGAGTGAGCCTTGGTTGCCGCCCGCATTAAAAGCATCTAGTACCAGAACTGCAGGGTCATCGGTAAGTGCCCGCGAACGGAAACTGCGCCGACCTATTTCCACACGAAATTCATTAACAGCACGAGTGTTCAATATAGAAGTAATAGAAGCCCGGATCGTGTTATCACGCGATACACGATTAAAGGCGCGTTCTGGTAGATCAAAGCCGCTCTGTAATCCCTGATTGCTGGCGCTGTTCTTGGTATAACGATATCTCAGGCCCAGCGTATGGTTTTTGCCAAATAGATAGTCTGTGCCAATAGAGAAATTGAATAGACGATTGGGCGTACTTACCGTGGTAACAAAAGACTGGGATTGATTGCTAACCGGATCTAAGACAATAGCATTGACAACATCATTCTCGTCCAGTTCGCGCCGATTGAAATCTAATTGGAATCCCCAACGGTTCTGTATAATGGGGCCAGTCAATTCACCACCATAATTTCGTATTTGCAAAGGCGAGCGGAAACGAGCAAAGGCATTACGGCCATTGAGCGATTCATCATTGATATTGAAACGAAAACCACCATGATAGGTATCAGAACCAGGTTTGGTAACAATCTCAATACGGCTTATACCCGGTTCGGCAAATTCAGCAGCAAATGGATTAGAGTTGATACGTATGGTTTGAATCGATTCCTTAGATGGGAGTCGGCCAGATTCCCGGAAACCATCCACTAAGATCTGTGCATCTCCAGGACTACCCGATGCCCCCGCCATCTCGCGTAAGGTCTGCAATAGTTCCTCTGGATCGTCAGGCAGCGCTTCTAGTTCCTTCTCTGTAATGGTAATAGCAGAGAGGTTCTGGTCTGGCTCAATGGAGATTGAGGCACTATCAGACTTCACTTCCAACTGTTCGCTGATAATAACTTTCAGAGTAGGATTGAAGTTAGTGGTTCGACGTGCAGTAAGATCCATCTTGTCAATAACCGTAGCAAATCCTTCTGCACTTACTGTCAGGGTATAGTTGCCAGGGACAATACCATTGATCTGGTAACGACCCTGCTCGTTTGATTGTGCTGTATATTTGTTGCCATTGCCATCATCTAATTCCAATGTGGCAGCGACTATATATGCCCCTGTCTCGTCGATCACAGTGCCCCGCAATTCCCGTGTATTTTGGGCGAGCGCGATAGTAGTAGAGAGAAATAGCAGCGTGAAAAAGGTCAATATGTTGAGTCTCTTCATAAGTTACTATAGTAAACAAATAGGGTTTCTTTTTATTACCTAATGCTAGACACAGAAAAACTTTTTTTGGATACAAGAAAAACGCCAATAGT
>JBFLVQ010000156.1:0-15213 GCA_040758525.1 Acidobacteriota bacterium
GAGGAAAGAGCTTTGTTAGCCCAAACTTTAATAGAGAGTTTGGATGAAGTCACTGAAAAAAATGTAAATGATAAATGGTTAGAAGAAATTAATCGCAGAGATATTGAGATAAAATCTGGAAAAATAAGCTGTAAACCTGCTGATGAAGTTCTCAAAGCAGCTAATGAAAGGCTGAAATGCTCAAACTCGTAATTCATCCAGAGGCCGAAGAAGAATTAAATGCTGCCGCTGATTATTATGAGAAGTGCAAAGATGGATTAGGGATAAGTTTTTTACATGAAATAGAAAAGGGATTCCAACAAATTCAAGATAATCCATTAATTGGAAATGAAATTTCAACTGATATACGTCGATATCTATTACGTCGATTTCCATATGGGATTATGTATAGAGTTGAGATTAATACGATATTCATACTTGCAATAGCGCATCTACATCGTGAACCTGGATACTGGAAAAAGAGGAACTAAGATTTATAAAGGCTGATAATGGCAGTAAGTGTATATAACGATACATTGCATTCGGCTGTAAATAGCCATTTTATTTTACATTAGAAATGCTGAGTATAAGAATAGAACAGAGAATGAAAAACGAAAAATCTAAGAAATCTAAGAAAAAGTCAGTTGAAACAATAGGCAAATTACCACCACGTTATTCATTTATACTTAACCAATACGTAGAAGAAAGATTGAGTAAATGCCCAAAATGTAATCAGCCAACACATCAGCGAAAGTTTCCCTTATTTATCCACATAGAAAACTACGGACCAATTGTACAAGGTTTCACTTGTCGATATTGTACTAGATGTGAATTGATTGTAGCTCATCAACATGAATTAGAAGAACAATTGGCACGCTCGTTCTTGTTAATCAATCCAAGAGTAATAGGAAATAAATACCTAGTGGTTGGCACAGTAGATAGAAAAGTATGGCAGCAGGGAATGAAAGAGGCAGCAACAATAGAAGCCACATTAAACCATCTGGCAGATTTTAAAGAAGTATTGACATTGGAAGTAAAACCAGCAGGATGGTATCGAAGTGAAGAATAGCATTGCCAGGTTAAAGAAGAGCTTCACTCCTTAGCCTCAGATACTGTTGATTGATCACTGTGGAAGAGTTCTTCACGAGTCTGTGCACCAGCTACCAGCGTGCCTTGATAACGGGGTTCCACAATCAAAGTCTCCAGATCTCCGATCATCTCCTCGGGCGGTTCAAGTTTTGCAGTGGTAGCACCGTCCAACTCATCGCCAGCAGCAGCGATAAATTGGAGCGCCAGTTCTTTGGCCGTGGGCCGCTCGTTCGGGTCTTTCACCAGTGCTGCCATCACAACCGCAGCCAGTGCTGGCGAGATATTGGGATTGAAGTTGGTCAGAGGCGGCGGTGGTTGTGTCAGGTGGCTCATCATTAATGCCAGCGGACCGCCACTGCCTGGCAGAAATGGTGGACGGCCACAGAACATCTCATAGAGCATTACGCCCAGGCTATAGACATCTGAACGACCATCATAGTGCTCGCCATCAAAGCGCTCCGGCGCCATATAGGTTGGCGTACCAATCAGCCGGCCTGCTGGTGTGAGATTTTTCAGATTGACGCTTGCCCTTACATCCATCAGCTTGGCAATACCGAAATCGACCACCTTTACCACCTCGCCTTCTGGGCTCTGATGGAGAAAGATATTTTCCGGTTTGATATCGCGATGGACAATGCCAGCAGCATGTGCTTTGGTGAGCACCGAACAGATTGGCAACAAGATCTGCCCGCAGCGTCGTACTGAGAGCGCTTTTTTTCGGCTCAATTCGCTGGTAAGGGCATGCCCGTGAAGCAGTTCCATTACCAGATAGGCGATCCCTTCGTTGGCCACCCCAGAATCTAGCACGGCCACAGCATTAGGATGATTGATGCGGCAGGCCGAGACAGCTTCTTGTTGAAAGCGCTCCAATCCTTCAGCAGAATCATTGCCAGGCATAGGGCGAAAAACTTTTACGGCAACCTCACGCTTCAGAGTCAAATGGCTACCTCGATAGACAGCACCAAATCCGCCCGCACCAATCTTCTCATCCAATCTGTATTTGCCATCCAAAATCGTGCCCGGCAGTACTTCCGCAAGGGCTGAGAAGATGCGGTCGGCACGCTGGTGGAGCGCGATCAGTTCCACGTTCTTGGCCGCCAGTTCGGCATTCTGTCGCTCGACCCTATCCTTCTCCCCTACTAATGCTTTTGTACGTGCTGCGACCAGATCTTCCAGGGCAAGCTGACGTAGCCGCAACTGTCTAGTGCGCAGTCGGTAAGCACCCACGCCGCTACTGGCCACTACCAGTCCGCATAAAAAGAGAAACCAGTTGGTCTGATAGAAATAGGGTTGTAGATAGAACCTCAACTCGGTGCCCTTTTCATTCCATAGGCCATCATTATTGCAAGCAGTCACCTGAAAGCGATAGTTGCCGGGCGGGAGACTGGTATAGTAGGCGACCTGCCTATTGCCGGCCTCTACCCAATTCTCATCAAAACCTTCCAGTCGATATTTATAGCGGACCTTTTCTGTTGCAAAGAAACTGAGGCCAGCATAATGGAACTCAAATTTAGTCTTGCCTGGTGCCAACCTGACCTGTCCGCTTATCGAACTGATCATTTCATCATTGACTTGAATCTGCTCAATTACTACTGGTGGCTGCAACTGATTTACCTTAATATTTTCTGGATCAATCACCACCACACCTTTAATGGTGGCAAACCAGAGCCGGCCATCCTGAGTCCGCCATCCCGCCGGTTGTGTCGCGCCATTACATTGATTGGTGCCCATACCATCAGCCTTACCATAATTGACGGCAGTAACGTTTGTGCGCTCGCCGCGTGCAAAGGCATCGAGTTCACTTTTGCGTACGCGGAAGATCCCTTTATTGCAGCTCATCCAGAGATAGCCACTACGATCAGGAAGGATCTGAAAGATCGTGTTGTCGTAAAGACCATTCTTAACCGAGCAGGTGATCCACTTGCCATCAGCAAAACGGTTGAGCCCGTTGTCGGTGCCTATCCAGAGTGCACCCTGCTCGTCTTCATAGAATGTGAAGATGATCTCGCTTGCCAGCCCATCTTTGACCGTGTAGGTAGTGAAACGGCCCTGTTCCAAACAGTTGAGTCCGCCATAAGTGCCGATCCAGAGCCTTCCCTGGCGATCTTCGTAGAGAGAGCGCACATCATTGTTGACCAGCCCATCCCTGGTTGTGTAGACAGTAAATTTGCCATCACGGAATCTATTCAGGCCGTCGCCATAAGTGCCAACCCATAGGTTACCGGCACGATCCTCCATAATTACATTAATAATCTCGTTGGAGAGTCCGTCTTTGGTGCGGTAAGCGGTCAGCTTGCCATTGCGCAAACAGTTGAGGCCGCCACCATCCGTGCCTGCCCAGAGCGCCCCGTCACGCGTTGCGTAGACAGTACGTACGCCGTTGCTGGTGAGGCCATTGTTGGTTGTATAGGTGGTGAAGTGATTCTCGCTCAAACGGTTGAGACCACCGCCATCCGTACCGATCCAGACAATGCCTTCGCGGTCCTGGCAGATTGTGCGTACAAAATCGGAAGAGAGCTCTTCTTTTGCAGTATAAAGGGTAAATTTACCATCATGAAATCGATTCAAGCCGCCATTGGTGCCGACCCATAGACTGCCTTCCCGATCTTCCAGCAGTGCACGCACATGGTTTTGGGAAAGTCCCTGTTGCATTGTGTAAGCCGAGAAACGGCCACCTGTGAAACGATTGAGCCCACCATTATTGGTGCCTATCCAGATATTGCCATCCGCATCCTCGCAGATATTTCGAATGAAATTGCTGGAAAGGCCTGTAGCTATGGTGTATGAGTCAAACTTTCCTTGCGATAAAGTGTTCAATCCGCCATCAGTGGCAATCCAGAGTTTGCCCTTTCGATCCAGATATAGTGCACGCACAAAATTATTCAACAGCCCATCTGTGGTCTTGAACGTGGTAAGTTTACCATCGCGAAACCGGCCCAACCCTTCGCCACTACTGCCAATCCAGAGGCTACCTTCCTGATCGGCGCAGATTGCCCGTACACCATTATTGGTAAAACCATCTTTGGTCTGATAAATACTCAACTTCCCATCCCGAAAAAGATTTAGTCCGCGATTTGTGCCGATCCAGAGAATGCCAGCCTGATCTTCGAATATGGCATGTATAACATTACCAGCCAACCCATCCGCAGTGGTATAGAGCGTGAATTTGCCATTCCGCAGGCAACTCAAACCACCACCCGTGCCGATCCATAGATTACCAGCCCGATCTTCGTAAAGAGCAAAGATGCCATTGCTGTGGAAACCTACCGCCTGCTGATCAAATATGGTGAAATGAGTGCCATTGAAACGGACCAGCCCTTCATAAGTGCCGAACCATATATAGCCGTCACGGGTCTGGATAATCGCGTTTACACTGTTTTGGGGAAGTTCGTCTTTCCAGATATCTTGAACATATTGGCTGATCGCTTTATTGGGATCTAGCGCCAACGCCAATCCACCGCCAGAGCTAAAGTAGAGAATAGCTAGGAAGATGAAGAGAAAGTATTGTCTCACAGGAACGCAACCTTATGTGTAAAATTACTGGTTACGTGAGATATTCGACAATCTGTTTCAGGCGACGGTAACAATCGTAAACATTATTTCCATAGAAAGCAATTATTTTCTATACCGTGATATTGGGACCTAGCTGCAGATTTGAACAGAAAGTTACAGTTTCAACAGGTAGACAAGATTCTTGTTCCCTGCTCTCCTCAGGCAGCTTTGTACCCATCATTAAGGAAGAGATCTCTGGCATCCTGATAGCCACGCTCAATATCGGCAATATAAGAGAAGGTACTGATAAGTGTGCCTTGACAGACTGGCATTACATTGGTGGGATCGTCTAGCGTAGCGCGTAGTCGATCTATCAACAGATCATAAACCCAACGTGGCACATAGTCACGATGCGAGGGATAAACAAAGAAGAAAGAGATCAACTGTGTGAAGAGCAAAGGCCAATGCTCCCGCATACGCGCAAGCAGATATTGCCAATCAAGCTCTCCCTTCTGTCCAGCAATGATGTGCACAATATCAGCGCCATCATAGCGGTGGCGTTCTTGAATATAAGCCTTAAAACTTATTGTATCTTCTGGTGAAGCGATCAGTACTGGTACACCCAATATTACCGCAGACCGACCACGTGTTATCCAAAGACGATCGATTTTGGCAACACGATTCCCCGAGCCATGAATGATATCAATACAACAACCTTGGTAAATAGCCTTTGCTAACCAGATTGGTTCTTCTATATGAGTCTGGAAACCGGCCTCCCTAAGTGCTGTCAATGCCCGCGCCACATTCTCTTCTTCAACAAAGACATCTAGATCTTTTGTATGACGCCAGATACCACAGTAGTAGTAGATTGCGAATGCTCCTTCAATAACAAAGGGGACATGTTCACGGTTGAGCGTAAGCAGAGCAAGGCGAAAGGTTTCTGCCTGGGCTTTGGTGAGCGCAAAACTACTAGTTGTCACCGATCTTAGCTCTTCCTGGGACATTTTCTCTCTCTTCAGGGCTATCTTCATGCTAACCAACTCCTGATACCTACCCAATTGCAAAAATACACTAAGCAATCATTGTGCCGGATCAGCGGATTGGCGCTCCCAAGCTTTTGCATACTTAAGAAAGACATAATAAGCAGCAAAATAAGCAATTGTAATACCAGCAAACCCATCCAGCACGCCTAAGCGTAAGAGGTAGCTACGTAAGAGTGCGAGTGGTGGTCGTAGCAGCAGATCTAACAGGCTAACACGCACAGCACGTGTACGCAGCTCTTCTGCAGCAAGAGTAGTGTAGCGGTCTAAACGACGATGATGAGCACTCAAGCTCTGAATAGAATAATGATCCAGACGACCCTGTAACCGGCCAATATGGCCATTTAATTTGACTGATTCATGTACATAATCACCCTGCCAGTGGCCATGTTGGCGACGATATAGACGTAATTGGTAATCGGGTGCCCAACCAGAATGATGCACAGCGCGGCCTAGATAATAGTTCTGACGACTTATGTAGAAACCGTGCTGGGGAGTAGCTGGGTTATTGATAATCTCTTGGATCTCAAGCGCTAGTTCAGGACTGACACGCTCATCTGCATCTATGCTCAAGATCCATTCGTGGCGAGCCTGTTCGGCGGCAAACTGTTTCTGTGCAGCATAGCCAGGCCATTTGCGTACAATCACATGCTCTGTAAAACGGCTTGCGATCGACACGGTCGCATCTGTGCTTTCCGCATCGATCACAATTATTTCATCAGCCCAGCGTACTGATTCAAGCGCCGCCGCAATATTATGTTCCTCATTAAAAGTAATTAAGGTAACTGATAGCGGCATTATCTACTGACGCGCATTACGGCAAGTTATTTGCCATCACCCGTAGCAGATCTGCGCGTGCTTTATTGAAATCGGTTGTTGCACGCAGTTCATTACCACGTGCGATTGAGAGTTCATTCTGTCTTTGCAAGACAAAGAAGTTGGTAGAAAGACCCACAGCAAACTTCTGCTCTTCGCCCTTCAACTGTGCTTTTGCTGCTTGTACTGCCGCCTTAGCCGCCTCAACACGTTGACGGGCGGCTTCTACTGCCTGCACAGCATTACGTACTTCAGCAATAATGCCCTGTACCATTTGACGTTTACGTGCATCAAGCTGTTTATTCTCAACCAGTGTACGACTAATATTCGCTTTAGCCGTACGGTTACGTAATGGGAAACTAAAAGTGACGCCAAATTGATAGGTACGGGAATCAAACACATTACTTAACGCTTTGAAGTAGCCGCCATCACGAGGGTTTCTCATTGCTGGTGGCGGCTGACCGGGAGCAAAATTCTGGCTGCCTGCTAATCCCTGACCGCTAAAAGAGAAAGCCAAATCTATCTGGGGCTTCTCTTGATTTTTGAAGTACTCAAGATCGATCTTGTTCAATTCGCCTTGTAACTCAAGTTGTTTAACTTCTGGACGCCGGTCAATGGCGATATTGATGGCGCTGGGCAGATCAATCGGCTCAGGTTTGAACTCAACCTGTTCAGTGGGACTAATACGATAGTTCCAGTAATCGCTGTTGGGATCATCCAGAATCAGACTTTTAAGTGCGTTCTCGGCTTGGGTAATGGTCAACAAAGAGGCAATTGCTTGGTCTTTGCGCCGTTCTAATTCTGCTTCTGCAGAAATAACGTCAATTGGTGCGGCAGTACCTACCTTAACCTGTATTTGATTGTTATGCAATTGTACTGCTGCTAACTCTACCGACTCACGCTGAATCTCCTCATTACGCAGAGCGAAGATCAGGTCATAGTATGCTGCTTGCGCGCGTGCAATTAGATCGATCAACCGCTGACGGAAAGTAAGATCAGAGAGATCTAATCTCCTCTTAAGCAAACGAATATTGCGTTCATCGTCATTAATACGGAAATTTTTCATGATCGGCTGGCGAAAGCTAAATGTGACACGTGGCGAATAAATAGGGTTAAAACCACCAACATCAAAATTATCTGAAGTGTCACGTCGGGCATTGTCGAAATCAGCACGTAGGCTACCGCCGGTGGAAAGTTGGCGGCCGACATTGAAATTATAGGTAAAGGATTTCTCTTGTATGGAACCGCTGGCACTGCGCGCTCGCGAGAAGGTAGGGGTAGTGGAGCGCCGATAGCCAAATTCCGCGCCGGTAAAAATATCATACACCCCCAATGCCGCTAGTAAGTTATATTCGGCAATCTTGATATTATCCTTCTCAACTTGTATATCCAAATTATGTTCTAGCGCCATGGTGACAGCTTCACGTAGCGAGAGGTTCAGAGTCTTGTTTGGATCGACGCCGGTACGCTCACGCGATAGCTCCACTTTTGGTGGTGGCACACTTTCAGATGTTTGGTTATCCTGCGCAGCAGGCGTCTGAACAATCCCTGCATTAGCGCTATCTTCTTTTAGTACAGGTGATTGCGCCTGTACAAGAGGTATTCTAAAAGTATTACTGAGAAATAAGGCGAGTAAACAGAGAGTCAGTTTACTTTGCAGACAAGACATCTTTCACTCTCCTGAAAATTGATCTTAAAAGTTCAGCGTCTTAATGGGCAGTTAGTACCAAATTTGGACTAACCAGGTTACTGAATACCAATTTGCACTTTTTTCTGAACGTTAGCTAATACGCTTATCAACATCAGCCAGTTTCACTAAATTTACCTTGCTTGATAATATAACGCCCAACTGCCCTAACTTTACATCTATCGCTGGCATTTTACTAATATTGTTAAATAACGGCAATGCACCTTTCTGTCTGTTTGCGCCAAAGCTGCCCTCACCTTCGGACAATAGTGGACTTGGCAAGACAAAACTATTATTCTCAGGATTATTACCATACTTACGGGTTGGCAAGAGAAACTTTTCGTTAAGAGTAAGCCTATGTATGAAGTTATGATCGAAGCAGAATTTTCCTCTGCGCATGCATTGCGCGGCTACCAAGGCAAGTGCGAGTATCTGCACGGCCATAATTGGAAGGTTGAAGTCTATGTACGCGGCACACGCCTTAATGAGATCGGTCTGCTGATCGACTTCAAAGAATTGAAGGCAGCAACCAAAAAGGTAATGGACTACTTGGATCATAAAATTCTCAACGAACTGCCACCCTTTGACGAACGCTATAATCCTTCTTCGGAAAATATTGCCCGCTTTATCCTTGATGAGGTGGGTGGGCAGATTAATAACGAATATTGTCAAGTTTATAAGGTTCGTGCCTGGGAGACTCCTACCTCTATGGCAAGCTATCAGTTACCTGAATAACTTAGCTTGCTGCTATCTTGTCTGGTGATTTTACTCATAGCGTAGCGCCACCATTGGATCAACCTTCATCGCTCGACGTGCAGGAACATAGCTTGCCAACAGTGCCACACTTGCTAATAGTAATGAGAGCAAGATAAATGTTATTGGATCAGTAGCACTCACCCCATAGAGCAAGCTTGCCATCAGACGAGTCAATGCCAGTGCCGCTGTTAACCCTATCCCCACACCAATAAGTGTTAAGAGCATTCCTTCTCCTAATACTAGTTTGAGTACATTGCTGGTCTGAGCACCCAACGCTAAGCGAATGCCGATCTCGTGTGTACGTTGTGTCACAGAATATGCCATCACACCATAGATACCAACCATTGCCAATAGCAAGGCGATCGTAGCAAAACAACCTAGCAACAGCAGATTGAAGCGCCTCTCTGCCAACGATTGTGTGACTAGTTGATCAATAGTAGCTATGCTGGAAAAAGGCTGCTCTTTGTTGACAGCCCAGATTGCGTTCTTCACTGCTGGTAGCACTGTCAATGGGTCAACTGTTGTTTGCACAATATATGTCATTGAACCAGTAGGCGCCTGAAGATGTGGTAGAAAGAGTTCGCAACGAAGTTCACTATCAAATCCATTATGTCGTACATCACCAACAACACCAATAATCTCACGCATTTTTGACCTGATCGTGATCTTTTTTCCTACAGGATCTTCATCCGGCCAGAAGCGACGCGCCATCGTCTGACTAATCAATACCACTGGTGTTGCGTCGGCATTGTCAAATTTGGTAAAGAAGCGACCTTGCTGCAGAGGAATACCCATAGCAGTAAAATAGTCTGGCGTTGCAATAGTTACATAGGTACCCGGTTCTTCTCCAGGCATTGGTGTTGGTCGTCCCGCAATAGTGAAAGAGGATTTGATTTCAATCTGATCATCATGAAAGGGCAAGGCTGAAACCGCGCCAGCCGCTTTGATACCAGGCAAAGCGGCAATCTGATCTAAAGTCTGTGCAAAGAAGGCTGCTCGCTGTTCTGGTACTCGATTCTGTCCCCACCAAGCATGCACCTCAAGTGTAAGACCTTTATTCACGGCAAAGCCTGGATCAACCTGCAAGAGCTGAGACAAACTACGTACTAGCAGACCTGCGCCAATGAGCAGTACTAGTGCAAGAGCAATCTCTGAGATAACTAGAACATGTCGTAGTCGGCGGCGCATCACACTACCAGTCGCTCTTTGTCCACTATCTTTAAGAGATTTTTGTACATCAAGATTGGAAAACTGAATAGCAGGAGCTAAACCAAAAATAAGAGCTGTCAGTACAGATACCGCTAGGGCAAAACCTAGCACCTGACCATCAACATTGATCTGTTCAAGCTTAGGAAGATTAGCTGGATTAAGTGCCTTGATTCCACTAACACTCCAACTGGCAAGTAGCACACCACCTATGCCACCTATCAATGCTAAAGATAAGCTTTCCGTTAATAGCTGTCGGATTAGGCGATAACGACCAGCACCAAGAGCAACACGTATTGCCAATTCCTTCTGTCTCTCTGCCGCTCTAGCTAGCAACAGATTGGCGACATTGGCACAGGCAATCAAGAGGACAAATCCTACCGCCCCCAAAAGCACCAGTAGCGATCGTCGAACCTGTCCCACTAATCGTTCTGGCAATGGTAAGACTGTTATACCGATATCTTGATTTGTCTTAGGATACTGTTGAGCAAGGCGAGCAGCAATAGCATTCATATTCTCCTGCGCTTGTGCAACTGTTACCTCTGGGTTCAGCCGTCCAATCACTTGAAGATAACCACTTCCACGTGCCCGTCGATCATCCTCATCGATAATACGTGGCGCCCAAAGTTGTTTTCCTGGTGGGAACTGGAACTCAGCAGGCATAATACCAACAACAGTATGAGGCTGACTATTAAGCAATAATTTTTTTCCAACCAGATTGGGATCAGATCCAAAACGGCGTTGCCACAATCCATAACTAATCACTACCACGTATTCGTTGCCTGGTTGATAATCCTCGTCCAGGAAGGTGCGCCCATATAGGGCATTAACTGCTAAGATCCGAAAGAAACCTTTGGTTACCAACCAAGAGCGGAACGATTCTGGCTCACCTTCACCAGTTAAGCTATGGGTATAGTGCTCAGCCGATGCCATCTCTGAACAGATCTGATTCTGCTCTTGCCAATCAATAAAGTTGGCAGGAGAAACCTCGTCTCGCGGCACCCCCTCTTTAAGATTGTTCTGCCATAGAGTGATTATCCGCTCAGCATCTGGATAAGACAAAGGGCGCAGCAGCACACCATTGACAATACTGAAAATGGCAGTGCTAGCACCAATGCCGAGTGTTAATGTAAGCACTGCCACAATGGTAAAGCCTGGTCTCTTTATCAACATTCGTAAGCCGTAATTTAAGTCCTGCGAGAAACTGTTCATAAGTCCTTATCCTCTGTCCTTACTCTGTAGCCAATGGCATATTGAAAGGTAGCAGATCAGCAGTGTGATACTAGCAAAGAGTAAGGCCAAATCTCTTAGATGCTATCGCCATAATCAAGCTGCGTGCCAATCTAAGAGACAGGCTAAATCTTTGAAAGAGTTTTCCTTAATTAAAACTATTGAATATCGGTGAGAGATACGATGTTCGCTTGTGGGACTTTCTTTTCCCAAATTTGCAGAGGTAATTAAGGGTTCTGATCAATCATCCTCGCCGAGAGAACTATGATCAACATCCTCGACACCAATCTCCTCAAGGATACGACGTTTGACCTGAGCGTCGTAGATCTTCCATTTCATCTTCATAAAATCATCATCATAAGAACCAGATAAGAATCCTATAGGGATCTCGAAACCACCTGCCTCATACTTGCCACCACCATAGTAATTACCATGCCAATCCTTGCCAAAACAGCTTTTCAGGAAAATATCAGGATTGAGTGTCATCTTAGAGGTGCGCAAACTGCCTACGATCACTTCGCGTTCACCCTCTTTAGAGACAATGCCATAAACCACAGCAGTATGGATATTCTCCTCAGAGAGAAGGAAATCAGCCGCCTGAGGAATAGCATCACGATCTTCATAACGTAGAAAGCCTACCCCAGCAATCGAGTAATTATGACGGATAATACGATTCTCAAGCGCCACTTTAATGATGTCGATAACACGGCGCGAGCGTTTCACACTAAGGATTTCGGAGAGCAGAGATTGGTCAGTGAAATTACTCAGATAGGCAGCAGAGAGGAAATCCTTCTCTTTGGCACGCACTAGCCCGCCCGTCTCGCTACGTATGCCATGCATCAATGCAGTAGCAAGCCGCACATGTTGAGGAATAGATTTATCTATTAATAGTAGCTGATCTTTGAGATATTCAGCGTAGATAGTAGCAGTCGCGCCAACTTTGCGTAAGTCTGTAAAGGCTGCCTCAATAATACCCTGCCGTTCATGATGATCAACAATTATCAGTGGCTTAACCCCAGCCTCTCGTAGTCTTGCCGTCAGTGTTGTAGTGGTACCCTGATTATCAATAAAGACTGAATTATGATAGACGCTGAGATCCATACGTTCATCATAACGGATCAGGTCGATATCAAGCAGGCGCACCATTGCCAGGTTCTCTTGATGAGAGATAAAGCCATCATAAACAATATCGACATCAATGCCAAATTCACTAGCAATCATCTGGTGAGCAATTGCTGAAGAGATTGCATCAGGATCGGGAAAATTCTGGATCGCAACGATATGTCGCTCGCCACGGTGGCTATCTAACAATGTCGCCAATTCTGCGCTTTTTGAGAGAGGCTCAATATCGGCAACATGAAAATCGGCCAATTTGTTGTTGGGGTCTTTACTAAGATCTGATCGCTTTCTAGATGCTTCTGTCACAGTTTGTCAGTCTAACCTCTAAAGCAGTGAGAATACTACCACTATTTAGGATACTACTTTTCCAGTTAAATTCAACCGAGAAATAACAAGCCAGGATACCCCGGACAAATCGGTTAAATGCTTTTGAATAAAGATGGCGGGCAGATATATAATTTTTTTTTACGGTTTGCGCGGCAACTGCGTATAACGACAACCTACGGAAAAGCGAGGATCTTATGAACTCCGATATATCCTTCACGTTAGCACTAGTGGCGGGTTTGGCCTCCTTTCTTTCGCCTTGTGTGCTACCGCTTGTTCCTGTCTATGTGTCACTTATCTCTGGCGCATCGCTCAGTGAGTTAAAAAATGCTGATAAAGCTTCCCAACTGCGGCGTGTCGTCTTTACTAATTCCATTATGTTTGTGCTGGGATTCTCAATAGTTTTTACCAGCCTAGGGGTACTAGCAGGATTACTTGGTACCAAGCTTAGCTCTTCCCTGCCGATCATAACTAAGGTCGCAGGTATATTGGTAATTATCTTCGGCCTACATATGACTGGTCTTGTTAAGATCCCTTTTCTTTACCAAGACACACGTAGCCAATCCTCAACCGGTAAAGGTCCGCTAGGATCATTGCTAATGGGACTGGCCTTTGCCGCTGGTTGGTCACCTTGTGTAGGACCAATCCTGGCAGGTATATTGGTATTGGCAGCTAACAAAGATACTGTGCTACAAGCGACTGGACTACTTAGTCTCTATTCAGTTGGATTGGCGATTCCATTCCTGCTCACGGCAGTGGCAATCAATCCATTTCTCTCTTTCCTGAATAAGTTCAAACGCCATCTACATAAAGTTGAAGTAACTGCTGGTGTGCTACTGATTGGCATAGGACTACTGATTGTAAGTAATAACTTTACTCTGCTTAATCGCTTGATACCTGATTTTAGTAGTTACTTCAATCCCGAAGTAGGGATGAATCAGTCACATACCCCTTCTAACAATCCTACTGAGACAAAGGGGCTACCAGTATTAATGACGGCACCTGAACTCTCCTTTACTGATCTTACTGGTAGTAATGTGTCTCTCTCTTCTTTCAAGGGCAAAATTGTTGTACTCGATTTCTGGGCTACTTGGTGTGTACCTTGTCGCGAAGAGGTACCGACTTTCAATGCGCTGAAGAGTAAATATAGCGAACGGGGTTTAGAGATTCTTGCTGTCGCTGTTGATAGCGATAATGAGGCGATCAAGAAGTTTATCAAAGACTACTCAATGCAGTATCCGGTAGCGATAGGTGAAAGCGCTCAGGGTGCGCAGTTTGATCCTTTCCCAGGTCTGCCTAAAACAATCATCATTGATCGCGCTGGACGGGTACGCGCCAAACATTTAGGACTGGCAAAACAGGAGCAGTTTGAGCGTGAAATTGAGGCATTGCTGGCTGAGCAATAGAGAAAAGAATAAATGCAAAATTGCCTCTTAATAACAGTTTTTTCAGCTTGTATTAGAATGCAAACCTAAATATATTATGCCAACATGCTGAAGTTAGATATGGCTAACGTTGTAGAAAGGAGAGCAGATTAATGGGAGTCTTTATTATTTGTGAACCGTGTATCGGTACAAAAGATACCGCCTGCGTGGATGCCTGTCCAGTTGACTGTATACACCCCCGCAAGGACGAGGCCGGTTTTGAAGAAGCCGAGATGCTCTATATCAATCCAGCCGAATGTATCGATTGTGGTGCTTGCGAGCCTGCTTGCCCGGTAACAGCAATCTTCCGTGAGGATGATGTACCGGCTGAGTGGCAACATTTTGTTGCGAAAAACGCCGAATACTACGGTTGAGGAGCAAAGGATCGCCTTTGCCCTACCCCACTGTTTGGGCCGTTACCAATATGTCGGACTGATATTAATCTCTTATCTGTTAACGATACGGTAACGGCTCTTAATTTTTTAAAGCCTTAGTATTAAAGTTTCACGACAAGATCTCTTTCAATGAATCGCAGATACGTCGTGCTTGGTACTCTATATTACGCGCCGTCTCGCCCTGTAACTGATTGAGGCTGCCATAGGTCTCCAGACTGAGCATCTGTGAAAAGGCAACAATGCTTAAAGAGAGCGGTTGCAACTGTTCAAGTTGTGCCTGTAATGCCTGTAGTTTTGCTGGATCGATAGTTTGAAAATCTTCTGGCACAAACATACCTGCAGGCATGGCAGAAACAACAAATGCGCTGGCAAGAGGTGAAAAACATGGCTGCCGCGCTAATCGTGGGGGCGTGCCTGTCGCTAGGCTCTGACGTGACAATAGACCTATATGAGCAGGTCCGGCCTCTGCGAGTTCTTCACTTATCGGGGCGATAGGTGTTGATACGGGTGGATTGGCTCTCATACGCGCTCTCAACCATGGGAAAAGCGCTGTGATAGCCAAAGTGAGCAGTGCTATTAAACCGACTAGGCCAACTATCTCCATTCTTTCCCCCTCTGGCCACTCAGGGTTATAATCTGCTTACATTAGTTTGAGG
>JBFLVQ010000157.1:0-15158 GCA_040758525.1 Acidobacteriota bacterium
ACTGAGCCGGAATTGAGATCATTATTATCCAAGCCATCGATAGTAATATTGTTCTGGCGAGCATTCTGGCCATTGAAACTGAGTCCAGAATTGGCCTGTGCTCCCTGCAATGGTATACGGTCCATTACCACACCAGCAGTAATAAGAGTGAAGTCAAGAAAATTACGCCGATTAATTGGTAGCCTGAGAATCTCAGACTCATCAACCAGGGTACTCTTCTCTGTCTTATCAGGCGCTAATGTCGCGGCATCTGCACGCACCTCGATAATTTCATTCTCACTGCCGACAGTGAGGGTAAAATCGATCAATAGGGTGATACCAATAGTAAGATTAGTAGGTAAGCTTTTACGTGTGAATCCATTCGCTTGCGCAATCACCTGATAATTACCAGGGGGAAGTTGTACTAATATATAACTGCCATCATCATCTGTAGTTGTTGTGCGTACTAGGTTCGTCTCGCGTTGAGTGGCAGTAACTACCGCACCTGCTAACACTCTACCCTGCTCGTCCTTTACTCGTCCAAGCAGTGTTGCGGTTGTAGAACCACTTGACTGCCCTCGCGCTGTTGCGATCAGATTACTTAATAACAGTAGCGAGAAAATAAAGTTGGCTATTGTAATATACCGCCGCATAATCGAGATCCTCGTAAACACATTAAATTATTAACTTGCTTGTTGGACCGACAACTGCGAGCAACAGGTGATCTTTTCACTCAGCAATTATATAGTAATAGTTCTATTGTCTTCAATTGACAGAAATAGAAGGCCCCCTATGATGGTTCTGTGCCACTGTCTCAAAGAGAAGACAGGGCATAATAAACTTGATCCTCACCCTTGATAAACCTATCATTAAATCTGTGCTTTTTCGGTGACATTCTAGTTGCCGCTTTTGCAGATTTTTAGGAGGCAACTTATGCAACAGCCCAGCAGTGACAGCGCCGCAGGGCCAATCTCAGGTCAGGACATACTGATCGGCCAGGTAATAGCAGGCAAGTACCGTATTGAACGCCTGCTAGGTCGTGGCGGCATGGGCGCCGTTTATGAAGGGCAGCATCTCTTATTAGAACGCCCTATTGCCATCAAGGTAATGCAAGGGCAGATGGCCGAAGATGAACGAGCCGTAGCACGTTTTCTACGTGAAGCCAAAGCCGCCGCTAAAATCGAACACCCTAATGCAGTAACTATTTACGATTTTGGTATTCTACAAGGCAATGTTGCCTATATCGTGATGGAGTATATACGTGGCCGCTCATTGCGCCAGTGGCTGGTAGAATATAATGCTGCACCAGCTCAGCAAGCCGTGGAATGGCTGGCACAAGCCTGTGAAGCCGTTGCTGCCGCGCATGAGCAGGGCATTATCCATCGTGATCTGAAACCAGAAAACATTATGCTCAAAGAGGGTGTGGATGGCAAGCTGACTGTTAAGGTCGTCGATTTTGGTCTGGCCAAGTTGGTTAGTGGTGATCCTGGCAGCGGTGTACATATCACTAAAACAGGTGAAGTGCTGGGTACACCATACTATATGGCACCAGAATTTTATGATGGCGAGCAGGTCGATCAACGCGCGGATATTTATGCACTAGGCATCATCACTTATGAAATGATTAGCGGCCAGGCGCCTTTCACAGGAACAGTCGAGAGTATTATTGCCGGACACCTCTTCAAAGAGTTGCCTTCGCTACATGACACCAATAATGCTATTCCCAAACTACTCGACGAAATTATTGCTAGTGCAGTGCAGAAAAAACGCAGTGAGCGACTCGCTTCTGCCAGCCAATTTGCCGCTTTGCTCAGGACTGTATTTGTAGCAACGAATGTCAGCCCATTAGCTCCACCAACAAGGTCTGCAACCGCAGCCTCTCACAACAGTCAGTCTGTATCTATACCATCCGGTAAGCACACTACTAGGGATTCTGTTGTTGTTCCTACTGCCAAGCCAACCGAAGTAATAACTACTAATAGATCAGCAGAACAGAAAGATAATGCCGCCTCGATCTTTTCACGGCCTACCGTATTGATGAATGATGCCTCACTACCTCAACGGCCAACTGTGTCAAAACAGATTGAGGTTTTGCCAACTACTGCAGTTGTGCTAGAACAACCCAATAAGAAAAGGAGATTTTTTCTGGCAGTAGCTTCGCTTGTAGTAGTAATTACGGCTTTAACAGTAGGATTAACGCTAGGGCTTAATCGGCTCAATCGACAATCGACACCTACACCGCCTGAAACGGTTAATCCCACGCCGCCAGTTGTTACACAACCAGCAACTCAGTCACAACCAACCGTTGTTATCGAAGAACCCACCCAAGAAGCTGAGCCTACTGCAGTCGAAACTCCTTCAAAAGAGAAGGATGAGTATGTTGATTCAGGGATCGAAGGACTACCTTCCAAACCGATCAAGAGACCTTCTAGCGAGAAGACCGATAATAAGACAAACAGTCCTAATAATACCGCCACTTCTGAAGTAACTACCCCTGCTAATCCTGCAAACAACAGACCTGCGGTTGAACCATCAAACCAAGGGCGTACTCCTGTTACACAGCGTAATGAAGGGAAGCAGGCTACTAGTGATAAAGAGAACAAGGAGAACCAGAACAAGGAAGAGAAGGATAAAAAGGGTATTAGAAATATCTTTAATAAGTTAAACCCCTTCAAAAAGAAGGACAAAGACAAGAAGGATTGAGCACACTACTCTTTCTTGGCAAAAGCACGCACATAGGCGACCAACGATTTTATCTGCTCCTTACTAAGCGAAGATTTATAAGCAGGCATACGTGGCCGAATACCTTCAGTGATTGCCTCAATAAACTCCGCATCAGTGTGTTTACGTTGAAATTCCGGATCAGTGAAATCTGGTGTGTTGGGTCTCTCCTTATTGCCATCAAAGCCATGACAACCCGCACAACGCTGATTGTAAAGCTCCTCGGTAGGATTAGCTTCATCTTCTTGCCAAGGCCGAGCAACACTCTTAAACTTTGCTGGCAGATCTGCCAAGTATCCGCCTAGCAGCAATATCAAGAGCAAAGGAATAATCTGCTTCACTTTTTTCATGATTTCCCCAATGAGAAAAGATCGCCTTACCGGGTCAGTAAAAAAATTTTAAGACTACTGACTAACCTTGTGAAGTCTAAAGAACTGAAAACAGCACTGAATGCCAATACGGCGCAGCGCTACAATAAGAACGATTTTATCAGCCAAAGGGTGTAATCATGACTAGTAATAGATATTACAGAAGTTTGCCCCGGCATACAGCCATCCTAGCAGTGACAATAGCACTAACGCTGATTGCCCATCCCCTATCAGGTTGGTCTGCGGAAAAATCTCGCAGTTCTACCAAATCGCTAACCAGCGATGAAAAGATAGTGCAGGTACTAAATAGGCTTGGGTATGGTCCCCGTCCAGGCGATCTTGAGCGTATACGTAGAATAGGTATAGAGAAATACATTGAGCAACAGCTCAATCCGGAAAAGATCGATGATCGTGCGCTAGAAAGCCGTCTAGCACAACTTGGCACACTAACAATGGACACGGGTGATCTGGTACGTGCCTATCCTCCTCCCGAAGCTCTCAAGAGACTGCAACAAAGCGTCGATAAGGAAGAGGAAGCAGATAACAGTAAGAAACCATTAAGTAAGAGAGGTCTGGAAGCTTTCTTGGATCCAGAAGCTGTCAAAGGCGGCCCTCAACAGATTCTCCTTGAACTATCACAACAACATCTCTTGCGTGCTGTCTATAGCGAGCGTCAGCTTTATGAGGTTATGGTCGATTTCTGGACCAATCATTTTAATGTGTTTTGGGCTAAAGGTGCCGATCGTTACTTAATGACTGCTTATCAGCATGATGTTATTCGTCCCAATGCAATGGGCAGTTTCCCTGCATTATTAGCAGCAACTTCGCAAAGTCCAGCAATGTTATTCTATCTAGACAATTGGATGAGTATCGATCCAAATGCCCAGGAACGTATCCTCAATGCTCGACAACAACGCAATCGACGTCTAGGACTGGGTCGTAGACGTATCAACAATCCTCTACCAGATCTCTCTACAGATAAGAAGCAGCCCAATAGTGAATCTCAACCTAAAAGAGGCCGCCGTACCGGTCTTAATGAAAACTATGCACGTGAACTAATGGAATTACATACCTTGGGTGTTGATGGCGGCTATAGCCAGAAAGATGTTACCGAAGTAGCACGCTGTTTCACAGGTTGGACACTTAAGCGTGAGGGTGAAGATATAAAGTTCAATTTCAATTCATGGTTTCATGATGATGGTGAGAAGGTTGTGTTAGGTGAAAAGATCCCTGCCGGAGGTGGCAAACGAGATGGCGAGCGCGTGCTTGAGATCTTAATCAAACACCCATCAACAGCACGTTTCATTGCTACTAAACTGGTGCGACATTTTATTGCCGACGAGCCTACAGAAGCATTGGTATCAAAAGTGGCAGCCACTTACACAAAGACCAATGGTGACATACGATCGATGCTAACTACTATCTTTACCTCTACAGAGTTCTACTCACGAGATAACTACTTGAGCAAGGTAAAGAGTCCGCTGGCATTAATAGCTAGTGCGTTACGCGCTGCTGATGCTGATACTAATGCAAATAGACAGCTATTAGTTTACTTGGCTAAGATGGGTCAACCACTCTTCCTATGCCAGCCACCTACTGGCTATGGTGATACTGCTGACAAATGGATAAACACAGCAGCTTTGGTTGAACGCCTCAACTTTGCCCTTGCCCTCTGTGAAGGGCGTATTGCTGGCACCACACCAAAGCTACTACGTAACAGATCTGAATCAGTTAGTGTTGATAGTGTAATTGAGCAATTTCTCTACGAGCGCATTAGTAGTACTACACGCCATACCATAGAGCAGGAGATTGGCATACTTACTCCTGAGAAACTGCCTAAGCTGGTTGGTCTACTGCTTGGTTCACCAGAATTCCAGAAGATGTAAAGAAGGAGACAAGGCAATGTTAACGCGAAGATTCTTTCTCAAATCAGGCGCTCTGGCGATTGCCGGTATTGGCACAGGCCTTTGCGTACCATCATTTCTAAAACGCACCGCACTGGCTGCTAGCGAACAGACTAAAAGCACAAAGACTCTGATTGTGCTCTTCCAACGAGGTGCTGCCGATGGTCTCAATATAGTAGTGCCATTTGGTGAAGCAGCCTACTACAGCGTACGTCCACAACTGTCGATCGCCAAACCAAAGACATCAGATGAGCAGTCAGCAATAGATCTTGATGGCTTCTTTGGTCTACATCCGGCGCTCAAACCATTCAAGTCACTCTATGATGCACGTCAACTTGCGATTGTACATGCGGCTGGCTCGCCTGATTCGACACGCTCACACTTCGATGCACAAGACTATATGGAGACAGGTACGCCAGGAATCAAATCGACTGCTGATGGCTGGTTGAATCGTTATCTACAAGGAAAGAAGATCGTACAAGCTTCACCATTACGCGCTGTCGCAATGGGTAACAAACAGCCTCGCGCACTCGCTGGTGATAACCCATCCATTACACTTGCTAATCTAGGCGCTTTCGATGTGCGTGGTGGTGGAGGCCAAGCGAGTAGTGTCTTTGAATCTATGTATGGCAAGAGTGATGATAAGCGGCTGCATCCCACTGGCAATGAAGCCTTCGAGGCAATGCGTATTATCAAGCGGCTACGTGCAAATGGTTACACACCTGCCAATGGTGCAGACTATCCACGTGGACAGTTTGGCGCCAGCCTAAGACAGATTGCCCAACTTATTAAAGCAGATGTTGGTTTAGAAGTTGCGTTTGCAGATATGGGAGGATGGGATACCCATACTACTCAAGGTGCCGCACAAGGTCGTTTGGCTTTCCTACTACGTGAATTTAGCAGCAGTATCAGTGCCTTTACACAGGATCTAGGCGATCGTATGAATGACGTTGTCATTATCACACTTTCCGAATTTGGCCGTACTGTGCAACAGAATGGCAACCTTGGTACTGATCACGGTCATGCTACCTGTATGTTTGTGCTAGGCGGAAAAGTGCGGGGTGGAAAAGTCTATGGACGTTGGCCAGGATTGGAACGAGAACAGCTTTATGAAGGACGAGACCTTGCCCTGACAACCGATTTCCGTTCTGTCTGTACAGAAGTATTGATGAAACATTTTGGTATTAGCGACAGCAAACGGATCTTTCCTGGTTTTCAGGCAAAAGAGCTACTTTCCCTAATGGCATAATAGAAACTAAATTTAACTAGAGAGAGTAGCTAAGAACTAGCCGCCCTCTCTAGTAATTATATTTGACCGATCCAGTTGTCATCATATTGTTTGAAGGCAGTACAAATATCTGAAACAGTATTTGCAGGTAATGGTCCTTTAGATAGGATCGCAATATTCTCTCTTATATGTTCTAAATTTGTTGTACCAACAATACAGCTACTTACACCTTCGGTATAGGCAGAAAATCTTAAAGCAATATCTGGCCAATCAGCGCCGAAATCCAGCCCCATCTTCTCTAGGCGCAGCCAGTATTCTTCACAATAGTTTCCTACAGGTCTATGCGCATATTTCCAAGGAGCATTTGCCACTGGCCGTTTGGCAATTATTCCTAGACCTTTCTCACGCGCTTTGCTAGTCAGATCATTCAAAATACGTTGATCACAGATATTCACAGAAGCCATTATGCCTCGGAATCTACCTGAATCTACCGCATACGCCAATGCTTCATTCTCGCCCGAGTATGCTGCTACACGTACTTTGCCAGCTTTTACTGTTGCTGCTAAGGCATCTATTACTTCACCGCGGGTGAGAGTTTCCCAAGGACAAGAATGTAGGTGAACAATATCTATATAGTTGGTTCGTAAGATTCGTAATGCTTCATCGATACCAGCAATAATACAGTCATAGGTCCAATCATGATATCCAGGTATGCCATATCCTACTTTTGTAGATAAGACAAACTCGCCTCTTCTATGCGCAATATAGCGGCCTATTCTCTCTTCTGAAGCTCCATACCCTCTTGCTGTATCAATAAGTGTAATACCATAATCAAGCACAGAGTTGAGTATTTTATCGACTTCTGCTTCGCTTACTCTATGGTCGCCAATCAGTCCTGCTCCAAAACCAAGCAGAGAAACTTTTATTCCAGTATTACCAAAATCTCTCAATGCTAGACTCATCTAGTTATCATCCTAATTAATAGATATATTGTTACTCACTAAATTGCAAATCCATAAGAGATCAGATCACGATGTAATTGCGGCGTGCTCTGGAAGTGAATTGATAACATTCCCAATGCACGTGCTGCTTCGACATTTATCATACGATCATCTATCAGTAAGCAATTTGCTGCTATCTCTCCTATATAAGCAAGCGCTGCCTGATAGGCTTGTGGATCGGGTTTGCGTGCGCCTAATTCAAATGACATTGCATAACCAGTGAAGAATCGATCTAAGCCCAGCCGTGTACGAATCTCCGACACCCAAGGTGAATAGTTGGAATGCACCCATAATGGTGCACCATTCTTATGTAAGAGTGTAAGTAATGCTTCCATTCCTTCTACATAGTGATAGGCAGCGAAGAGTGCTGCTTTGAAAGATTCTGAATCTTCCAACTGGCGAGTAGTACCATTACGGAAGAAGTTGTGAAAGTATTCTGCCTCATCAATCTTGCCTAACTCGAAGTCTGGCCAACTGTCAGGATCTTTGACCTGTAAAAACTCTGCCATTGTCATTCCAAAGAAGGATGGGACAAGATAGAAGAATGGATCAACAACTACCGTGTCCATAAGATCAAAGATAAGTAAGGGCTTCTTCATGGTATTAGCTGGTTATCGGTCTTTTACTAAACGCTACCCAAAGCCAATGCCCAAAGATAGCGCCAGCCGAACCCAATCCACAAAATATAAAAGAGCGATTCAGATCTATATTGGGAGGAGTAATGATATTAAACAGACTAGGTATCGAAAGAACCAGAAAACCGGCCAGAGCAATATAAAGCGGCGCAGAGGCTGAATACCAGAGTGTACTCCTTGACTTAAATAGGCTTGATGCTAAGAAGGAGACCAGTGCAAATGAGGGTACTAATGTGATCAATACAGTAATGGGTAGCAGTAGCGCAATCACACCTCCAATGGCGGTAAGCAGACAACAAGGTAACAATTGTGTAAGCATAAGCCGAGAATTTATCTGTTTGGCTGCTGGTTTAACAACAAGTTTACGAAAAACAATCTTTGTATCAACAGCCCAGGCCAGCATATAGGTAAGCAGCATGCTGAAGAGAATAAGAAGTGCTTCCATTGTATATGATACCCAAACCTCAGTCGCTAGCTCACGTACATCACTACCTGCGCTAGGTCTTGAAGCCAGTCCCAACATTGCTATTGCTAGTGAAAAAGACATACCAGGCAATCCTGGTGTATGTCGCCAGGAGATTAGCGAGGTTATTGCGCCTGCTAATACTCCTATAGCAAACAGAGCAAGCACTCGCATCAGCCATAAATGGCTGTGTGCTAATGGAAGAAAAGGATAGGCATTTATGCCTAGCGCTTTACCTATCAGATAACCACTGGCAGTTCCACATACTAATGCTAAGAGCTGTCTCTTCATAGCGATTAGGCTTCACGCAAGAACTTAGCAATTAGATTACCTGTTACAACACGTCGATAATGTGCTGTTGAACGTATATCAGAGATTGGACTGATCTCAGCGATAATCTGCTGCCGCGCTGTCTCTATCAATTCAGCATTGATTATATTTCCAGTGATCGCTGCTTCTGTAGCACGCGCACGTATTACCGTAGGAGCAATACTGCCCAGTGCAATGGCAATACTATTGATGGTTTTATCCAGATCTATACGAGCGCGTACAGCCATAACAACTTTCGAGATAGCTTGTGCTGCACGTGTACCGACTTTGTAGAAACGAGTCAATTCGCCTTCTTGCTGTTTAGGCAGGAGAATATTGAGTACCAGTTCATTAGGCGCCAACACAGTCTTGCGATAGCCTGTGTAAAACTGATTGAAAGGTACACGGCGTATACCATGTGCAGCACCTATCTCAATCTCCGCATCGAAGGCAGCCAGTACCGGTAATGAGTCGCCAGCCGGCGAGCCATTAACAATATTGCCGCCCAGTGTGCCGCGATTCTGGATCTGAATTGCTCCTATTGTACGCGCTGCATCAATAAGAGCAGGGGCATAGAGGCGCACACGCTGATCATTGATAAGTTGTGTATAGGTGCAGAGCGCACCCAGTTTTAAGTATGTGTCATGTTGGGAAATTTCACGTAACTCATCGAGTCGCCAGATGTCTAGCACTAATGCTGGCTGAGGTGTGCCACTATTGTAGAGCACCATTAGATCTGTGCCGCCTGCCAGTACTTTAATTGTTGCGCCATGGTGATCCAGCAGTTGATATGCTTCTGCAAGCTGGTGAGGAGAATAAACGGTAGTTGTTGTCATGACCTATGCTCCACAATGGACAGAGCTGCCGCTTCAATTGCATCTACAATCTTCGTATATCCAGTACAACGGCAGAGATTGCCAGCAATCGCTTCACGTATCTCGATTCGGGAAGGGCGTGAGTTACGCTCTAGTAGCGCTTGTGCTGCCATTAACATTCCAGGAATACATATACCACATTGTGCGGCGCCATATTCAATAAAAGTTTCTTGTAAAGGGTTGAGTAGACCATCGCGAGCCAGTCCCTCAATAGTGGTAACTCTGCTATCCTGAGCCTGACAGACCGGTACCAGACAAGAGTTGATCACAGCGCCATCGATCAGTACGGAACAAGCACCACATTCACCTTCACCACAACCTTCCTTTGTTCCTGTAAGAGAGAGATCTTGGCGTAGTACATCCAATAGACGTTTCATAGGTGGCACTGCTACTTCACAGTTACGGCCATTAATAATCATTTTAATAACCATCAATTGTCTCCTTTTTCAGCTTGCCCCTGGACTGCAGTAAGCGCCGCTAGAATTCGCTCAGGGGTAGCAGGAAGCTCATTTACCAACACACCTGTAGCATTGGCAATCGCTGCCACCAGTGCGGGAGCACCTCCATCCATTGGCAGTTCACCCAAACCTTTTGCGCCAAACGGCCCATGCGCGTAAGGTTTCTCTATGATGATCGTTTCCATATCAGGAATATCGAGTGCGGTGGGAATAATATAATTGGTCAAGCGATTATTAAGCATACGACCGTTTTCCCAGACAACCTCTTCACACAGACCATAGCCTAATGCCTGTACTGTACCGCCTTCAATCTGTCCTTCGGCAAGCAATGGATTGATCGCACGGCCTATATCTGAAGCGGTTATCACATTAAGAATCTTCACCTCATAGGTGTCTAGATCAACCTCTACTTCGATGACATCGGCACCATAGGAATAGACAGGGTAAGCATCGCCAGTATAACTACTCTCATCCCATTTGATACCTGGTGGACTGCTGTACTGCGCTATCGTCTTAAGCTCTCCGCTCTGTGCTAGGCATCTTTCTGCTGCTTCCACAAACGAGAGACTAGCCGTGGAATTGCAGGCCTTTTGCCACCATAGGCGATCATGTTCAAAACATATACTGGTTGCTTCACAACCTTCTTGAAGGGCGATCTGGGTAGCAATCTCACGCTTAAGGTTGGCTGCCGCCATCTGCACGACCCGTCCTACTACCATAGTGGTACGCGAGGCTACGGTAGGACCACTATCAGGCACCTGTGCGGTATTTGACTCTTCCATTTCTACCAAATCTAGGCTGATGCCTAGTTCTTCCGCGACAATTTGAGGAAAGATAGTACGTGTACCCTGGCCAATTTCGGTAGAAGCAGCAAGAATACGCACACGCCCGCCCGGTAGTAATTCTACCCCAGCCTTACCTTTGATCTTCTCTTCGCCACTACCTGTAAAACCTGCGCCATGATAGTAGCAAGACAGTCCTATCCCACGACGCTTGCCTGTCTGTTCTTGTTGTTGATATTGCTGATAGCGGCTAATGTAATCGGAACGCTCAATCACAGCATCAAGCACATCCTGTGTACCAACGCTATAGTTAAGTATCTGTCCAGTGGCAGTGATGTCGCCTTCATGTAGCATATTTTTACGCCGCAAAGTAACAGGATCAATACCCAACTGTTGTGCAATCTTCTCCATATGTAGCTCACCAGCAAAACAGGCTTGTGGTACACCAAAGCCACGGAATGCGCCGTTAGGAGGTGTATTAGTAGCTACTACACGACCACTGATACGTACGTTGGGACAGTTGTAGGGACCGACCGCATGAATGACGCCACGTGAGAGCACCACAGGGCTAAGTGTACAGTATGCTCCGCCATCAAAGGTGAGATCAATTTCTGCTGCAATAAGACGGCCATCACGTGTAAGCCCAGTACGATGGCGTATCATAGCAGGATGACGTTTAGTTGAGACGGCAAAATCCTCACCACGCTCATAAACAATTTTGACTGGGTGACCACATTTACGTGCCAGTAGTGCAGTATGTCCAGCAACTACAGAAGGAAACTCCTCTTTGCCACCAAACCCTCCCCCTGTCACCGTTTGAATCACCGTAACCTGATCATCGGCAAGACCAAATAGCTCTTTGATCGCGCGATGTACATAATACGGACACTGCATAGATCCCTGAATTGTCAAAGCCCCGTTTGCTTCTGGGATAACAATGATACCGTTGGTCTCAATATAGAGTTGTTCCTGATGGCCAACACGGTAAATACCTTCAATAATTACTTCCGCAGCGTGGAAGGCATCCTCTGTACTACCACGCGTAATTGTATATTGTTTGAAGATATTATCATCGCCAAAGATCTGTGCCTGTACCGCCAATCCTTCTGCTATTGTGAGAGCCGCAGGCAGTTCTTGGTAAGAGATTTCCACCTGTTGTGCGGCGGCTTCGGCCAGTTCTTTGGTAGGTGCGGCGATAAGCAGGATAGGTTCACCTATATGTTTGACAGTAGATTCAGCCAGTAATGGCTGGTCATCATAGATAAGTGCAACAACATTACGGTGTGGTATATCTTGATAGTCGGCCACTACTACACTAGACCAGTCAAAAGAGGGGAAAAATTTAATCGCCGTGATATTGCCATGTGCTATCGTGGCGCGCACCGTCTTACCGTACCACATATCAGGATAACAGTAGTCATCTATATACTTCGCCGCGCCCGTTACTTTGTCGCGGCCCTCTCTGCGGGTGATGTTTCTGCCTACGGCCATAAACAATCGTCTCCAGGGTAGATAAAGTAGGGAGATTATATATCATATCGGGCGGTGGGCAATAAACGTTGTTAAATCGATAACAGACGCTATAGGGACAAATTTTGTAAAAAACTTATCGATAATGAAGTTTTTCTCGATGGTTTTACGCGTCATCAGTTAAGGAATCCTACAAACTTCATACCCTATTGGGTGGACTGTTTTTTTGATTTAACCACGGATTCAAATGCTTTTTTGTTATGCCAACTTTAACGCTAAGGAGTTGGCTAATGTAGGATTCTTGTCGTCAAATAACCGCTCGTTTGCTTCATTCTAATGCCGGGTAGCATATTGCTGCCCGGCTTTTGTTTAATCTCAATCTTCTGCTAAACTGTCGGCCAGAACCGCACAGTGCCAGAGTCTAATAACTGCTTAAGAAGAAAATTATGACAGATCAATCAATATTGTGGCGTAGACTAGATCAGCCAGGACATGAATATAGTCGTCTATATTTTTTAGATTCTTGTTGGCATCTTAACGGAGCGGCAGTATTTGCATATGACCAACAGCCATGCTGGCTGGACTATTTGGTAGTTTGTGATTCACAATGGCAGACCATATCTGGGAAAGTTAATGGCTGGGTTGCTAATAGAAGAATTGAGATCGAACTCTACGTTGATTCCTCTCATCATTGGCAGCTTAATGGTAGAGAATGTCGAGAAGTGGCAGGCTGTATAGATCTAGATCTCAATTTTAGCCCATCCACAAATCTGTTGCCAATTCGCCGCTTGAGCCTGGCCAGACAACAAGAAGCAGAGGTAAAAGCAGCCTGGCTTCGCTTCCCAAGCTTTACACTTGAGCCACTCAGCCAGGTCTACCAACGTATCGATGAATCAACCTATCGGTATATCAGTGCAGGTGGCAGTTTTATTGCCGAACTGCGCATAAACAGGACAGGCTTTGTCACTCATTATGCAGACCTCTGGCAAGTTGAAGGGATCGCCTAACAAGTCGGAGTATTGATATTATTGATTACGCTTTGCCACACGCCTTCGCTCAAGCGATGTCTGCAGATCCTGCATTGTCCCTATTGAGCCATGTACACCAATAATCTTTTCTATTTGTAAGCCTTGGCGTTGGATCTGTTCTGCAAAATGGACCGTAGTATCATTTGCCGGCTGCATATCAAGATCACTTTCGACACTTAATAGATCACCTTGGAAAAGAATCTTCTCTTGCGGCAAATATGCGATCAACAGCTCATTTGCATGCGGACTCGGTCCTATATTGAGTATCTCTACCGTATGACTACCATCAGTAAAAATGCGTTTCTTTCCCTCAATGGGTTCAATTAAGACTGGATGTGGGTTGCGTGTAAGTGCATCAGGCGCAATTGTTCGCACCGCTGCCGCCATTCGTTCAAAATGGCGACGGTTGCCAGCAGTTGTAACGATCGTTGCACCTTCAGCAATAAAAGCCCGCATCCCGCCAGAGTGATCATTATGGTGATGAGTTGGCACTATGTACTTGATCGGCTTACCTGGTAGAGTCTCCTTGATTTTAGCAATTGCTGCTTCTGCTGCATTAGAAGAGAGTGGCGCTTCAATTACCAATATATAATCTTTGAACGCAACAAAGAGAATGTTGTAGTTATCTCCGCCCACTCCACCTACGGTAAAGACACCTTGGGCAATCTCTTTTACTGTAGTTGGATACGATGCCATAGGGCGCTCTTTGTAGTCTGATGGTGTGGCAAAAATATTGTCACTGGGAGAGGTATTGAGCTGCACTTCGGTGTAAGCCAGATCGTCTATTACTTCACCAGCCCTCTTCTGAATACGTCTGATAGGAATCTTTACTGTACCAGCACTGCGGTATTGGGAAAAGATTACTTCCTGTATCGCATCTCCTGCTACTGGGTCAGTGTAGAGCAATTCATACTTGGTCAAAAGATTGGTCTCAGCATTGAAATAGAGTGTGTATTGCACATTATCACTGCCAGCAAAAGCGATAACATTGTGTCGCTTACCTTCATAATCTTCTTCGCCAAGCCAACGCAATGTTGCCGCGCGCTCCAGAGCAGTTAACAACGTTGCATGAGGAAGTCTTGAGAAGGCGACCGTATTGATAAATCCTGGATCGCGCGGGGTAACAGTCTTCTCAGTCAAATTTAGTAAAAAACCCTTGTCACCTCGCACTAATGTTCTAAATCGAAAGCTAAAGCCGCCTGGGAAATTACTTGTCTGTTCAAACAGTGCTAATTTTCTAGGTAGAGCTAGAATTAATCTACCCTCCAGAGGCAAAGCATCGTAAGGTGCTTCTGGACTAACACTTTGATGCCTAGCAAAAGATTGCCCATTAAACTTTATTGTGATGTCTACGATCTTTGTTAACTCTGCCAGGCCGCCTAGGGCTTCAATACCTCGATCAAGCACTCGCCGAGCTTGTAGATAGGACTTTTCTGTTAATGTGTTTGATTGTCCAATATCAGCATAGATATTGGTAAACCCTATCACTAAAATAATAGAGAAGATCAATGATTTGAAGACAATTACTCTATGCTTCGTCATATCTAGTACCTCTTAGTAAGATTGAGAGTTGAAATTACGGTTTTGGTAATTAACCCATCTTATCCTTCAGTTTCGCAGCATATCTGCGGCTCATCACAAATGGCTTGGGAATGTTTTGCAAGAATACCTGGAATGAGTAGTTAAACAGCCGCACAATACGTTCGACATATTCAACGTTAATTATTGTGCCACGATGGATACGGGTAAAATACTTCTCTGGCAGACGCTGTTCCCACTCGTTGAGTGATTTATGAACCAGCAACTGTTGATCATCAGATGTATAAAGCTCTGTATAGACACCAGCAGCATAGACACACTTGATAGAACTGACTCTAAGAAATCTTGAATGAGCGCCTACACTGAGAAACAGATAGTCATCATACTCCAAGGTTTTG
>JBFLVQ010000158.1:0-15157 GCA_040758525.1 Acidobacteriota bacterium
TCATCACAGCCCGCTTATTTCCTGAAGTGAAGACTCTAGGTTTCGATCATGACGATTATGAAGATCGAGTTGATTACCATGTGCGAAGCGCATTCCGTAATGGCAGTCTCTTAAAAGAAGATTTATACAAAACATTTCTCGGCATGCTTGCGATTGATGCTGAGACCTCCCATCAATGGCTTGCAGAGCTTTTGAAAGAGCCGGATCAGATTGCAACAGTTGCGGAGGTGCAGGTTTGAAACATCTTGCAATCACTGAGCACACACGCATTGAACGTTGTGCAGCAACAGAACAACTCCAGCAAACGGATCGAATATTCCTTAACGATTACCTTTATGATCGCCTTCGCTCATTTGAACGACGTCAGCAGAACTGGAATCAAGTTTTTGAATGGAGTGATGGTTTTGTTCGTGCTACTCAATGGGTTGGTGTTGTACAAGTTCCAGGGCTGCAAGTCGAGATATTGCCTAAGATCGATGTTTTAGCTGCTGAGTCACACTCAAAAAGCGAGCAAGCACGCTATGAAACTCGTCGCAATCTACTCTATATGCTCGCAGTGAGTGGTGATCTACCTGTAAGGAGCCGTGATATTGCACGTCTGGCAATCAGGCAGGCACCGCTGTCAGAAACACTTGCTGCGGTATTTGCTAATCGATTGCGGCAAGAACTTTTGTTAGGAACTGAGCGCGGATATATAGAGCAGCAAGAAAACCTTCGACAGTTCAAAGGCAAGCTCATGGTCGCTCCACAAGCCCTGTACAACTCGGCGCATAGAGAAAGGTTCTACTGCAAATATGAAGAGTTTTCGAATGACACTTTAATGAATCAAGTATTTCGATCAGCGTGTCGAATATTGCTTGAAATAACTCGGACACCGGCAACTCAAGATATTTTGAGGCAATGCCTACTGCTTCTTGATGATGTTTCGGATGTTGAGATTCAGGATAGCGACTTTGGCCGTATTGCTATCAACAGACAGAATGAGCGGTTTGAGGATATTCTGCGTTTTTGTAGATTGATTCTATCAGGCCGAACACCAACCATACAGGCCGGCAGTACACACACCTTCTCCTTACTATTCGATATGAATAAGGTCTTTGAGCGCTTTATTGCGGCATTTTTGCGTCGTTACGTTGCTCCGCGCCTTGCTGGAGTACAGGTATTTCCGCAGGCTGCTCACCATAAACGTCATCTTATGGAGAGCGATGGCATTGGCATTCTGCGTTTAGAACCGGATCTTCTTATTGAGAGTAATAGCAGCCGGTTGGTTATGGATACCAAATGGAAGCTACTTGCGCCTGGCAAACGTGGGCGTAGCGGTGTAGCTGATGCTGATCTCTATCAACTTTATGCTTATACTCGGCGTTATGGCTGCAATCATAGTGTGCTGTTGTATCCGCATATGCCGGGCCTTGAGCCACGCGATTTTAATGTGCTCGATGCTACAGGCACATTCTCTGGTGAGTGTGTTGCCATTCGTCAGGTGAATCTTCATCGAAATCTACATCAAGAAAACGAGCGGCAAGCACTCGCAGATGAACTTGAGGCCATCGTCCGTGAAGGACTTCGATTGAAGCAACAAATGGATTCATCGAACCTCAGTGTTGGGAGCGCAGTATGATGGCTTTTAATCGACCAAGCCCAAACTGGTTTTCGATTCGAAGTTCGTTCGATACGATCGTAGAGCAAGCCGCAAATTCGCGCTTGAGTTTCGATGAAGCTAATATTCTGAAAGAGTCTCACTGGAAATTTGGCCAGGATGCTCGTCTTCGTGAAGATGTCCGTTTCAGACCTACGCCGTGGGGACGTTGGATTCTTGCCAACGCTTTTCTGGCGAACGATACATTTTTCATTCAGTTAAAGCGCAGGCCTCGATCACATTTAGAACTCAATGAAGCTCTCCGTGAGCTTGAGCAAGTTGTGAAGCGCCATTGCGTCTTCTGTCCAGGAGATCCGCGCTTTGTAGTAGAAAATGGAACGATCCGTTTTTCTGCACGAGAACTCACTAATCAGCCTCTTATCGAAAAAGAGATCACTGAGATAGAGAAATATACAACACATCTGCCAATTCATAGCCTCCGAGCAGCAGCGGCATCTTTACCAGCAATGGAGTGGGGACGCAACGCTCAAGAGCATATGATCGATACTCTGGGCTGGGTTAAGGTTTCATTGCCAGGGAAAAAGTTGAATTCACGAATGTTTGTTGCCCAAATTGAAGGGCATAGTATGGATGATGGCAAGAGTGGGCTTGTTGATGGTGGTTATGCAATATTTGAATTCTGGCCCGCAGGCACGAAGCAATTTATGAATGTTCTGGTGCGAGGAGCGTTTTCCGATCCGGAAACTGGTAGTTATGCTGTTAAGAAGTATGTTGCAGATCAGCGAGACGTGGAGGGTCGGCATCAACGGATTACTCTAGTATCTTTGAACCTTGACAAGGGGCGCTATCCCGACATAGAACTTGATGTTGAGAACGATGAGGATATTACGGTTGTAGCCAAAGTTGTGCAGGCTCTCTCACCCAAAGATTTCGCGCGAAAGCCAAAACCAATACGTCGGCCTGGTCGTCGAGATCTTTCGTCAAATGATGCCGTTGAAAATATATTTGAAGATCTCGCGTTATACGCTGAGCGTTTCTTTGAATTACCTACTGCTAAGGATGAAATTGGCATTGATGAGTTAAAAGAGGGCTGGAGTGCTCAGCTCGTCTGTCTTGAAGCAGAAGCTGGTGGATTACAGATCGAGGCAGGACCTTTTACTGGCCTCTGGTCTTTTGTAAAGCAACTGCGCATCAAGAGCAACAACTGGGAGACCAGTATTCTCGCTTCTAATATTCGTCAACGCCAGATCCGGATTCCAATACCGGCAAGTGCTGGACCTTGGCATTGGGTGGCTGCTGGTTTTGAAGATGATCCAGACATCGACCTTACCAGCTTGAGTGTTGGTGCCCTCCAATCAGATCGTGTCCATGTGTTCCGTCTTGATGCTGAGGATGTTGGAAGAATTGTTGCTAATAATGTCTTGTCACTTGGTCAAAGCTATCGAATCCTTCTGCCAGACACCGTTTACGATTCTCTGGAACATAAACCTGCCACTACTTCCGTTGGTGATGGATGGAGGATTTGGGAGCTTACTCTTTCCACAACTCTACCATTAGAAACTCAAGAAATCTTGCGAAAGATAGGGCTTGATGTTGGAGAGATTGAACCAAGGCTGGAGTGGGTTCTTGTTCCACCAATTTTGTGGCGAGAGACGGCCAAAGGTGATACCTATCCTTGCTTTCTTTCGGATATGACACCTGTTATTTCAGTCAATGGATTGAACATCTATTTTGACGGAGAGGCCAGTCTGTTTTTATATGGTCCAAGCGAAACAAAAGCTCTATCTCTTAAATCTGGTTCGCGCCCGTTCGTTCAGCTAGAGGATCTTGCACCAGGAAGATATTGTCTGTTATTTCTCCACGACCGTACCCGAATCCCGCCCCTTCGGCTACCCTTTGAAGTTCTTACCGATGTTCCCTATCCCCCTGCTGCCAGTTGGCGATTAACCATTGGGAGTGATGTTTTAGTTTCTCAATCAGGTTCACTACTATCATTGCCATTGCGGGATCTTAGCATGCTCGATCTTGCAGAAGATTGTACCGCTTTGCTGGAAGCGCCGCCAGGTTGGCCAGTGCGTATTTTCTGGAAAGAAATTTCTGAAGATCAACTCTGCGCCATTCAGACTGACATTAACAGCCAGGTCGATTTTTCCAAGATAATTTCCGTATCTCGCGAAAAACGTAACCGGCGTGCTATTGGAGACCTCATAATCGATCTAGCAGAACTCGGCTCAGCAGTTATTCGACACGAGCGGCGACCAAAACCGGAGACCATTCGCAGCAATTTTGCTGAACTGATTGCGAGCCGTGGTGCGACCGTTCAACACTTAGCTGGAGCTTACGCAGAGTTGCTGCCAATCTGGTTTGAGCCTATATGTGCGGTGCTTGGTTATGATGTCGAGTCTGTCTCAGTTGATGATCTACCTTCGCCACCTAATCATATTGGTGTGTTTCGACTCCTACATACTGAGCGCCATGGTGGTAAGATTGAACGACAACCAGTGCGGCTGCTATTTTTAGTTGAAGACCTTCAACAAGGGCTTTCTGAGACCCTTCTGGAATGGATAGATGAAATAAGCGCGTCCGAAAGGTTACGCGATATACTTTTAAGTGACGGGCTTCGTTGGACAGATCATAGAAGAGGATCTCGTCTTATATCGCCAGTGTGGGATATTGCCAAAGTGATGAATGATCCTGAAGAATTCGTGTCGTTTCTACGTGTGGCTTCGGAGGGTATTTAATGAGACTCACCCTTCTTGATGAGAATAAGGTTTCAGATATTCTTCTCAATTCTGTTGGCATCAATCCTAACGATGTAGCTGGAGTTGCTGATCTTTTGCGTGAAGAAGTATCTGCACGATGCTGTTGCCCCCGTTACAAAGCCATTGCTCGTGTAAGTAAATTTATTGCGCCTATAGTTACCATTAATGCAGAAACTATCTCAAATGTTTGCGAACTGTTGGAACGTTCAGGAGATCTCCTGCTTGGTTTTGGAGGTAATCTCTTCCCAACCCCAGTTCGCGCCATTACTCTTGGCGGGGGCACTTTTCGACTCGTGAGCAGCCTCTCTACCAAACGATTAACAGCTCTTTTGGTAGGAGAGTGGGAGATTGATGGGATCACGCGTACTTGTCATTTAGAGTCGGAAAGGAAAGATCTTTTTATGGAGGAGATCAAAGCAGTTGGCGGCGTTGTGTTGTCGCTATCTACTTGGGCAGGATTCGATAGAACTCCACCTGCCGATAGTCAATGGTTGAGTAGCCTCGAACGACGTTTACAATTAGAAGCTGAGCCAGCAGGTAGCCTGGAGCGGGATGAGCAACTTGTATGGAATGGTTGTGTCGCCATAGATGATAACATTCGGTGGAAATCGGATGATACTGGTAAGATGGCTCAATTATGGCATACAAGAAACCGTTGGGGCTATTGGCTCTATGCATGGACACAAGGTGGCTCACCAACCTTTTCTCCTTTCATAACACTTCGACCAGATGAGGGCTTAAGGAGCTATTTCGCAGTTGCTCGTTCTCTGGGTGTGCCATTGGAAGCGACCTTGGAGCAACAAGCAGAAAGAACAATAATCACACTTGATAGCTGGCTGCCGGTTGCGGAATACCGCTATCTCTCGATCTCTGCGTCATTAGTTCAGAGCAAGAAAAAAGGCAAACAATGGTTAATTCCTAACGATCGCATTTCAAGAGTTCTTGATGTTTTGCAAGAGCGGCTTGGTCTGATTATCCGCAAGGAGGCAGACCTATGAGCAAGAGACAGATCACCATCAAGCCAACTTGTCTGCGCGAGATACTCGCTTTCCCAAGTGATCGCACTGCCTTACTGTGGGAGAAGATCAATCAGCTTGTCACGGATCCGTTACCAGACGGCAAGATCAAGAAGAAGATTAAAGGGGCGGACGGCACCTATCGTTTGCGTGTTGCTGACCATCGAGTCTTCTATCGATTTGGAGATGAATGGGTCTGCCTATTAGGTGTACGGCGACGGCGCGAAGATACTTATGACGAACTCCCGGAAACCCTAGCGCTCTCAAAGATGCCTCCTAATGCTGATGAAGACCTTGATGCACTGTTAGGAGATTCGTCCGCACGCACTTTCACTTTTACACCAGTCGGGCAAGAGCGACTACTACCATTTAAACTCACTCGAAAATGGTTGACTGAGCTTGGTATTTCAGCTTCCATGCAACCCACTCTCTTACGATGTAAGACAGAAGAGGATCTACTTGAAGCGCCCATTCAGAGTGAGGATCTAGCTCGTGTTCTTGATGCAATCTGGCCACCGAACCTGGAACGCGTATCGCAACAACCAGACCTTCTCGTTCCTTCAACAGAGCATCTCGTGCGCTATAAGGAAGGCGATCTTCTTGGATTCTTGCTCCATCTGGATGAAGATCAACTGAAGCTAACGAGATGGGCATTAAATGGCCCAACTATGGTCTGTGGTGGCGCAGGTACGGGAAAGAGCACAGTAGCGATCTATCGAGTAAAAGAAGTGCTAGAAAGACCTGGCGCGACAGGCCAGGAAAAATTGCTCTTCACGACTTATACTCGCGCTCTTTTGGCGGTCACACGTCAACTGCTTGAGCAGCTTCTAAAGCCCGAACAAATGGCTAGAGTGCGAGTAGCAACATGCGATCAAATCGCCTGGGAGATTGTTTCTGGGCGAAGAAAATTGGAGCATGTTGAAACTGACGGGGAAGCTCTGCAGCGATTGCGAGAATTACGAAAAACTTTCCAACCAAGCGCACCAACATCATTTGAGGCACGCTTGCGGGCACGTGCGCTTGCTCGCTTATCCAATCAATACTTATTAGAAGAATTTGATTGGATCATAACAGGACGTGGTCTGAAATCGTTGGATGAATATCTTGATGCACCACGTTCCGGGCGAGGAGTTGCTTTTCCAGAGCGTTTGCGCGCAGGTGTTTGGGAGTTATGCCAAGCATTTCGGAAATCCCTTACAGGCGAGCGATTCCCTGAGATTAGAAATGAGGCGTTAGAAATAATAAGAAGTGGAGAGTGGGCTGGTCATTGGGATTATGTCTTCGTTGATGAGGCACAAGATCTGAGCCCTTCTGCACTTGCTTTGATGGCTGCGGTCTGTTCACAGGCAGAAGGGCTCTTCTTTGCCGCAGATACAAAGCAGTCCATCTATTCGAGAAATTATTCATGGACATCTGCGAATCCTTGTCTCCAATTTCGTGGTCGAACAGCTACACTGAAGAGAAACTACCGCTCGACCAAAGAGATTGATAGGGCCGCATTCTCTATTCTGCAGTCAGAAGAAGACGAGTTATTAGAATCATCTATCAGTATTTATGAGGGACCTCTTCCTGTCCTCGTCCGCAATCTGGAAGCAGATAATGAAGCCGAATGGATAGCTAAATTTGTTAGGCAGATGTCTCACCATCTCCACCTTCGCCAAAATGCTGCCGCTGTACTTGTGCCAACCTCGGAGATCGGTCAAGCTCTGGTCACTGCACTCACTGATATGGGAATGCCTGCAGTGTTTTCAGCCGGTCGAGATCTCAATCTAAAGGAAAATTCTCTGAAAGTCCTCACTATGTTTTCGGCAAAAGGGCTTGAGTTTCCTATTGTTGTTGTTTGTGGATTACGTGAGGGTGCATATCCTATACCAGAAGATTTTGATGACACAGAACTTTTTAGTGAGCGAATGCGTCACGAACGCCGCCTTTTATACGTGGCGCTTACGAGGGCAATGCGCGGTCTAATGCTACTGGTTCCGAAAGGATGCCGACATCAGGCACTTATAAACTTGGATAGTACTCATTGGCATGTAGAGGAGGTCTAATGACTGTTTTGAAGCTCAGCAAATACACTAATGATGATCATTGCCTGGTTGACGAGGGTGATGCAGAGTTTCTAAAAAGGAAGATAGGCCCTGATGTCTCGCTGGATTTTACTGGAGTAACATATGTTTCACCAGCCTTTCTTGATATTCTTTTGGAAGGTGAAACTCCAGAATCTATTGGTGATCGAGTTATAGGTTTGAGTGAACTAGTAGACCAGGCAATGGCGGCCTGGGTAGATCGAAAATCACAACCAGTTAAAGTAATAGAGCGTCCACGTACTCGTCCAAAGGTAAAGATTCCACAGCGTTCCCCGCTACCTTCTCCTTTTGAGAGGCCACCATCAACAGATGATCGATTCACACCAACGCGATTGGTGCGGCGTCTCAGAAATGCGCTTCGTGGCTACATTGAGAGCGCATATCCGCTAAGCGATCCATTGCTGGTTAGATCTCGTCGTATTCTGCTTGAAACGGATGCCAATGAGCATCTACTTGCACAAGAACCTTTCATCGAAACCACACCGCGTTATGCAACATCTCCACATAGCTATGGCAATTTGGGTCTTCCAGATCACATTGGCAAACTATTTGAGCGCTTGGCTCATAGACATTCTGAAAGCAGTAGTCCAAGCGATGAACGTTTTGTCTTGTTCAATACTATGTATGGTCATCAGGAAAGAGCGTTCCGCGCATTCCTATCTGCTGACCGTGATATAATTGTTGCAACAGGTACTGGTTCTGGTAAGACAGAATGTTTCTTAGTGCCGATGCTGGGCTCGCTTTATGATGAAGCATATTCCCGGCCAGATTCTTTTGCATTACCTGCTGTTCGAGCATTAATTCTGTATCCGATGAATGCACTGGTAAACGATCAACTTGCACGTCTCCGTTTGCTCTTCGGAGATATTGCAGTAGCCAATGAATTCCGCCAAGTTGGTAGTCGTCGTTTTCCGCGCTTTGGTATGTATACAGGGCGAACGCCTTATCCGGGTCCAAGAAATGCAACTAAAGACAGTGAACGTGTTGCCCCTCTGCTCGAATATTATCTCAATTTGGAACCCGAGATTGAAAAACGACTTCAACAGATGGGCCGATATCCAGCTAAAGATCTGCGCGCCTTCTATGCCAAGCAAGAAGAACGCCGAGGTGTCTATCAGTCTGGTGAAAAAGCAGGAAAAGAATATACCAAGCACAACTGGGAGCGGCGGCTTCACACATCGCCAGAAGATCGTGAACTTCTTACCAGACAGGAAATGGTTCATGGAGTTGGAACATTTCCAGGCCACTCACCAGACATTTTGGTAACAAACTACTCAATGCTCGAATACATGTTAATGCGGCCCTTCGAGCGGCCTATCTTTGATGAAACACGCCATTGGTTACAACAAAAGGGTAGTCGTCTCATTCTTGTGCTTGACGAAGCACATATGTATCGCGGAGCTAAAGGCGCTGAGGTTGCGTTTCTTATTCGACGGCTGCGCGCTCGTCTAGGTATCCATAACCAACCTGATAAATTAAGCGTAATTGCAACTAGCGCGTCATTAGGCAGTGAAGCCAATGCCTTGGAAAATAACAAAAAGTTTACCGCAGATTTGACAGGAAAGACACCTGCTAATTTTGATTCCATTATTGGTACCAGAGCGGTGCCTGAGCCAGCGGGGCCAGCCAGTACCGTTGAAGCCGATCTGTTTTCTTCGTTAGATCTAGAAGCTATTAACCAAGCATCAACTGGCGATGACCTTTGCCGAGCATTGTCGCCATTATTTACTTTCTATAATTTACCCTGCAATTCTTCAGATGAGAGCGAGGTGCTCAACAATCTTTACCAGGCTCTGACAAACAGACCATACGTTAACCAACTTATACAGGCCGCTGCTGGATCCGCACGGGATCTAAACAGTCTCGCAGAACTTGTATTCTCTGGTCATCCGCGTGCAAGACGAGCACTCGAAGTGCTGCTTACTTTGGGTACACTTGCTCGATTGAAGCCTGATACACCAGGGCTTATTCCAACCCGTGTGCATGCAATGTTCCGAGGAGTGCATGGTCTCTATGCATGCATTAACCCGGTTTGTTCAGGACGACAAGCTGGACCGGGTGAGTCAGCAGTAGTTGGCAAGTTATTCTCCTATCCGCAGAGTCGCTGCGATGCCTGTGGCACTCGAGTTTTTGAAGTTGCATCCTGTCGAAGTTGCGGAGCACCTTACATTATCGCTTATGCAGAATCGAGTTTATTGGCTCGCCTTAATTTTCTTTGGGGAGAAACTGAAGGTAATTTGGAACGGATTGAACTGCTTCCTTCAACACCTCGATATAGTGATCGAACTGAAGAAATACAGGTTCATCTTAGAACTGGTTACATCAACGCACAGATCCAGTCTGATGATGGCGATGTTAGAAGTATGTATTTTTGGCTGAATACGGATGGGGGACGCCAAGCTAGCTTTGAACGGTGTGCTATGTGTCAGCCAATACCATCGGCCCGTGCTCGTATTCTAGATTTCCGGACTCGAGGAGAACAGCCTTTTACTGCATTAATTGAAGCCCAGTTCGCCGAGCAGCCACCACAAAAACTTGATCCTAGACTACCAAACCACGGTCGTAAAGTTCTCGTCTTTAGCGATGGAAGACAGAAAGCTGCCCGCTTGGCACCGGCTCTTGAACACAGCCATGCCAGAGATCTGTTTCGACAGGTCATCTGTCTGGCAACACATGAACTAAGAACTCAAGAGAACCAGACTGGAATGCAATGGTTATATCCTGCTGTAGCTTGGTTGTGCGGAAATCGAGGTTATAACCTGTTTCCATCTGCTGATGAGGTCGAGTTTCATAATCAACTACGCCGTGTAAAAGGCAAGTCTTTGCCAGAGGCGATTCGCTTAGCAAATCGTGGTGGACTCCGTCCGACTCGCTCGTTTGCTCAGGCTCTCTTCAGCGAACTAACCGACAGATACTACTCCTTACCATCTCTGGCTCTCGGCACTGTTGAAGAAAACCCAGATATGGATTATGTGTTCGACGACTTTCCCATTACTGATATTGAGCCGGAAGCAACTAAAGTCATCTTTCGTGCCTGGATTCGATTGCATCTTGAGAGACGGAGCTTTAAACCAGATGGCGCCGAGATTCGTGAACTTGGTGAGGGATGGGCTGGGCCTTTGGGAATTAATGCCGAGAAAATTTCTCAAATATTACCCAACCGCTTTGATGAGTATCTGAAGCAACTGCTTGGCAACGATGAAGCATTTACCCAGGTTTCATCCTGGTTTCAGTGTTTGGTTAGGAATTCTGATCTGCTGGATTTCGAAGGAGATCTATACTATCTCCGTCCATTGGGATTGAGTATAAATCTGCGACTCGATGGTGCATGGTTTAGATGTGTGGACTGCGGGCGTATCCATCCTGAAGCTCTTGGGGATCTATGCCCAGGTTGTCTTGGTCGTCTTGTTGAGGCAGAAGCCGAATATCTCAATGCACGAACAGGGTTCTACCGCGACCAGGTTGTCCGCGCTTTTGATCCGCTACATTTGGATCCATTCGGCCTTTCAGCCGCTGAGCATTCTGCTCAACTCACTGGCCAGCCTGATGAAAGCGCTTTCAACAAAGTGGAAGAATACGAGCTTCGATTCCAGGATATCACACTTGATGGCAAACCGCCCATTGATGTGTTGAGCTGTACTACTACTATGGAGGTTGGTATCGACATAGGAGCACTATGTGGTGTTGGGCTCAGAAATGTACCTCCACATGTAGCAAACTATCAGCAACGAGCTGGTCGTGCTGGCCGTCGTGGTAGATCTATTGCATCAGTAATTACCTATGCTCATGGTACATCCCACGATGCTCAATTTTTCGAGCATCCAGAAGCTATTATTTCAGGAATCGTTCGCCCTCCAATCGTTTATGTTGAGAATCAACAGGTTCTTGAGCGACACATTTTTGCATATGTAGTTCAAAGATTCTTTCATGAGCAGGTGCCAACAGATACAGGGTCGAGCGCTTACCAACTCTTCGAATCACTAGGAACTGTTGAACAGTTTTTATCAGAGATTTATCCATGCTCTCTGCTTCGTATGGAGGCTTGGCTCACCAGAAATGAATATTTACTTAAGGATGAGCTTCGCTATTGGGTACCTACCTTCAGCTATGGACTCAACGAGAATATCTTAGGTGTAACAGAAACAATTAACACATCTATTACAAATCTTTGTAGACGACTGCGTTCGGTACTACCAGTTAGTGAGTATGAAAATAGAGATCAAATTGAGGGCCTAGCACGCGAAGCTCTTGCTCGCAGATTGGAAGAGAATCTTCTGGAAGCTCTCATTGGGCATGCAGTGCTGCCTCGTTACGCATTTCCTACTGATGTGGTGAGCTTCTGGGTATCGAAACCACATAAGCCTGGCGGACCCAGGGAACGTCGTGTGTTTGACTATGAACCACAACGTGATCTACAACTGGCTCTATCGGAGTACGCACCGGGCCGCAGTCTTACTATCGATAAATGGAGATTTGAGTCAGCAGCAGTATTTTCTCCATACGAACCAAGTCCTGCTCCGACCCTGGCACGACGCCAACCCTATACAGCTTGCCGGTTATGCACTTTCGTAAGCCTTGATCCTGCAGCAGCATCTATGGCGCTCTGTCCCTGCTGTGGAAGTGATCAAGTAGTACATACATTTTTTGTCACACCAGCAGGATTTGCTCCTGATATTAATGAACGATGGGAAGTTGACAATGGTCAGCCTATCACTTATGCTGGTGTAACTGATCGTGCTCGGCTTGAATTTCAAGATCCGCCAGAGAACTGGCAACGAGAACTATATAATGGTCGGTTGAAGATCTGGACTGGCCCTCGTAGACTAGCCGTAGTCAATAAAGGAGTCGGAGATCGTGGCTTTCGTATATGCCCAGATTGTGGAAGATCTGAGCCTGAGTTCGGACCAGGATTCACAAAAACAACCCTTACTCGTGGTGGGCTGCCTGTCCATCATAAACATCCATTGGAACAAGGTACTCTCTGCGCTGGGAGCGCAGATGGGCCATTCTATCTAGGGCACAGGTTCCCAACAGACACCCTTCTATTCAGAATGAATGTTGTCGATCCAGTCCGTTTAGGTATGACAACAACGCCTGGACTCTTGAGTAAAGCTGCTCGTATGGCGCTCTGTTCCCTTGTTGAGGCTATTTCTATTGCAGCATCAAAAGCACTACAGATTGATGAGGGAGAAATATCAGGATGGTGGGCACCAGTTCTTGGTGCTCGCACGAATGAAGCTCAGATCTATTTTTACGACTTACTGCCAGGTGGCGCTGGATACGCTCGTGCTGTAGGAGAAGCGATCGAAGATGTTCTTGAGGCAACAGAGAATCTCTTGTCAGCCTGCGACTGCGCTCAATCTTGCTATCGATGCATAAGGCATTATGGCAATAACTTTATTCATGCATCTTTGGATCGTCACCTCGCACTCAGTCTACTTAGGCACATTCGGCATGGCGTAACACCTATTGTAAAGCCAGATGAAAGGGCAACTGTTCTTCGCGGATTGGCGGAGGTTTTACAGCTTCGCCGGGTCTCTATTGAGCATTGTCGAAATATTAATGGAGTCGAGATCCCATTAGTTTTCTCCCTTGCAGAAAGAGAGGTGTGGGTTGACGTTCACCATCCTCTCGTTGATCCCGCTTTAAGTCCATCGAATGTTGCGATCGCGGCTAAGGCTTCCTTCAGAGAACTTGTAGAACTTGATGCGTTTACCCTCGTTCACGATTTACCAGCGGCTGTGTCACAGATACAACTGCCTGAAGGATGTATATAGTGAATAATGTCTCATTCTATAAGCTGAAAGAACCAACTGAATGGGCAGAACCGCCTATGCTCTTTAGCTTCTCGAGCATCCAATTAATAAGGAACTGTCCGCGACGCTGGCAGCTCATACACTCAAAATGGGGAGAATATGACCGATTTCCAGAGCGACCACATCCATCTGCCATTGAGGGTCAGATAGTTCATGAAGCACTTGATCGACTTGCGCGAGCAGTTGGCAGGTATGGCTATCCACCTATTGGATCGCCGATGTTCCAGGCAGCTGTGGAAAGCTGTGGTTTCTGGGAATTCTTCTCAAAACAGATTGATGAATGGAATGCCTGTTTTGCCGTACACACCCATATCGGTCCTTCTTATGTTCTCCAAACGAATCCTCGTTACCTAGCAAATCAAGCGATATGCCTTTTCAGAGAGAGATATCAGTCTAGACAGAGTCACAGTATTAGTGAGAAATCTCTACTCGCTACGACCGATACTACCAATGATAGCTCACTGCTTTCTGTTTTGCATAAGAAGGGCGCGCTTAGTGAACAACGTCTGGAGCATCCTTCTCTTCCACTTATTGGCATTCTCGATCTGGTTATTCTTGATGATACTGGATTCGCTATTATAATCGATTTCAAGACGGGTATGCGCAAGGCCTCCCATGAGGAGCAATTGCGTTTATATGCATTGTTATGGTGGCGAGTTACCAATGAGCTACCAATCAAAACCATTGTTCAATATCTCGATACAAGCTGTGAATCAACTCCAAGTGAAATCGATCTCATTACAATTGAAGAAATCATGGGCAAAGAAATTGCTCTAACAAACGAAGTATTAGCACAAAAACCAGCTTCGGCTCGAATCAGTCAGGATTGCTTATTTTGCCCAGTTCGGCCGCGCTGCGATGAAGGATGGAGCTTTTGTCAGAAAACAGCACCGTCGTCATATGATCAGACAAGACAGATCGATTTGGAGATTACGATTATGTCCAAGCCAACACCAACTGGATTTTTGGGTACTCGTCCAAATGGTGAAGAGGTTTCGATTGTGTATGATACCGCAATTGGCAACAGTCTTTCTATTTTGAAACAAGGATGCCATTTTCGTGTGGTAGATGCTATCAAACGTGTCAATAGTGAAGAAGTGGAGGTGTTGCCATGGACCCAAATTTACTTTCTATAAGTGTTAGGGTTCACGACATCGCGAACAAAATTTTAGGCGGGACAAGGCTCACGACACCGTGGACTTTTTTAATGGTATAGGCTAGCGCCAAAACTCTGGGCGAAGCCTCCTTACTCTCTCAGGTATTTCATAATGGCAACTTTTGACAAACCTGAATACAGCACGTTCAGATCTTTGGTAATAGATTTTGAGTCGGTGACAAGGCTATTGTGGGCACAAACATCAAAAAGGAGAGAAAATTTTAACCATTATGTTGGCCGATGTAGCATCAATTGGATAAGCTCTGCATCACTGCAACTGCTAAACACTTGAGACTCCCCTTGCTAAGATATGCTATCCTGCGGTTTATGGTAAGCTATTACTATAGTAGTTTTACCATTTAAGTTATAATGGAAAAGACCTTGATAATTCAATCTAAAAGTATAGTTATCAGGCAATTTTATTTGCAGACAGGTAACGGATATTATCAATGGCAATAATCTATACCATAGCCCCATTAATAAAATAGAGGAATCGTTGCATGTATAAGACTTGCCCTCATTGGAATGAATTAATAGTTATCAATTATTTTCATAATAACCTATCGACAGAAGAGAAGTTTCATTTCCAGGCACATTTGGAGAAATGCTCTCAGTGTCAGGAACGTTTTCAACTGACTTGGGAAATTATACTGGATGATTCCACTGATGAAGAAGACGAGGATATCGCTAGGATACTGAATAGTCCAGCTTGGAAGAAAG
>JBFLVQ010000159.1:0-15146 GCA_040758525.1 Acidobacteriota bacterium
TGAAAGATCGATTTAAGCTTATCTCCGAGGTGCATCTGTTGCTCTTGAAAGATGAAAAGGTTCTCCTCTTACGGCGCTTTCAAACTGGTTATGAAGATGGTAATTATAGCGTTGTTGCTGGTCATATTGATGGTAATGAATCTGCGAGGGATGCGATGATTAGAGAAGCCTTCGAAGAGGCTGGCCTTGAGATCCAATCTCAATCGCTGGAACTAGCTCACGTGATGCACCGTAAAGCGCAAGATGAGAGAGTATCATTTTTCTTCACCGCTAATCGCTGGAAAGGTGAGTTAAACAACAAAGAGCCCCATAAATGTGATGAGCTAGACTGGTTTCCACTCAATGCATTACCAGCTAACATGGTAGGTTATGTTGCTTATGCATTAGCCTGTTTCTTAAATGGAGAACACTACTCTGAATATGGTTGGTAGATTCTCAGTTAACAAAACAATGGAAATACAATCGATAGAACAAGAGTTTACTCGAAGATTTGCGAAAGCTTGGAAAAAACCCTCACCAGAGCGGCTCGTTGAGTTACTTCATCCAGTTGTTTTGTTATATCAGCCAAACTAATACCAAATCCTTTGAGAGAGTAGCATAGCAATCCGATTAGAAAGAGCCTGCCATCCAGATTGCAACGTAGTATCAAGATTATTAATCGCAATAGCCAAGGCAGGTAAAAGATGAAGTTATGCTCATACGCGTATACTTTGAAAATACTTGGTATAGCAGGTTTTTATACCAATTGGCATTCTATCATTATCAAAGTAACTGCGTATGAGCACACAATTTAATAATTTGGATAGCCACCGACTTCTTCAGGATTGTCAATAATCTGTCCTGTGCCGTTCACCACATCATTGACAATACGCTCGTCCACGCTGTCACGCTTAGGCGCTGTTGCTCCAGCATGACGCAGTACCTGTTTTAAGACATCATCGGGATTGTTCTCTCCAGAGACGTGCTCAAAATTGAATGGCTCATCCACGATATTATGTTTACCAGTCTGATGTACTAGCAACAGATTGTCCTTGGTGCCTTTTTCATTGCCTTCCATTTTGTTGTTTGCAATGTACATTCTCACATCTTCATGGCGTATATCGAAGAAGCCATAATCCTGGGAGTCAAACCCACGCTTTACATAGTTGCGTATGTAATTGGCTTTGGCACCATGGTTTTCACTGGAAAGCCCTGGATAGCTCTTTCCGTAGTTGTAGAAGACATTATAGTGAATATCAAGACTGCCAGTGTTCAAACGAGGATTTCGGTCGCGATTGTGAGCAAAAAGATTGTGATGAAGGCTCAGCTTACCGTCTTTGGCAACGCTAAGTAGCGCGGCTTTGCTGTGTTCTCCTTCAGGATGACACGATTGGCTGAGAGCCTCCGAGAGGATGCACCATTGCACAGTGACGTTATTGATCCCATCTGTTCCCAACAGTTCATCTATAGACCAGCTAAGTGAAAGATGATCTAAAACCACATTCTTACAGTCTTGCACATCAAGACAATCACCATTCTTTCCAAGTTCTACACATTGGGAGACTCCCAAACGCAAACGCAGATACCGCAAGATCACCTGATCGGCAGTAACTTTGACCGGGTAATCGCGTATGCAGACGCCCAGGCTAGGAGCTGAAGAGCCATCTATGGTAACGTGACCATTGGTAATTTTGAGAAGTTTTTTAAGACGAATCTCGCCATGGACATCGAAAACGATAATCCGTTTTCCTGATGCTTCGATGAAAGATCGCAAGCTTCCAGGGATTGGCGTTTCCCCGCTGTAGTCTTCCAGTGTGGTTACACGGCAGACTGTTTTATCTTTATCTTTCTTGTCATATTGGTTTCCCCCTTCAGTATCCTTTCCTTCTCCTTGAGGATCAAAGGGTTCAAGCTCGTCTAGAATATGTTTTGCCATAAATATTTTCTCCCTTCAGTGTAAACTTAAAAATCTGACAAAGTTTGAGCATAGCAGTAAATCTGTATGCAGAAGAAAATAGACAATTGTAGTTACTATGTCACGGGTACAAATGGTGTCGGTTTTTATTCTTTCTTGGGCAGAACGGTTTTGAAAACAGAAGGGTTATAGGATATTTTCCGCCACTTTATCGTTCAATTCCGCCACTTTGTCGTTCAATTCCGCCACTTTTGTACACATTTAATAAAGAACCACAAAGGGAAGGGGGTAGCCTTATCCTTGATCAGATTTGAGATAATATTGAGGAGATAAATAAGTCAGGTCAATAGCTGGTAAGTTAGAGATCATGATCAAGATTAATGAGTTTCCTGCTGATGCTAAAACAGTGGCAAACGGCTGGAAGGAATTTACCATCGATATAGGTGGGCGAGAGATTACGGTTACAGTCAGGCCCAAGATGTTTAACAAGCTGGAACAAGCCCATCAACAATATCCCTCATGGGTAGGCTATTACTGGCAAAATTGGGAAGGCAACAGAGAAAAGATTCGTGCTGGATGAGCCGAGCATACAGGTGTTTGAGCGCAAGCCCAAAACTGCTGAGATAGAAGCAACGAGCGAAAATGCTACTGCTTAGTATTACGCAGCACAACTCAGTTTGTATTAATGGAGAGATTATAGCAGAGTGTTAGGGGATTAACCTGAACCCACAGGAAAGAAGTTTCAAGCCTAGCCATATACAAAGCCAAGATAAACTCTTTTGGCAACCATTGGTCTGCTAAATAGTAAATCAATGGTTAGAGTTTAACTACACCAATGCAAAAGGCTTTTAGACTTCGTTCTCCTTATCTACAGATTCAGGTTTTAATCAAACTGCAAATGTTGTTACAGCTTTGCTACTTTTGTTAGGTTTTATCGATAGTTCATAACTGTTGCATTAGGGAGTTCAACTCCAAAGAAACTCAGTATAAGACGAGCTATGCTTAGGAGAAATTGTAAATACTGACCCAGAGGTGTTGTGATAGTCAGTGTTCCTTGGCCACCATTCATCTGCAAAGTGAAACTACCCCCTAAAACATCTGCGCCGAGCAGACCCACTACTCCTGGTCGCAAATTGACATTACCTATTACAAAGGGGCGAGTACCAAGACCAGGTATTCCCACTGGAGTTATGGGGGCCAAAACTCCTCCACCTATTCCACGAATCGGAACCATGGCAGGAATAAATGGAGCAGGTCCTATTTGTAATGGCAGCAAGCCCATATTTAGTGCTTGTTGTGTAGTAAGCAAGCTGACTGAGGCACCAGTGTCTAGGAGAAAGATTCTTGTAACTGTTGCTCCAGTACCATCAATAATGCGTATTGCTACGAAATACTGATTGCCTATTTTCCTTACTGGATATGTGACTGTGAAAGGTGGCGGCAACTGCTGCTGCACAAACAATCCTCCACCTCTAACCCGACTAGTTGAGCCATTGAAAACCCCGGTAAAGGTTGTGTCAGTGAGTGAAACATCAGTGAATTGACCGAGAAAATCTGCTCCCAGAATGCCCTCCATCTCAGGATTACTAGCATACTCGCTTACCAAGCTTAGGTCATCAACAGTGGCTAACTGAAACCCGAATGTATTATCACCAGAGGCAAGGGTAGCGCCATACAACTGCGATTGTAGAGTTGGACCGAGGCTAGGGATAATTTGCTCACCGGTAGCGACTAACCCTAACATTGAAGCAACTCCAGCATCGATTAGTGAATAGGATCTGCTCGTATCAATTAAAAACGTAAGTGGCACATCATTGATAGGAAGATCGACCATCAACTGACTCATAGCGATTGGCTGAGCCAAGACTAGATCATCGGTTTGGTCTTCAATATCCTGTGCGATAGAATTATGTGGCCATACAAGCGCACCTAGACCGGCGAGCAGGGTGGCCGATGCAAACTGTCTTCTTGAAAGGCTTATCATAATTTCTCCTTACAATGCCGTGTTCAACAACGGCGGATTTAGGACAACAAACCTCTAATGGCGTCGCAATCAACACAACTTATACCGATGTTGAGCGTTACCTGAACAGAACGTGGGATGGGGTAGAAATTGAGATCCTCTTTGCGACGATCAATACCCATGTCACTAGAATACTGCTTGCCATTCTCTTGCTTATTTTGCTCATTAACAGCCTCCTTTGTGAATTGGTGCTATCACTCATCTAAATAGCGATAAACCAATATTGGAACTGGTGACACAGATAGTAAGCGCGATAATGAACTACCAGTTCAAGATAGATCTTCGTCTTCTATAAGGCGTTAAAAGATGGAAAAGTGGCTCAAGGAATTGCCGGATTTTTACAAGTTAAATGTAGGAGAGTCGGACGTCACTATTAGCGAGATATATGGAAAGTTGCAAAGGATAACAGCAGAAAGGAAATTTTACTGGTCACTATATAATTCTTCCATATCTTGTATTACTTGAAGCAGATAACTTGTCAATAGTCTCTCCTATCATTGAGAGTCTTGCATTTCTCACAGAGAAGTAAACCGCGCTAGTCCAACACCCTCAAGCGTCACCAATGAGAAAGTTCTAATCAATAGCAAACGATATTAAGTGATAGTTTGTACCTTGATAGATAAGAAACGGGATATAACATACAATGGATGAGAGGATATTGTTGATTAATAAGTGAAAATATCCATAGGGCTGGGTAATGATACTTGATGAAGCTAGGAAATGTTGAGTAACTTGTTATATTGCCTTAGCCTTCCAAGTTCCCGAATCTCCTGTGTTGCTGAAGCATACTCCGCGAGTTAAATTGCTACCTCCAGGATTCAAATCGGCAGCATAGTGCCCAACAAGGTTTCTAGAGAAGACTTGGTCAGGGTTCTGTACAACAACCTATCTGATCACTGCAGATCTATTATATTTGTAATAGAACGCCGATAAATTCAGATAGACAACTTGACAGATTTTGAATATAGAGATACTTTAGTAAACCAAGCTTTTCTTCATCTTAGTGCTTTCGGAATTCAGCCACCCGAAAGAGAACACTAGATTAGGCTGATAAGGATGAACAGATGCCGAATCTTCTCTAATACTCTCTCGTTAAAAACCTCTGCACTATTAACTATAGTTCTCAACATTCGCTATCATTTTCACATAAAATCACCATAGCCATATCAACAGTTATCTGAGTCTGATCTTCAAATCGTGATACGTTTCAATAGTATAAACTCCATTGTGTTTGGAGTTTTACTAGAGATCGGTTTTTTAACAACTCTTAACCGGTGAGGGACTGGTAGCAAGAATAGCTGTCTCTAATCGATTATAGTTCTTACCATTTGATTCAATTTAAGAAAATGCGTGATGAGATTGCAGTTAATTTTCGTCAGTTAGAAGTTGCTCCCACTTTAGCGAAAACTAAGAGGCTTCAGTGTGAACGTCGTTATCGCGACAATAATGGACTATTCTTTGTTGAAGGTATACGTAACTTTATAGCGGCAGTTGATCATGGTTTTACAATCGATACGCTACTTTATAGTGAAAGACTACTTATATCCTCAATTGCTAGAAAACTGGTTCGTAGGTTGAAAAGAGCAGGGGTTCCCTTTGCGCGTGTTTCTCCAGAGCAGTTTCGAATTATCTCCCAAACTGAACGCGCATCTGGTGTGGCCGCAATCGTGCGCCAGAGAGTTCAGAGACTTGATCAGATAAAACCTAGTGAACACATCTGCTGGACTGTGCTTAGCAATATCCGCTCGTTGGGAAATCTAGGAACACTATTACGAACATCTGCGGCTATTGGCGCTTCCGGGTTCATCCTGATTGGAGATAGTATAGATCCTTTCGATCCAAAAGTTGTTAGGGCAACCATGGGAGCTATATTCAAGCAGGGCATAATACGGACCACTGCTAAGCAGTTCCACCGCTGGATACAGTTACATAATCTACAGGTTATTGGTGCCTCTCCGGCTGGCCTTGTCGATTATGATCAAGTTCGTTATACCCCCCCTACAATATTAATTCTTGGCAATGAACGATCCGGGTTAACTCAAGACCAGCAATTAATCTGTCAACAGATCGTTCGTATTCCAATGATAGCAGGTATGGACTCGTTAAATGTTTCTGTAGCCGGCAGCTTACTTTTATATGAAGTGTTTCGATCATTACCTAACAATATACGAAGCTAGTGATAATGGCAAAAAGAAAAAAGGTTATCCAGCGGCGTGAAATTGAGATGCGATTTGATGCTCAAGGCAACGTACTGGAATGGGTAAGATACCACGATCAACTTGTTGCGCAAGAATTACTGCTCTGTGCCAATAAGAAAGAGTTGATCTAGGTTTTACAACCTAAATCAGCTCTTTTTAGCATAGACAAGCTAACGAACGCCTGTTGGAGTATTAAACTGACCACTACCGCTACCGAAAGGACCAACTATCACGGCTGTACCGCCAGTAGCTGGTTTTCTCTGTACACGATTGCTTAGTGTGTCACCGATGAAGACATTACCAGTAGAAGATACTGTCACACCTTCAGCACCGTTGACAGTGTCTACCGCTGTTCCTGGCGACATAAACACTGTCCAGCCGGTAGATAAACCAGTAGAGTTTACTTGAACGAGACGGTCTTTAGCGCGCAGCGCTTTTGCCCCAGCATCAATTAATTACCAGGAATCTTATATCCATCTTCTCGCAACTTCTTTATGATCTTTTCTCCCACCTCTCTTCCGTAACTCTGTCCAATAGTAAATGACTCTTTGCTTATCTCAGGTAATGCTTTTAACACTCTTTGTCCTGTCGGGGTCTCATAAAAGTTGATCAATCCTTTTATATCCTCATGTGTTAAATGCCTCTCATATATTGGAATCAATCTTTCTATTAATTCATTCTCATTTACCTCTTTGATAAAATTATCCCAATATTGCTCTGGTACTTGTGGTAAAGAGGTCTTAAACGAACTAATCAAGTGATTCATCATCTGTCTGACCAAATTTTCTCCTGATGTTATTGCTATCAACCTTTTTATATCTTTAACTTTCTCTGGATTGACGCTCTCTTTATTTGTAGTACTTTGTGCAGAAGTTGTAGTACTTAACCCTAAAATAATGAATATCCCGATTAATATGAGAGTAGAGATTGATTTCATGATTAACTCCTTTTCAATTTTCAGAATAGATATATTACATTTTGCGCTAGTCAGTGGACAAGAATGAGTTCGTCAAAAAGTTGTGCAGGTGTCCAGGACTCACCCAATAAACAGTAATTCATAGGTGGGAGGAAGCCGAGTCGCTGACCAATCTCACCACTGAGCAATGTCATACGTTCAATTGTGGAGCATTGGCGAAGCAACCAGCATCGATATAACGGAATGGAGTTTTCTTTACCAGTTTAAGAAACTCTTACTGGGCGCTTTCAACATCACTAACCACATAAATGTTTACCAGCAGTTTACTTTGATTCCACAGCCGTACAATTATCTTCATAGGCTTGCTTTGGTTGATAAACAATCTCACTATCAGGCCATATACTTGGAAACGTATATCCAGGACCCTTGGTATATTTATGTTCTTCCCAGATCCGACTACGATTCTCGTCAAAATAGATTCTGTGCTCTAACTGCGAACCATTGACAGCTCCCCCAGTAATAAAAATAAATCGTAGTCTTCCCAGTTGGTCGTAATAGTACCTCATCATCAGTGCTGAATCTTCTGAACCTCCATCCCAGACATACTTACGAATCCTGCCTTGTGAGTCAAAAAAGATAGTACGCTTATCTCCCAAGGGGCTACAACTCTCTACCTCACGTTCTGCTTTTTTCAATTTTCCTTTCCTTATGTCTTGCTCTACGGCTTGATAAATACGGCGTATGGTTATGATTGTAGGATGAGGAGACCAGTTCTTGGTGGTAATTGGAGAATCGTATCCTGCCATTGCTAGAAAAGCACAATTAAACAGAAGAGCAATGGCAAGGATTAGGTTTCTGATAATCTCTTTTTTCACAGGCTAGGTTTTACTTAAGAACTCCTTCTTCTGTGCCCAAGGCATTTTGTCCATATATTCCCCATTTGCCATTTTTCAAACCGCTGTTGACAATCTCATATTGTACAACTCCGCAAGTATCTTTTGGATTCGCACTCCAAGCAACAGAGATTAAGTCCGCTGTTTTTATACCAATCCCTTCATAATTTGCTCCCACCTTCCAAGAAAATTGATATACCGGTCCGCGCTCAATAATATCTAGCGCTCCTTTATAAGCGCTGCCATTCCCATTTGTGCCTGTTACACTATAACTTCCAGCGATACCTTTACCGGTATTGATGAGAGCTACTTCTGTGCCTAATGCATTTGCGCCTGCTACTGTCCAAATACCATTTAACTTTTTACCTTCTACTGCATAAACAACCAAACTACAACTGTTACCACCCCAAGTTGCAGTTAAAATATTGCCTGTAGATATACCTATTCCTTGATAAATAGTCCCACCTACATTCCATTTTAATGTAACACCTTCAATCTGAGATGATGGTGAACTAATTTTTCTGGATCTGACTTCTAATGTTCCAGAATAACGTTTGTTGTCAAAGGTAGTACCAGTGATTGCCAGGGTTCTGTTATAGCCCTGAGTAGTTGGATTGATAGCCGCAATAAGTTGGCAGGGAAGAATCAGTACTGCTAATGCAAGGCAAAGGAGCAAAAGGCATTTTTTCATTTAGGCCTCCAAAGAGATTAAAATTTAGGTAACACTACCTGATTTTAAACTTCTTTATCTGCTACTCTCCAATTCGTGGGCAAAGAACATACAGTAGCGATATGATAGACTTATTCATCGGTAAAATGCTAGTGAAAAAACATGTAAATAATGGTTGAGACAATATCTGTATAAGAGGGGAGCGAAATGTTCACAATACGGTAAAAAATAGGATATTGGGAAAGATCAGATAACAGCCAACAATCTTTAGTTTTTTGGAGCGATCAATGATAGAGAGTGAAGCGGAGTAATTAATCCCGCTTCTCGTCTTTGGACAAAATCTCACAAAGTAGCAGCGGCAAGAATCGACTTTTCAGAGATGAAAAGGTTAAAAGGGCAGGCGCACATTTCTGTTTGGGCGCGTTACTTGCGCGTTTAGAAGGACAGATTGCCTTAACTACGCTATTCCGTTGATTTCCCAAGCTACGTCTAGCTGAAGCGCCGGAATCACTACGCTGGCGTAAAGGATTGGCTCTACGCGGGCTAGAACAACTACCAGTGATCTTGTAAGGAGAATGAATGGAGGCATCATCAACTGTCGGGCATACTGAACCAATCAACGATATAGAGATGTACTATGAAGTTCATGGAGAAGGTGAGCCATTGATCCTGCTACATGGAGGAATGGGAGTAGGCGCTAATTGGCAACTGATCTTCAAAATTCCTCCAGCCGGATACCGGTTAGTTATACCGGACCTACGTGGCCATGATAGATCAACCAATCCATCAAAGCAGTTCACATTCCGACAATCTGCTCTAGATGTATTTGCGCTGTTGGACCGCTTGGGTATAGAACGATTTAAGGCAATTGGTATGAGTCTAGGAGCAAAGACTCTGCTTCATATAGCTACTCAGCAGCCCAGTCGAGTCGAGGCTATGGTGCTGGTTAGTGCGACACCATACTTTCCCGCACCGGCACGCGCTATGATGCGCGAGATAACTCCTGAAAATCGGACTGATGCAGAGTGGCAACAGATGCGACAGTGGCATAAGCATGGTGATGAACAGATCCTAATGCTATGGAGACAAATGAATGCATTTAAGGATAGCTATGATGATATGAACTTCACGCCTCCTTACTTATCTACTATTACAGCTCGTACTCTGATTGTGCATGGTGATAGGGATCCATTGTATCCTGTGAATCTAGCAATGGAGATGTATACTGCAATTCCTCGCTCATACCTTTGGATTATACCGAATGCTGGGCATGGCCCAATTTTTGGAAAGATAGCGGATCGGTTTATTGAAACTTCACTGGCATTCTTGTGCAACGAATGGGGAGATCAATAGTCTCTGGCAATTCTACTAGTCTTACCATCCTAGATTTTTCCAGCCGCGTGACGTTCTTCTCGAAATCACTGTACCCATTCCTCCAATCTCCGTTAACTCAAGAGCTTTACTTAGTAATGTACTCCCAGTGCGTTGACTAAACCAAATTGTATAGGATAATTGTGGTTTCAATGGATTATCCTTTCCTATTGATTGGCGATGTTTATCATTAATCGTGGTAGCTCTCTTTAACTCATCCGCACACTAAGATGCCAATACAACAGGCATCTTAAGAAATGAACCATAATGATTAGCTGCTAAGACAAGCGCCTGTTTTTCAGTTCTCTTCAGCGAAGTAAAAGGGCTTGGTGTGACTACAACAGAGCCTTTTTTAAATGTACGTTTCCAGGTACCAACCACCTGTCCGTCAATAATAATTACTGGACTGAAGATACCGTTTCCTGCTTGTTTTGCATAAAATGGATCAAGTACCGCGCTACGGTCTTTATAGGCAACCGTGTATTCATCATAGGGAGGCAGCAAATAAGCAGTTGGTGATGGATCTTTTGTTATAGACAGATTTTGAGGTAGCCAATATTTCTGACCATCAACAACCTCGTGGGTAAGTTCAGAATTGACCATTTCAACGCCTGCTCTTGCGTCGGCTGTTGTTAACCCCGACCACCAAGCAAAATCTTGCAATGTTGCTGGTCCATGGCTAGTAAAGTAGCGCTTGGCGAGTTCAGCCAATGCTTCGTTGCGTTCCATAGTTTTAGCCTTTGGCACCCATTCATCGAGTAACACAAATGTCTGTTGCTTGCCTTCACGAGCGCCAAAACAGATAACCCCTTCTTGCGCCAGTTGTGACAAAATATGAAGACCACGTTGATTGGCGGTATCAATACGTGCTGCCTCTAACACCTGATACATTGCATCTCTCGATAACTGCTTACCGCCTTGCAGAGCTTTCAGAAACGATTCTTTACTACGTGCAAATACAGCTTCATCAAGATTAAACTCTTGTAGCAGACGTCGCGCATTGCCAGCAACAACTCTTGGTGTAAGCAGTTTGAGCATCCAACAAGCATCTGTAGCGGCAACAAAATTCAATGTGCCACGCATAGGCCAGGTGCGTATGATCGTTTTGTTAGCGATTGCCTGTTCAATATCTTCTTCGGTAGTATTGCGTGTACGCAGTCCAATCGCCCACAGTGCACCTAGATAGTCTTGGGCCTGGACAGCGCCTAGCCATTTTACGATATCGCTGGGTTGTTCAAATGTGGTTCTAGCAATGTATTGGTTATAGAGTCGGTAATAAGCAATATTTGAAGGCGTCAGCATCACAATACGAAATCCTAAATGTTTATAAAATGGAGCATTCCCAGCTATATATCTTGAAATATCGATAAGGTCAATGCAAAAAGGCTTTTTAACGCGCTGCTGATAACGATGTCCGTTTTGGTCCTTTTCTTGTCTGTGCAGGGTCTTGAGACACTTTTGGAAGCGCCCTACAATGTGGCAATAAGTAATTCCCAAAGGAGTCTACAATGATTAATACTGCTCTATTGGTAGTTGATGTACAAGAATCATTTCGTCATCGTCCATACTGGTCTGATGTTGATGTGCCTGAATTCGTGCGTCATTTGCAATCGCTGATTGATGGCTGTGCTGCTCGCAAGGTGCCTGTTGTACAGATCCTGCATACAGAAGATGAAGGGGTATTTGCCCTCTCATCTGGATTTGTTACAACACTGGATCCGATAATGATTAAACCTGATGTTCTGTTTCATAAGCGTTACCATAGTGCGTTAGCAGGCACACCACTTACTGGATGGTTGAATGAACGCGGCATACGCCGGTTAATTGTTAGTGGTATCCGCACAGAAGAATGTTGTGAAACTACTACCCGTCATGCCTCGGATAGCGGCTTCGAAGTCGATTATGTTATTAATGCGACGCTAACCTTTGCCATGAAACATCCACGTACTGGTCGTAATTACAGCAGTGCTGATCTGAAAGAGCGAACGGAATTGGTACTAACATCTGGCCAGTTTGCTCGTATCGTTACGGTAGAGGAGGCACTGGCAAAATTGTGAAGCAACAGGCTGTGTACTTCATTTTGCCACCCAGGACACTACTACTTGATGTTGCAGGGCCGGCTGAAGCATTGTGGATGGCCAATCGTTATCAAAACGATGTCCACTTCAATTTGCACTACGCTGGCCCATCTGCGCAGATCGAGAGTTCGATCGGACTCATACTCAGTGGTATCTCGGCGCTACCTAAATCGCTGGCGCGAAATGCTATGATTGTTGTTGCTGGGGCTGCTGATGTGCCAAAAGATATTGATTCTCAGACTGCTCAAAATGTGATTGTTGAATGGTTACGTGAGATTGCTCGTCCGACCCATCGATTAGTGTTTATTTGCTCAGGGGCATTGTTAGCAGCTCGTGCTGGTCTATTAGATCATCGCGCTTGTACCACACACCATAGCGACTGTAATGAACTCAGACGGCTCGCAGCCAGTGCAAAAGTGCTTGATAATCGGATCTATGTAGCAGACGGAAATATCTATACCAGCGCTGGTGTTACAGCAGGAGTCGATCTCATGTTACAGGTGATCAGCGAAATTGCTGGACCGCTTTGTGCCGTAGCAGTAGCGCGTAATATGGTAGTCTATCTGCGTCGCACCGGTGCCGATCCGCAACTTTCGCCTTGGCTCGAAGGTCGTAATCATATTCATCCAGTTGTCCATCGTGTTCAAGATGCAATTGCTGCCAATCCTGCTCATCCTTGGACACTCGAAGAGCTGGCCAGCATTGCTTATTCAAGTCAGCGCCACTTGGTACGCCTGTTCCAGATACACACAGGAACGACGCCAGTTGCATATATCAACTGCTTACGCGTTGCACTGGTGCGACAGCTATTGACAAACTCTCAATTGACGTTAGATCATGTGGCTGAACGTGCAGGTTTTGGATCAAGCCGCCATTTACGTAGGGTCTGGCGACAATATAATGCGTTGCCTCCAGGCCGCTGGCGCCGACGAGACACACTGAACTGAGTTATAGCCTACCACTTGAAACCCTCAATTTGAATACTTCATGGCTAACACCAGCGCAAGTTGAGTAAAAAATCATAAACAGTTGAATAGATCGATTACTTACCTAAATAGGAGGAATTCTATGTCTAAGCCTAATTTCACAGGAGTTTGGAAATTCAATCCAACCAAAAGTGTGCTGCAGATTCCTGCACCGGATTCGACCATTTTTCTTATTGAACATCAGGAACCGGTCTTACACATTTCGCGCACCCATATAGTGGGCGAAAAAAGTGATACCTTCACACTAGATCTTACTACCGATGGTAAAGAGGTTATACTTGATCTAGATGACTTATGGGTACAGGCCCGTACTTACTGGGATGGTGAAATATTAGTTTTTGATACAAATTTGGTACGAGCTGGTAAAGAAGCAACCAATCTAGTAAGGTACAAGCTTGCTGATACCCTTGATATGTTGATAGCCGAAGAGCGCTTACAAAGTAAAGAGCTGAGCTATAACAATATCTGGGTGTTAGATAAGCAGTAAGCACAAGTGTCGTAGTCTCTGCTTGATCCTTAATCTGCTTGCACATCATACATAATATGTTGCGCACCTCATCAGTTCTCGCTAATATCGTGGGGATGTGCACATCTAGTTTGGCTAGATTTCTCTTGTGGAAAATCGATTGAGAATTAGAAAGGTTATCACGGAATGGAGATCAAATTTTTTAAATCCCCAGGCGATTTTCGTAAATGGCTGGAGAAACACCATACCACCGCTCAAGAACTGTGGGTTGGCTACTACAAGAAAAGTTCAGGGAAAGCGAGTATTACCTGGCCAGAGTCAGTCGGTGAAGCGCTCTGTTTTGGCTGGATCGATGGGCTGCGAAAAAGTGTAGATGAATTCAGTTATACCATACGTTTTACACCACGCAGGCCAGGTAGTATTTGGAGTGTAGTCAACATCAAACACGTTCAGGAACTTAGTGCTAAAGGACTAATGCAGCCTGCTGGTCTAGCAGCATTTCAGGCGCGCAAAGAGAATAAGTCGGGTATCTATTCATATGAACAGAGGAGTGATAAACTCGACGAGCCTTATGAAGTCTTACTCAAACAGAACAAAGCGGCATGGAACTTCTTTTATGCTCAGTCACCTTCATATAGAAAAGCCGCTATTTGGTGGGTGGTGAGCGCCAAAAAGGAAGAAACAAGACTCAAGCGATTAGACAAGTTGATAGAAGATTCAGCCCAAGGGCGAACCATAGCGCAGTTCACACGGATAAAAAAGATGAAATAAGATCTTCAAGTATATTATAGTAGTAGATTGATACTTAATAGAAAGTACAATATGAATGGTCAGAATAGAAAAGATATCAGACCTGGACTTAAGGTTGATATAGTATTAAAGCAAGATCAACGTAGTGGAAAAATAACTAGGGGTATTGTTAAAGATATCCTAACAAATGCTGCTCATCATCCACATGGAATTAAAGTTCGTCTTGAAACAGGGGAAATAGGTAGAGTCAAGGAGATTGTTGACTGAAAATACTTACTAGCTATCTTCTTTGCAAAAGTATTTTCCTAGCGATTATCACCCTAGACATCTTATATCTGTAATACCGATAGAATGGTAGGTTGAGAAGAGACTATAGATAGGTTGAATGGGCAATACCGCATTAATTACTGTTGCTGTAAACTCTCCTTCTTTTGGCTTTTTGCCCAGGCAAGATTATTTATTGCTAGTTGATATCCTGAATTTAGTTTTACTGCTATCTCACCAGCGGCAATCGCTTCATCCCACATCTTCATACCATTATAACAGGCACAGATATTATTATAGGCTTCGGGATAATCTGGTTTTAACTTTATCGCTTCGCGGGCAGCATCAATACAATTCTGATACTGTTCGGCTTGGTAGTATCTTAGACTGAGATCAAGAAAATTCTCGGGTGTAGGCTCGCTATTAGCTTTCTCTAATGCGCTAGCCAGTCTAGTCTTTCTATTCTTGCTCAAGTTAATATAAGTAAGAGTCTGTTGATCATTAGGTGCGATCTGCCAAGTCTCATTGGCTAGCAGCGCAAGTTTATCAAACTCTTCTTGATCATTATAAATATTCATCAACAAATATCTGGCATTGAGATGAGCAGGAGCAAGTTCGAGAACCTTCTTTAAGTTTT
>JBFLVQ010000160.1:0-15136 GCA_040758525.1 Acidobacteriota bacterium
AAAGTGAAGTCTATCTAGCCAGCCCAGCTACTGTGGCGGCTTCTGCAATTACCGGCGTGATCACTGATCCAAGAGTATTTTTACCCTAAGAAAGGTATTTTAAAAATGGTTGAAGGTAAGGCACATGTTTATCGACGCGATCACATCAATACTGATGAGATTATTCCCGCACGTTATTTAAACACCAGTGATCAGGAAGCACTCGCCAAGCATGCACTGGAAGATATTGATCCAGAGTTTGTCACACATGTGCAGGTAGGTGATCTAGTGATTGCTGGAGAAAATTTTGGTTGTGGCTCGTCACGTGAACATGCTGTTTGGGCTTTGCGTGGCGCTGGAGTTGCTGCGGTAATTGCACGTAGCTTCTCTCGCATCTTTTATCGCAATGCGGTAAACAATGGTTTTCTCATCATAGAATGCGATAAAGCACTCAGTATAAATAGTGGTGATGATATTCAGATCGATACAGTCGCTGGCATCATACGCAATTTGACTGAGAATACCGAGTATAATTTTGTGCCACTATCGGATTTTGCTCGTGAATTGCTAGCTGCCGGTGGCTTATTACCTTATGTGAAAGCTCAAATTGATAGCAACGCTGAAAAACAGTCCATGTCCCAGTGGCAAGATAGTGGAGTATCTAGGAGATAATCTAGTTAATGAATTCTGCAAAAGCAAAAAAGATTGTCGTACTGCCTGGCGATGGTATCGGTCTAGAGGTGACTGCTGTGGCGGTTGCGGCATTACAATTAATGGCAACAAAATTCGGCCACTGTTTTGAGATTAGCGAACATCTGATTGGCGGTGCCGCTCTACGTGAAAAGAATAGTCCATTGCCAGAAGCAACGCTAGCATCAGCACTATCTGCCGATGCGGTTTTGCTTGGTGCAGTAGGCTCGCCTGAATTTAATCGTTTGCCATTCGAACAACGTCCTGAAGCGGGATTGTTGGCATTGCGTAAACATATGAATACCTTTGCCAACTTGCGCCCAGTACGAAGCTATCAGGCATTACAAGGATGTTCGCCATTATCTGGTGATCGATCTGTCGATCTGCTGATTGTGCGCGAATTAACCGGTGGCCTATATTTTGGTGAACCACGCGGTCGCAAACAGAACCCAGCCGGTAAGCGTGTTGCGATTAACACGCTTGTTTACAGTGAAGAAGAGATCGCACAAGTAGCGCGTATTGCATTTGATGCTGCGCGCCAGCGACGCAACAAAGTCACTTCAGTAGATAAAGCAAACGTGTTGGAGACTTCGCAATTATGGCGCGAGGTTGTTAATGAAGTAGCGCAAGAGTATCGAGATATTGAGGTCGAACATCTATATATTGACAACTGTGCTATGCAATTGATCCTGCACCCAGAGCGCTTTGATGTTCTACTTATGGAAAACATGTTTGGCGACATTCTCAGTGATGAAGCTGCTGTGCTAGTTGGTTCACTAGGATTGTTGCCTTCCGCTAGTATTGGTGCCAAGTGTGGCCTATATGAACCGGTGCATGGTTCAGCGCCTGATATTGCTGGTTTGGGAAAAGCCAATCCAGTAGGCGCGCTGCTCTCTGCAGCAATGCTATTACGCTATTCATTAGAGATGGAAACAGCGGCGCAGGAATTAGAACTAGCAGTAGAATCGGTGTTAAATGCTGGAATACGAACCGCAGATATTGCTGGTAATGGTCCTGTTGCAACAACACGTCAATTGGGCGTAGCAGTATTTCAATATATTGCTGGCAATGGTTGCTGACAATGACAAATTGGGACAGTAGACGGTTGGTTGGTAAGAGTGATCTCGCAATTTTTCCGGCTCCGTCCAAGTCATTAGGTAACTGTGTTTTACTGTCTGGCGCCGAATTTACGATGAGCTTATGTTAAGCGACAAAACAAATTTTTTTCTTTACATACCTTTGTCGCTCATTTATAGTGAATGGCGGTTTTTCCAACAGCAAAAATTTTTTTTTAATGCGCAAGATAAAACGCGCAATGATTCGCTAAGCGTCAACCATGATCAACACTCAGATAATCGACACACTAAAGAGCATCAACCACAGCCACGCTGGCATTTCGGTAGATGTTCGTGTTGTTATTATTGGTTTGATTGTAGCTGTAGCTGTACCGGTAATTATTATTACCGGCCTGATACAAAGGCAGGTGGGTGTGACGTAAGCGAACGTTACAAGCAAGACCAACGAAGCCACCCACCGCCAAAGGCGATTGGGTGGCTTTCGTTATTTACGGTGGTTTCAGGTCGGACGCGACCCGCCCTGGAACACTTAATTTCCCAAATAGTTCAGCATCTAGGAGTAACCGTATATGGCAGAGTATAGCGGTGCCGATATTGTAATTCAAGCCTTGTTGCGTAATGGGGTCGATACTGTTTTTGGCTATCCTGGTGGGGCGATCATGCCACTTTATGATGCTCTCTATCATGCCCCCATACAGCACATTCTCACTCGTCACGAACAAGCCGCAGTACATGCGGCAGAAGGCTATGCACGCGCTTCTGGCAAGACCGGAGTATGTATTGCGACTTCTGGGCCAGGCGCGACCAATTTAGTAACAGGTATTGCCGATGCCTGGATGGATTCGATTCCCTTGGTTGCTATTACCGGCCAAGTGGCTTCTCACCTGATCGGCACCGACGCATTTCAAGAGACTAATGTTGTCGGTGTCACTGCCGCAATCACAAAACAGACATTGCAACCACGTACAGTTAATGAAGTATCAGCAGCTATTGCTGAAGCATTTTACCTAGCAAACAGTGGCCGTCCAGGTCCAGTAGTGATCGATCTACCCAAAGATGTTCTGAGTAAACAGACCAACTTGCCTATCGTTACCGAAAGCGATCTATACATTCCTGGCTATTGTTGCCGACCACAACTTGATCCTGTTGATGTCTATGCAGGATTAGAGTTGCTGCGTGCTGCACAACGTCCACTTATTGTAGTTGGTGGTGGATGCAAAATGTCTGGACCAGCCACACTAGAGATGTTTCGTGAGCTTTGTCGCTTAACTAATATCCCGGTAACAGCAACTGTGCATGGCTTAGGCTCGACACCACCAAATTATCCATATTACCTAGGTATGTTAGGTATGCATGGATTAAAGCGTGCCAATAAGGCTGTGACCAATTGCGATCTACTTATTGCGCTAGGTATGCGCTTTGATGATCGTGTTACTGGTGCTCCAGATCGGTTTGCTCGTCAGGCAAAAATAGTCCATGTGGAGATTGATCCTGCTGAAGTGAACAAATTGATCAAAGCTGATGTTGGCATCATAGGAGATCTTGGCGATGTCTTGGCAATGTGGTTACAGGATTTGGCACAAACCCCTTATCACACAACAAAGTCATGGCAAGAAAAGGTCTTTGCCCCTGGTGATGGTTTGAAAATGCCAGCCGCCGTCGAAGCTGCACAAGTACCACCTACCCTAGTGCTTGATGAGCTCTTTCAATTACTGCCTAGTAATACTATTGTTACTACAGATGTAGGACAGCATCAGATGTGGGCAGCGCAACGCGCACGTCCCAATGATCCACGCCGCTTTATTACATCAGGCGGTTTAGGTGCTATGGGGTTTGGCATACCATCAGCATTGGGCGCACAACTGGCCTGTCCTAATCAACTTGTTGTTGCGATAGTGGGTGATGGGGGTTTTCAAATGTCAGTTGCAGAATTGACAACCATTAAACGACACAACCTACCGGTGAAAATTCTTGTGATGGATAACAAATATTTAGGTATGGTACGCCAGTGGCAAGAGATGTTTTATCAAGGGCGTTATTCTGCGGTAGATATGCGCGACAATCCAGATTTCGCTAAAATCGCAACCGCCTACGGAATAGCATCCTTCAAGCTCAATGATGCCACTGCCATTAACGATAGTATACGTGCCTGGCTGGCCACCTCTGGTCCAGCACTATTGCACTGTGAGTGCCATCTAACGGCAAACGTCTTTCCTATGATTCCCAGTGGTGCTGCAATTGATGAGATGATCGAGGCGGCATCCACGACCAATGGTTAATACCAGGCAATTTGTAAAGGAGAAAGAATATGACAGAGCTGAAGCTATTATTGATGTTACGGCACATTCGTGTGATACCAAAGATCTTTATGCTGTTAGAACGCTTGGGTGCAGATTGCCTGGATGTACAAGGGGAATTGCAACCAGGCATGGGCGGTAAACTGGGATTGGTAGTGGCATGTCCGCCCACTCGCGCTAAACGAGTAAAAACACAGCTTGAACGGCTGGTAGATGTTAGCGAGATGCATGCTCGCACAGATGAAGAGATTGCTCATGCACAAACTTATGCCAGCAAAAGGGCGAGTGAATATAAAGCTTTCTGGGGAGGCAATGGTTTATGAGTTTCACTAATGCAAAATATATCTGGCGTAATGGTCAAATATTGCCTTGGCAGTCTGCCACCATTCATATTTCCGCGCATGGGTTGCACTATGGCACCGGTGTTTTTGAGGGTATACGCTGCTATAACACTGATCGTGGACCAGCAATCTTCCGCCTAGAGGCGCATATCGAGCGTCTTTTCGCTTCTGCCCGCTTGCACCATTTTACCATCCCTTATACGCCAGAATATTTGTGTCAGGCAGTTGTAGATACAGTACGGGCAAATGAATTAACTTCTTCATATATTCGCCCGATCGTTTTCTTAGGTAGTGGATCGTTAGGCTTACTACCAACCAATTGCCCTACCGAAGTAGCAATAATGGCGTGGGAGTGGGGCTTATTGCTGGGTAATGAGAGTGCCGAACGGGGTGTGCGTGCAACTATATCTTCCTGGCGTAAGTTTGAATCCCATGCGTTGCCAGCCAGCGCAAAGGCTTGTGGACAATATATCAACTCTGTGTTGGCCAGCCGCGAAGCACATGCACGTGGCTTTGATGAAGCGCTGTTATTAAACAGTGCTGGCAATATAGCGGAAGCATCTGGTGAGAATCTCTTTATCGTCAAGGACCATACATTAATCACCAATGGTATGAGTGATGATGTATTGATGGGCGTTACTCGTGACACGATCATACGACTGGCTAGCGAACTAGGTTACACAGTAGTGGTACGTGCAATCTCTAAAACCGATCTATTCACCGCCGATGAGGCTTTTGTCACTGGTACTGCCGCCGAGATCGTAGCGCTTAGTGAAGTAGATGGACGTGTCATTGGCAGTACTGCCAATCTGAATCGACCAGTGTTACGTTCTCTACAACAGGCATTTCGCCGAGTTGTCACAGCTCAAGATGAGAAGCATCTTGATTGGTTGAAATTTATTAATTCTGTTGCTGCCACGCGTGCAGATCATGCCGCCTAGTGGCCAGTATCAATTTAGAAAATTAGGAAAGGAGACTTTTATGGTAGCAAAAGTACAAACATCACCACTTCCTGCTGCTGGTCAGGTAGAGTCGAGCGCTCAGACAGCGCGACCAGCACGTCCTCAGATACATATTCCAATCGCTGAATTGCCGTCGGTACGCTTTAATCCACGGTTTACAGGAAAAATTTTTGAAGGCGAACGACTGTCGATTGTTTGTAGTGAAGTTCAGGCAGGGTTTACTGTACCAAAACACAAACACGAAAATGAACAGGTGACAGTCATTCAGAGCGGTGTATGGCAGTTTAATGTTGCTGGTGAAGAGTTCATAGCATGCTGCGGTGATATTGTGCATGTGCCGGCAGGCTGGGAACACAGCGCGATAGCGCTAGAAACTAGCACAATTATGGAGATCTTTACGCCTCCAAGATGTGAATGGAGTGATGATATGGACGATTACCTATGGGGTATTTAACCACTGGTTTGTCGCTGAGCGTGCGTCCAATAATGAAAACAATAAACGGAGAATCAGTATGAAAGTCTTTTATGACAAAGATATCGAAATGGCAATACTGCAAGACAAGAAGATTGCTGTACTTGGCTATGGCAGTCAGGGGCATGCGCATGCCTTAAATTTGCGTGAGCGTGGACTAAATGTGATGATCGGATTATCACCAGATAGCAGATCACGTAGTAAAGCCAGTGCGGCTGGCTTTACTGTTTATGATACTAGTGTGGCAGCAAAGCAGGCCGATATCATTATGGTATTGATTCCTGATGAACGGCAACCAGAGGTTTACCAGCAACAACTAGCTCAAGTGTTTGAGGAGGCATCGGCACAGGGCGAGGTCAAATACATTGCTTTTGGTCATGGCTTTGCAATTCATTTCAAAAAGATTGTACCACCAGCAAGAACTAATGTTTTTATGGTTGCTCCTAAATCCCCAGGCCATCTGTTACGAAAGGAATATACTGCTGGCGGTGGAGTGCCATCACTTATTGCTGTACAACAAGATCCTATTGGTAATACTAGAGCTATTGCGCTCGCTTATGCTGCTGCAATTGGCTCAGGGCGTACTGGTATTCTGGAGACCACATTTCGTGAGGAGGTCGAGACAGATCTATTTGGAGAGCAGGCAGTCTTATGCGGTGGTCTTACCGCATTGATTCGCGCCGGTTTTGAAACGCTTACAGAAGCCGGTTATGCGCCAGAGATGGCCTACTTCGAATGTCTGCATGAAATGAAGTTGATTGTCGATCTGATCTATGAGGGTGGTATTGCCAATATGCGCTACTCGATCAGTAATACCGCTGAGTATGGTGATCTAACACGTGGTGAGCGCATTATCACTGAGCAAACACGTACAGCAATGCGCGAGCTATTGACAGAGATCCAATCGGGTCGTTTTGCTGATGAATGGCTTACTGAACATCGCGCTGGCAAGCCTAATTTTACCAGACTGGCAGCCGAGCAGGCAGATCATCCTATAGAACAGATAGGACAAAGATTGCGCGCTATGATGCCCTGGATTGACCGCAATAAGCTGGTTAATAAAGCAACAAGTTAAACAGAGAGAGTAAAGTTAGTGATGAGCGAGAAAAAATTGAATAACAGAAGTAAAGAGATTACTGAAGGCGTAGCACGCACACCTAATCGTGCTATGTTACGAGCAGTAGGGTTTAGCGATCAGGACTTTGTCAAGCCGATCATAGGTATTGCCAATGGCTATAGCACCATTACACCTTGCAATATAAGTTTAAATTCACTTGCACAGGTTGCCAATCAAACATTTGCTGACTATGGGGCAATGCCACAAATATTTGGCACGATCACTGTAAGCGATGGCATATCGATGGGAACGGAAGGGATGAAATATTCCCTGGTGTCACGCGAAGTGATTGCCGATTCGATCGAGACAGTATGTAATGGCCAACGTCTTGATGGTCTACTAGCAATTGGCGGCTGTGACAAAAACATGCCAGGGGCAATGATTGCGATTGCCAGACTCAATATTCCGGCAATATTTGTTTATGGTGGCACAATCAAACCAGGCCACTATCAAGGACGTGATCTCACTGTAGTAAGCGCATTTGAAGCGGTAGGACAATATTGTGCCAATAGGATCAGCGATACAGAGTTGATTGAGATCGAGCGTCATGCTTGCCCTGGCGCCGGTGCCTGTGGGGGTATGTTTACCGCTAATACTATGTCCTCAGCAATTGAAGCAATGGGCATGAGTTTGCCATATTCATCTACTATGGCTGCCGAAGATGCAGAAAAGATCGATAGTGCTGCACAATCTGCACAAGTATTATGCAGGGCGGTGCGCGATCAATTAGTACCAAGCCAAATATTGACAAGGAAGGCATTTGAGAATGCCATTGCCGTGGTAATGGCGATTGGTGGCTCTACTAATGCGGTACTACATCTATTGGCGATCGCGCATGCTGCAGGCGTATCACTAACAATCGATGATTTTGAAAAAATACGACTACGTGTACCAGTGCTATGTGATCTAAAGCCGAGCGGTAGGTATGTCACTACCGATCTACACCGCGCTGGTGGTATTCCACAGGTCATGAAGATGCTGCTGGCGCATGGAGTACTGCATGGCGATGCACTTACTATTACTGGTCAAACCATAGAGGAACTGCTTAGTGAAGTTCTTCCTGAACCACCAATCAAACAGGATGTTATTCGGTCCTGGTATGCGCCTGTCTATTCGCAAGGGCATCTAGCAATCCTTAAAGGTAATCTTGCTGAAGAAGGTTGTGTGGCCAAGATTACTGGGATTAAGAGTAAGAAAATAACTGGCCCAGCGCGTGTTTATAACACCGAGGAGGATTGTTTAGCAGCAATCTTATCCAGTCAGATCAAGGTTGGCGATGTTGTGGTAATACGTTATGAGGGGCCAAAAGGTGGGCCTGGTATGCGTGAGATGTTATCACCTACCGCCGCACTGATAGGTGCCGGTCTAGGTGATAGTGTTGGATTGATAACTGATGGTCGCTTTTCTGGTGGCACTTATGGTTTGGTGGTAGGCCATGTTGCACCAGAAGCGGCGGTGGGTGGCACCATTGCGCTTGTAGAAGATGGTGACAATATCACTATTGATGCGGAGACTGGCTCATTGACACTAGAGGTGTCTATGGATGAACTAGCAAAGCGACGAGCACATTGGCGACCACCTACGCCGCGCTATCAGCGTGGCGTGCTGGCAAAGTATGCTCGCTTGGTCTCATCAAGTAGTACTGGCGCAGTAACCGATCTCTCACTGTAATAAAATTAGTCCGCCCGGGGGAGCTTGCTCTTGACGCGATGCGTTATCAATGATTATAATTATGGCGCGCTGCGTTATGATTGGTTATAGAAATAATGGTTGTTGCGCACACCTGGGGCAGCCCTTAGATACTATTATGAAAAACTACCGTCACTTATAATTTGTTCTCTAACTAAAAGATAATAGAGAGCTTCGATTTCTTAAGAGGGAGACGTGTAACATGCGGTTGATAACAGCGATTATCCGACCAGAACAGCTTGCAGATGTCAAAGCGGCGCTCTTTCGTGTTGGTGTTACCGGAATGTCGCTAAGCGTCATACAGGGTCATGGAGGGGAGAAAGAGATTGTTGAACACTATCGTGGTAGTACAGTGGTAATGGAGTTTGTTGAGAAAGTAAAGATCGAGATGGCGGTCTCCGAACCATTTGTAAAACCGACGATAGATGCGATTTTAAAGGCAGCACGCACTGGTTCTGTTGGTGATGGCAAGATCTTTATCCATCCTCTTGAGAAGGTGATCCGTATACGTACTGGTGAAGAGGATAATGCTGCTTTAACTCCCATTTCAGCAGATGCCGTACAAGAGCGTGCAATACGTGAAGCAAAACAGAGGAGCAAAGCATGAACACAACTATGTCTACAGGAGATACGGCTTGGATCTTGATAAGCACTGCGCTGGTCTTTTTAATGACTCCTGGTTTAGCCTTTTTCTATGGTGGTTTGGTGCGCCGTCGCAATGTCCTTAATACATTTATGATGAGCTATGTGGCAATTGGTATTGTGGGAGTTATTTGGCTGCTAGTTGGCTACTCATTGGCATTTGCGCCTGGTTCGCCTTGGTTAGGCAAGCTTACTTGGGCAGGGTTTCAAGGTGTTGGACAAGAAGCGGAAGGTCAATATGCCGCCACCATTCCACATCTTGTTTTTGCTATGTTTCAAGGAATGTTTGCCATTATCACACCTGCGCTTATTGGTGGAGCGGTGGTTGAGAGAATGACGTTTCGTGCCTATGCACTACTGTTGGCTTTATGGTCAATCATTGTCTATTCACCCGTTGCTCATTGGGTATGGGCTGTAGGTGGTTGGATACGGGATAGAGGCGCACTAGATTTTGCTGGTGGCACAGTAGTTCATATCACAGCGGGAAGCGCCGCACTGGTCTGTGCCTGGTTTCTTGGTCCACGCCAAGATCATGGTCGATCACCATTAGTTCCACATAATGTCCCATTTGTGCTTTTAGGTGCAGGTCTATTGTGGTTTGGCTGGTTTGGTTTTAATTCTGGCTCTGCGCTTGCCGCTAATGGCTTAGCTACTTTGGCTTTGACTACGACATTTGCAGGTGCGACAGGAGCCATGCTGATGTGGTTGATTTTGGAGACAATTAAGAATGGTAAACCATCTGCGGTTGGAATGGCAACCGGATCAGTAGTTGGATTAGTAGGAATTACACCTGCGGCAGGTTTTGTTACTCCAGTATCAGCAATTCTCATTGGCGCAACGGCTGCCGCGATCAGTTTTACCGCGATTCAATTACGTACCAAGACATCGCTAGATGACACCCTAGATGTGTTTGCTTGTCATGGAATGGGGGGAATTACCGGAGCACTATTAACAGGAGTGTTTGCTACTAAAACAGTGAATGCTGCTGGTGCAGATGGACTGTTATATGGAAACCCTGCGCTGCTTGTTACTCAAGCAATTGCTGTACTAGCAACAATGGCTTACTCGGTATTTGTTACAGCAGGATTACTCTTCTTGATCAGATTAGCAATTCCATTACGTGTTGAGTTGAAGACTGAACTAGAAGGGCTTGATCGACACGCGCATGGAGAAGAAGCCTATCACGATAAGACTGGTCTAGGCAGTTTAGGAGAAGCTGTTCTAGTAGGTGAAAAATAGCATCCTGAATAAGGATTAAGAGAAAGCATAATTTTGCTAGCTCCCTTGTATTGTATCTGTTAGGAGTAGAGTTTATGTATAGGGACGAGAAATCAAGTTGTGGGGTTGGATTCATTGCCAGTTTAATGAATACCCGCAGTCGAGACATTCTCGAACAAGCGCTCTCTGCCTTGCAATGTGTTGAGCATCGCGGCGCCTGTAGCGCTGATAACGTTACCAGCGATGGTGCTGGTGTGATGACTGAGATTCCCTATAAACTTTTCAATTATGAGAAACATTCAGTAGCGATTGGCACACTCTTCTTACCACGCAATCGCGACTCTCAAAAACGTGTTTTAGAGATCTTTCAAGATACCTTTAGTTTTCTTGATATGGAGGTATTACAATTTCGAGAGATTCCCACAGATCCTGGGGTGTTAGGAAGAGATGCGCTAACCAGCCTTCCAGCAATGATCCATGTGGTAATCAAACGACCACGCTATTGCACTACATTAGCCTCGTTCAATAGATTGCTCTATACAGGCAAACAGATGACCCAAACACGTCTACGTCAACAGGGAGTCATTGAAGGAGTGTTTTTTCCATCACTCTCTGCCGATACGATTGTCTACAAAGCTTTAGTACGTAGCAATGATCTAGCCAAGTTCTATCTTGATCTGCAGAATCCAGACTACCAAACCGGCTTTGCGCTATTCCATAGACGATTCAGCACCAATACACGAACATCTTGGGACAGAGCACAGCCATTCCGTATCATTGCCCATAACGGTGAAATTAATACCATTGCGGGAAATCGTTCATGGGCCTATTCAAGGGAAAAGTCACTAGGATTACAAAGCGAAGAACTATTAACGCACACCGGCATCAGTGATTCTGGTAGCCTTAATGAAATGGTTGAAGCTTTGCACTATCGCAGCATCATACCAACGATTACAGATGTATTAAGAATTATGATGCCGCCAGCTATGTCAGTAGATTCATCATATGCTTTCTGGGCGCGAGTGATGGAGCCTTGGGATGGTCCCGCGATCATTATTTTTTCAGATGGGCAGAGTGTGGGAGCAAGACTTGATCGTAATGGCTTCCGTCCTGGACGTTGGGCTCGCACACAAACCCATTTCTATCTCTGTTCTGAAGCGGGCGCCTTCAATTTAGCGGAGTCCAGCATTCTAGCAAAAGGTGCTTTACAGGCAGGATCAGGTGTTACAGTTGATTTAAAAACAGGAAAGGTTGATTTTCACTATCCCAGTCAAGAACAGGAATATAAGGATGTTTCGCTTGAGCCAAAGTTGTTGCGCATACCTGTAATGGATATCTCTACAATGCCATTATCGCTTTCGAAAAAACAACTCTTCGATTATACCGAAGAAGATTTGAATAAAGTTCTTGTACCAATGATCGCTACTGGCAAAGAAGCGATCGGTTCAATGGGTGATACAGCACGAATAGCAGTTCTCTCATCTGAACCAAGAGCATTTTTTGACTACTTTTCTCAGAACTTTGCCCAGGTTACCAATCCACCGGTGGACTTTCTACGTGAGACTCTGGCTACAGATCTAACAATGTTTTTAGGTGCGCGTGCGAATGTTTTTGTTCCTAGTGAGCTAATTTCACCTGCCGCTATTATTACATTGGATAGCCCAATACTTGGGCTGGCACAACAGGAGTTTCTTTTTCGCTTAGTAAGTAATAGATCAAAAAAGTATCCAACTGCCATTGAACTCAGTACTACCTTTAGTCGTGCCGAAGGTATGGAAGGATTTCGACAGAGCATTGAAAAACTGGTTTATCATGCATTGAGTGCTGTTGAAAGAGGTGTTTCCATCATCATTCTTAGTGATCGTCAGGCTAACTTTGAAGATCTGCCCATACCCAGTCTCTTAGCACTGCGTGCTGTTATGAATGGATTAAATGAAGCAGGTTTAAAACTCCAAGCGTCATTGGTTGTACATACAGCAGAAGTACGCAATTCACATCAAGTAGCAGCATTGATCGGCTTTGGCGCATCAGCAGTCTGTCCATACCTTGCGCTAGAGATTGCTAGATGGGAACCGCATCCCAAACTTATCAATCTTACATCTGATGTAAAAGAGTCAAATCTAAAAGCTGCGCTTGCATCTGGTCTATTAAAAATTATGGCTAAGATGGGGATCTCTGTAGCGCGAAGTTACCAAAATGCCAAGCTATTTGTTGCGCTTGGACTTGGCAAGCGACTCATTAAGGAATATTTCCCTGGTCTGGAAAGCCCCTTAGGAGGACTTGAGATTGAAGACATTGCACAAAATATTCTTGAACGTGCCCAAGTTGCAGAAAGGTTAGTAAGCAATGGAAAATTGATTAACACTTATCAGTTCAAAGAGCATGGACGTCTGGCAGTGGGTGAAAAACATGCTATGACGGCAGCGCGCGCGCGTGTTGTACATAGGTTGGTATATGAGAAAAGCCCCGTTCTCTCAGGATCAGAAGTATATGAAGAGTATTTGCGGTTGGGCGAGGAGAGTGAGCCGATTCATATAAGGAATCTACTTACCTTTAAGTATAGCGAAACACCATTGCCAATTGAGAGTGTCCAATCACAAGAGGAGATTTTACGTACCTTCGGGGCTGGTGGTATGTCATTTGGGGCAATCAGCGCAGAGTCGCAGCGTGATCTAATTTTGGCTATGCGTGATATACAAGGTCGCAGTAACAGTGGTGAAGGTGGAGAAAATCCATACTATTTTTCTCAGGGCATCACCGCAACAACTAAACAGGTTGCCTCTGGGCGTTTTGGTGTTACTGGGGAATATCTAATTACCGCGCAAGAGCTTCAGATCAAAATAGCACAGGGCGCCAAGCCCGGCGAAGGTGGACAGTTGATGTCGGCTAAAATCACAGCAGAAATTGCTCGTGCACGACATTCGCCACAAGGAATAGATCTGATCTCGCCCCCACCATTGCATGATATCTATAGTATAGAAGATCTCAAACAACTGATTTATGAACTCAAGCAATTAAATCCTGATGCCAAAGTGAGTGTCAAGCTTGTCTCTGGTAACAATATTGGCACCATTGCGGTTGGTGTTGCAAAGGCTGGTGCAGATATCATTCAAATATGTGGTTGGGATGGTGGTACAGGAGCGGCAGGGCTTGGTTCAATGAAGCATACTGGCTTACCTTGGGAGTTGGGTCTGCTTGAAGTACATCGTGCATTGGTCGAGAACAATTTGCGAGCATCCATTGTGCTGCGCACGGATGGTGGACTACACACTGGCAAAGATATTGTTTTCGCTGCCATTTTGGGCGCCGAAGAATTTGATTTTGGGAAACTTCTGCTGGTGGCACAAGGGTGTATTATGGCTAGAGTGTGCGAAACAAACCAATGCCCAGCAGGAATTGCAACTCATGATCCGAAATTAAAGAATAAGTATCAGGGGGATAAAGATCATGTAGTAAGAATGCTTGAATATTTAGCCTATGATGTACAACGCCAGCTTCTCGCACTAGGAGTCTATACTCTACGAGAGCTTATTGGACGTACAGATCTGCTCATACTTGAGCCACGTCATGCCAAACTGATTGAACAACGGAAATTGGATTTAAGTTATTTTCTTGCTTTACCAACTACTTTTGAGAAGCAAGAGAGTATTGATCGTGCAAGTGTAAGTCTTCTTAATCAGAGATTGCTTGATGATACACGGCAGGCAATCGAGACAAACTCAGATAGAGAGCTTTTCTATCCAATTACAACATCTGATCGTGCTACATTGGCAACTCTTGCTGGAGTATTGTCAGGCAGGATATCAAGCTATCGTGCTAAACAGCGAAGCAATGAGATCTCACATCAACCATTCTCAAGCAAGATCAGCGTCACATTCACAGGCAGTGCAGGACAAGGGTTTGGGGTATTTCTTGTCAATGGGCTAGAAGTACGCCTATATGGTGAGGCAAATGACTCGGTTGGCAAGGGTATGTCGGGTGGAAAGATTGTTATCACACCAGCTCCTCAAGCAATGTTTAAGGCTGAAGAAAACAGCATTTTAGGAAACTGTGTGCTCTATGGTGCAACCGGTGGAACGCTATTTGTGAATGGTTTGGCTGGTGATCGCTTTGCTGTGCGTAACAGTGGCGCAACAGCCGTTGTCGAAGGTGTAGGGCTGCATGCTTGCGAGTATATGACAAATGGCATTGTTGTCATTTTGGGAAGATTTTCTGCCAATCTAGGCGCCGGAATGACAGGCGGAACCGTCTATGTTTTAGGAGATCATTCGGCGGAATACATCAACCAATCCTATATTGTGCCAGCAGCAATCTCTATCGATGAATATGCTATGCTAGCAGCATTGCTTGAGCAATACGCTACCGATACGGAAAGCCAGCATGCTCAAGAGATTCTTGCTGCTTGGGAGCTGACCAGGAATGGCTTTACAAAGTATATTCCACGAGTTATCTCAACAACAAAAATAGAAACCCACACAATGGAAAACGTAAAAAATCATGGACAAGGCAAATCCACAGCATAAATTAATCCTCAAACTCCTATTTTGATAATAACTATTAATAAGGGCCGATTGTTGCTATCGGAGGCGGCTTGCTCTCTCTACAGAGCTTATGGTCAAATTGACTTTAATGCTGTTTGTGGAGAGAGATAGA
>JBFLVQ010000161.1:0-15115 GCA_040758525.1 Acidobacteriota bacterium
TTTGCCGGAGAAGAAAAATATCCTTTCCATTCTGGAGATAAAGCCAACTTACGAATCTCTTCCAGACTATTACCAGTTTGGTTTGGCAAGCTCTTGTATAACTCTTTTACTAGCTCAGGCTTTATTGCTAAGATAGCCGAAGTCTCTACTAAACCGGCATGGATATCCAACCCAAAAGATTTAATCTCTTCAGAAGAATAGTATTTTTTCGCTATCTCCTGATAACTAGAGCCATAAGAAGTATCTAAAAAACTAATACTACTGATATTAAGCATAGTGATTTTGAATGTAGTCGAGATAAAATCACAGGCATCATTAAGCGCGCGATTATGATTTGGACCAGCATGTCCATGAATAAGAAAGATCCATTTAAACTTATTCTCTGCTATTTGACCAGCAATATCTGCTACTAATGCTCGTAGTGTCGAATGTCTAATGCTATATGTTCCAGGGTGAATCTGGATATTTCCTATCTCATTAGCGCCACCTTCTCCATAGTTAATTATAGGCATTAAGAGAATATTCCAATCTGGTAAATCTTTACTCAAACGGCTACAGACATCTTGGACTCGATTACTAACTGCAAAAGTATCGCTGCCAATAGGCAGATGCGGGCCATGTTGTTCAAGCATACCAACAGGAATAATGAAAAGAGTTTTGTTTCGATCTAGCGCATCAATTTGTGGTGCAGTAAGATCTTCCATTCTGTAAATATTCCTGCCTGATACATTATCATTGGAGAGAAGGTTGCCATCTACAGTTTGGGTTAATAGTAGTAATAGAGAAACAATACCAAGTAGCAGAATAAAACAGACTATTTTTTTCATGGTTTTCCTCTATCGGTAGATTAGGAAGTAGATCAAGATATTAACATAATGACAGCTAATCTATCTATTTGCCTCTCAACAATACAATAGTGTAAACTTTCCTGCATGATCGCTGTCGGCATGCTTGTACAAAACCGTTATCACATCCTCTCAGAGTTAGGGAGTGGGGGATTTGGCAATACTTTTCTTGCTGAAGATACCCATTTGCCATCCAATCGCCGTTGCGCAATAAAGCAACTTAAACCAATTGCTCATACTGAGAGATATCAAGAAAGACAGAGGCGTTTCCAACGCGAGGCGGTAATTCTGGAAAAACTCGGTGAAGAATCTCAGGGTCAAATTCCCAAGCTGTATGCCTACTTTGTTGAAGGGGAATACTTCTATCTGGTGCAAGAATGGATTGATGGCGAAACATTAAGAGAGAAGGTAGAGAGAGAAGGCTCTCTTAATGAGAGTGAAGTAAGAGAGATAGTGATTGGTTTGTTGCGGGTGCTTGATTATACCCATTCGCAAAACATCATTCATCGAGATATCAAGCCGGAAAATGTGATGTTGCGAAAACAAGGTGGCAAACCAGTTTTAATCGATTTTGGTCTGGTAAAAGAGGTGGTAAATGTAGATGCTCAGGGTAACCCTACCAGTTCAATGTTTGTTGGGACAAGAGTCTATATGGCTTTAGAGCAGGCAGCAGGAAAACCTACTTATTCAAGCGATATCTATAGTCTTGGGCTAACCGCCATTTATCTGCTGACAGGAATAGATCCAAAACATGATTCGTTTACTGGAAATCTTATCTGGCGTGGAAATGCTGCTAATGTAAGTCCCGGTTTTGCTGAGATTCTTGAGAAGGCAGCGGAATCGTATGTCCGAGACCGCTACAAAACCGCGCAAGAAATGCTTGATGCCTTACAAGCCAATGGTGACTCACTAAAATGGATGGTTTATAGCTTCAATACGGTTAAGGTAGATTCAGTAGGTCAAGTAATAGAGCAATATAGTAAACAAGCAAGATGCTTTGTTGAGGATCTTGGTAATGGAGTGAGCCTTGATATGGTAGAAATACCAGGCGGCGAATTCTTGATGGGATCATCTGAAGCCGATGCCGAAGAATACCGTAGAGATATGGAACAATATAATGTAAGCACTTCAGATGCGCGAGAAAGGTCTTTGTCGGAAACACCGCGCCATAGAGTAACGGTATCAGGATTTTTTATCGGCAAGTATCAGGTTACACAAGCGCAATGGCAAGCGGTTATGGGCAATAATCCCTCTCATTTCAAAGGTGAGAACCTGCCGGTAGAAAACGTATCGTGGGATGATGCGGTAGAGTTTTGCCAGCGTTTATCTAAGCAGACAGGACGTCAGTATAGATTACCGTCAGAAGCGGAATGGGAGTATGCCTGTCGAGCAGGAAGTGTAACGGCGTTTGCTTTTGGTGAGACAATAACGCCGCTATTGGTGAATTATGATGGCAGTTATCCATATGGTTCAGCGCCAAAGGGAGAGTATCGAGGAAAGACGATAGAAGTAGGCAACCTTGGAATAGCCAATAGATTTGGATTATATGATATGCATGGAAATGTTTGGGAGAGGTGCTTGGATGTCTGGCACGATAATTATGAGGGAGCGCCTGTAGATGGAAGCGCATGGGAAAGTGGTGGTGATGCTACTCTCCATGTAGTGCGCGGCGGTTCTTGGTACAGCAACGGTAGCCTCTGCCGCTCTGCTATTCGCAATAGGGTTAGGATGGACACTAGGCTCAGCACTTTTGGGTTTCGAGTAGTTGTTGCTACTGCGCGGACTCAGAGTTAAGTGTACGCTTTGGTCTTTACACTTTTGCGAGCGTGTGAAACACGCGAGCACAGCTTAATTTTTTCTGTAATCGCGTTCCCAACAAAATCCCTGCCAAAAATAAGCCTTCACACAGAAGAGTAGCTGCTTGTTCAAATGTACAATTGAACATTTGTAACTTTTGTTGTAGAGTGAAATTGATCAGTTTTACCAGGCAAGGAGATATTATCTATGCGTCGCCTTTCCATCGAAATGACACCAGAGCAGCATCAGCGTTTGAAAGCGATTGCTGCCCTACATGGCAAATCTATCAAAGAGTATGTTTTGGAGCGTGTATTACCACCCCAACCAGAAACGGATTCTATTTCAGAAACCGAAGCGCTGTATCAGCTAGAGATGCTTCTTAAGCCTCGTATTGAAGCCGCAGAGCGTGGCGAAACGGTCTCTAAGTCTGTAGAACAGATTTTTGAAGAAGTCACTTCCCAGCCAGGGAGAGACTAATTAATGCTACCGTACCGGCTTATCCCAGCAGCAGAAGCAGATCTTAAAGAAATTGCTCGTTACACGATCCAGCAATGGGGTAGGGAACAGGCAAAGCGCTATGACAGGAAAAAAGCCTTGTTGTATTTTGGCTGTATTGCACGAACGTATGGATTTGCTTGCCAGGCTTAAAGATCGTCTTTCTGAGTAGATTTTTCTTTAATTGCGGTAGTTAGAACCTTCATTCTGCTGCGCTTCATTACCTACATAGTATAAAGCGCAGCAAAATGGTCATCACGATTAAATCTATTTGGCGGGACTGTAGTAAGGGTTCTGTCCAGAAGCATGATCAGTAACATCAAGTACCATGCCTACACTAGGGACTTCTTCACGAATCATTCGTTCTACACCCATCTTAAGAGTCATATCGGCGGCACCACAACCTTGGCAACCACCACCCATACGCAGATAGATATTGTTATTCTCTACACTGATCAACTCGACATAACCACCATGAGAGGCAAGATTAGGATTGATCTGAGAGTCGAGCACATGCTGTACTTTCTCTCTAATAATTTCTGATGATACTAAATCACCCTGATATGCTTCTGGTTGCAAATATCTACGAATGGAGGCGCCAATCTCTTTGCCGATCCGCTGCCATTCATCTGTATTGCTCTTAGTAATAACAACCAGGTTGTTGTCGAGTTCTACCTTGGTAACAACGGGAATACCGAAGAGTCTCTTGGCTAGTTCGTGTTTCTCTGCTTCCTCTTTGCTATTAAAGATAACCGCGCCAGAGTGTACAGGCCGGTCAACCATGAATCTGCAGATATGTATGTCCTGTTTATCTACGTTAGCCTTTATCTGAATTTGATCCATATTAATGCTCCTTACTTGATAGTACGCTAAGCTTCCTTGCCTTATCGACTCATAGCGCTTTCTTGCTCATTATAACACTGAGGTGATTGGCAATTAAGCTGGCGTCACGGTTCAAATCCCTGTGCTTTTTTCGATTAGACCAAACTGGTCTTGAGTAGGTTCCGCTCAGCAGAACCATGCTTCTGTAAGTCTAGGTGGACGCCGTCGCAAGAAAGATGGCACTGGTAATTCAGCACACTGGTCACCTCGCGCTGTATAAGCCAATGCAAGAATCTCGCGGAAAATATAGTAGCAATCACGATTCTCTTTCACAGCGGTTTCAACTAATGAGCGAACCTGTTGCTGTAACTGATCTAGACGTATATCTGTATGTTGCCAAGAGTAAGAAAAAGACTCTTCAACAAGTGGACCCAACCATTGCTCTGTTCCTGCTTGTGTAAGCAATAATGAGCCAGGGGGAACAAGCAGACGGATCGCATACTGTATTGGATCGACATGATCAACAAGATCTTGGCAATGTATAAATTCAAGCAGCTCTATATAATCATCTAGTGTAGACCAGGGAGTAAATGGTACAAAAGTTGGTCTTAATGCAATACTGGCGTTACGTGTTATTTCCAGTGCAGTAAATACATCTGCGCGTGTATGTCCTTTTGCTAAACGTGCCAAGACAAGCTCACTAAGCGATTCCACTGCTGAGATCACAAATAGGCAGCCAAGTGCGCCTAACAGAGGAAACAATTCTCGATGTTTGATTATATGTTCTACTTTGGTTGTAAAATCAAAAGTCAGTTGAGGAAATTGATTGTGCATTGCCTGCACAATACGTAATGAATGGCCAGGACCATTAAGAAAATCTGGATCGCCAAAAGTGATATGTTGTGCGCCTGCACGTACTAAATTACCTATATCAGTTAATACTGTTTCACGTGGCACAACAAAGAAACGCCCCTGATATACAGGTGGAATTGGGCAATGTGTACAATGGTGTAAGCAACCACGACTGGCTTCAACATAACCGCTCAGTCGTTGCTCACCCTGATATATTAGTCGAGCATAAACCTCTAATGATGGTAGTTGATTACGATCAGGAATAGGAAAATGCAATCGTTTCAATACAGGACTGGTGAGGCTGGTAGTAGTACTGACATTTTCAATATTAATCTTTTCACCTGTCTCTACCGCTTTTATTAGTGCAAGTAATTTTTCTTCATACTCACCACCAATCACGGAGTCAGCTACTGTGGTAAGCAGATAATTGGCGCTCAGTATTGCATAAAGTCCATAAAAACAGATATGGCAGGCTGGGTTTACACTACGTATCTCTGTGGCTACACGTACACCCAGACGCAGCGCGGTATGCATAGGAACAGATATTCCGACAAACTTTGCTTGTCGAACTTGCTCAACATTAAGTTTAGTAACTGAAAGATCTAACACTGTAGCCTGGTAACCAGCTTCATGTAAGAAACCCATAGACGAAGCAATCCCGGCAGGCTGATGACCCAGTTCATAACAAGAGATCAAAACGATGTTGGTCGTTGGTTCAATAGTTCGCTTCGCTTTAAGCTTTAACATGGGTTTCCCTATTCGATAACAAATTCAAGTTTTGCATGTGCAGCACGTAATGCTGCTTCGGTTTGTGCTGGTGTGGTAGCACGACTAAAGATAAAACCTAGATAACTTGCTCCTTCAGGTGGAGGTTGTAGCTGTTGGGTAATATGCGCTGTAATAATCACCTCTTCAATATTGGCTACGGTTTGGGCAGCTTCCAGACCGCGAACCTCCTTCAATATTCCAGCACGTGGGATTGGAATCATCATTACACCTGCAGCAGCTTCTTCACGTTTTAGTGAATCTACATCTTCACCAAGAGCATGGCGTAGAATCAATTCTTCTAAAGATATACCTTCACCAAAGCGTAGAGTACGAGAGCATAAGCCACCAATCGCACGTGCAGCAACTTCAATAACCCAGGCACCTTGCTTATTAACACGCAATTCAGCATGTATTGGTCCACGTGTTAATCCCATTGCTGTGGTAGCAGCGGCAGTTGTCTCTTCAATCTGTTGCTGAATCTCGATTGGCAGACGCGATGGTGTTACATAGATAGTCTCTTCAAAGAAGGGCCCGTTAAGTGGATCAGGTTTATCAAAGATCGTTAATACTCGCAAGTTACTATCTGTAAGCAATCCTTCTAATGCCACCTCTTCACCAGCAATAAACTCTTCAGCAAGTACCTCACGAGCAGCCGCACCGCCACGCCGCGCTACTGCTGGCTTTTTCAGAATCGCTGTTAATCGCTGCACTGCGACAATAAACTCTTCTTTATTATTAGCACGCATTACACCACGACTGGTTGAGAGAAAAACCGGCTTAACAACACAAGGATAAGTAACACGCGCGGCTATCATCGCGATATCATCATCAAGAGTAAAATGCCAATAACGTGGCACTGCTACACCTGCCTGACTAAGCCGCTCGCGCATAAGGTATTTGTTCTTTGCAATCTGTACTGAAGTTAGGCTGTTGTGATTAAGGTTAATGGCCTGTGCAATTGAAGCAGCAGCCACGGCAGTATCTTCATCAACGGGGATAACAGCATCAACAGGATAGGAACGAACAAACTCTTTGGCCTGTGCGGCTGCCTCTACTGGATCGAATATATTGACGGTAAGTAATGATGCAGGGTTCTGTTCGGCTAGTGTACTAGGATATTCTGAAGCCGCTACCACATCTATACCTAAGCGCAATGCCGCATCTAGAAACGCTTTGGTGCGGTATGTAGTTGTTGGTAGTAATAACAGCAGGCGCGCCATAACCTTCTTCAAGATACATTGGGCAGCGCATTTCGTCAAAGCCTGCGACCGTCTAAATGTCATGCACGCTTGAACCAGGTTTTACTTCCACCATAATCTAATACAAGAATTTCTCCCACATCGAAGGAGAAATTTATGTATTCAGCATTAGAGTAGGTCGCAGGCTGATTGGTGATAAGAACATTGCCAGTGATACGATAAACGAGATCTGTGGTTTCGCTACCGCTTGGTGCGCTGGAAGTGTAGATTAACTTGCCCTCTCGAGTAAATTCCATAGTTACACTCTCGTTCGCTTCTAGACCTGCATCGCTACGCACTAATTGCCAACGGCCCAGTATACGCTCAACAGGTTCAGGTTTACTTCGGCGAGATGAGAGTTGAATAAGGTTCATCTTTACTCCTTATACTAGAGAAGGCCAAAGAGCGTTGTGCTCTCTAGTTATGAATTTGGCAATAGTGAGGAGTCTGACTGTTTACTATCAGTCTTCTGTTTATAGAGTTGTTTACCAAAGACACCATTCCAGGGCGGGATTACTAATGAGATTGCGCCAGTACTCTGTGCCATACAGGCAAGGCGTATCAATGGTTTCGGTTCATCTGTATCAATGTAACCAAACTCTTTGATCTTGCGTCTTTCCAATGCAGTGACAGCGGAGAGTTTCTCAGCGCCGCCTAGTATTCCTACCCAGCAAGTACCACAGGCAGCAGTACGACATTCGACCGGGATAGGCCCTTCTATACAGCGTGTATCATGTGATTTGTAGTCACGTTTATCATTTGCCGAAGCCATTGCTAGATCTTGCATATTAACAAGTTTGAAACAGGCATTGCTATCATTCTCATTAAAGGTAACTGTCCAGCGCTTATCAACCGTGCGTAAAAAGGCAAAAAGTCCCTGATCATCATCTTTGGCACGCTCTTGCAAAATCTGTTCTGGCGAGCGCCGCGCCATCTTAGTGCTAATATTTACCTTTCCAGGCGAAGCTTTAAAGGCAGATAAGCCGACCTGTTGTAATGTCATAAAAGCAACCGCGCTAATGCCTACCAAGAGTGATTCCCCAACGTTGACATTTTGAGCGATCTCGCCGGCTAAATTACGTATCTGTTTTGCCAATTCTAGACTCACAGGCGCTTTGGCTGATACTGCTAACTCACTAACGGCCTTTTTCACTTGTGGCCAATAACGGTGACCATAGAGGAATTGGTGGGAAGTGTCTATATGATCTTTCAGACAGTATCTGCCTTTTAACAATAGTTCTTTAGCCAATTGATCAGGATCTTCTGCCTGTGCTAATGCACGTGCAAGCGCAAGCGGGTAAAAGGCAAACCAGATCTGTGTAGCATTACGGTCTACTTCATGAATATACGGCAACAGTGTTCTGATAATTTCCCACCAAGCTTGATGGTCATGTTGATTTAAGTACGCTTCAAAAAGCGTTTCACTATTTGTATTCATGATTAACCTCTCAAAATATGTCTGGCTTGTTCTTAAAACGAAGCCATACACTTTACCAGAAACTAGCCATAGATTTAAACTCTTAGCTCCCTGATGCTATTCAAAAAAATCCCCGGAACAGTTTATCCCGGGGATCTTCGCAATGCTGAAATTGATTAGCAACGAGGTTTTAACTATACCGATGGACGCGGCCCTACACCATTGGTCTTACTTGTCGTTGCGCTAACACTTGCGCTAGCAGTCGCAGCAGCACGCTTCTTACTATTGAGTTGGAAGAGTTTCTCTTCTGGATTGACATCTCCGCCAACCTGTTTAAGAACACTCTGCTGATATAGCTTTCTCATCATACGAGCCTCATCCTTGGCAGTCATAGGCTTCTCTTTTTCACGTTCACGCACAGCATGAACTGCCTCTTCATTAAGCACCAAGCTATGGTCATACGACTCTAAATTTACATTGTGATTGTTGGCAAAGATCTCATGACGACCATGCTCTTTATACCACTTGGCTACAGTGGCGTTCTTATGCATCTCTTCAATGATATTACGCCAGCCTATACCAGTATTGTAAGCACAGAATGAGATTTCACCCTCTTGTGTACCATAAGGGATAATACACATCTCAGTACGGCGGAAGTCATAATTAAAGAGATCTTGGAACCACATACCAGCAACAAAAAGGAAGTTCCAAGGATCCTGACGCCGTTTCTCGATATCCTCAAGCCGTTGCTCACCAACCACACGACCATAATTCTTGCCGGTAAGAGCAAAGGATTTGTCAAACTTCTTGAGCATGTCAAGCAGCGAGAAACTCTTCGGCGAATTATAAGAGTTATAGTTCTTAAGTAGTGCTAAGCCCAACATCAGGTTTGAAAACCATTTATTACGGGCAGCATCATTGATCTTGGTGATATCTTTAAGCAGGCTAGGAATGTTCAGGAAGGCTGGCACCGGCGCCATCTCTTTAGTGTTCTTGTTGATCATCAATGCTGTACCAACACCACAGTTGGGGTGGCAACCACAACTAACCTGTCCCCATTCTGCATTTGGACCATGCACAACATCAGCAAGATCAGCAAAAGTGCTCATTATAGAGATAGGGAACCAATCACGGGTTGGCTCAGTCAATCCCATCTGCTTCTTCACATCGTGGGCTAGGTGTGAGAGTGTATAACGCTGGCGCATACGCCGCTCATCAGTAATCTCTTCATCACGGCCGGTGAAGGAGACTGGTTGGAAGGCAATAAAAGCAATCTTCTTAGGATTGTTAACGGCGAACTCAATTATGCGTCCGACTTGATCATTATTTACACCATTGACCAGTGTGGTGACTAGTATTATCTCAATGCCGGCTTCATGCAGATTATTAATTGCACGTAGCTTAACATCAAAAAGGTTACCGATTTGACGGTGACTATTAGCATCATTGCCAATACCATCAAATTGCAAATAGGCATAACGTAGACCAGCTTCAGCGGCGCGACGTGCGAAATTGATGTCTTTGGCAAACTCTATTCCATTGGTTGCCGCCTGCACACTGTTGTAGCCAAGTTTGCGGGCATAAGCGATAGCATCAAAGAAGTAAGGTGAGAGCGTGGGCTCACCACCAGAGAATTGAACCGACATCTGTCGGCGCGGTTTAATTTTAATAGCATTATCAAGAACTTCTTTGATCTCATCAAAGGAAAGCTCATGTACAAACCCAACCTGGTTGGCGTCCATAAAGCAGGGATCGCACATCATGTTGCAGCGATTAGTAAGATCGACAGTAAGCACCGAACCGCGGCCATGTTTGATCGAACTAGTGCCATGGTTGTGCAGATTTTCGTCATTATGCGCAGGGATGTCACGACCTGGGAACATTCTCTCAATATGTGAGAGGAATCGCGAATCTATCGCCATCAAGTCCTCAAGCTTTCCATGCTCCGGACACTCCTTAACCATCCAAACTTGTCCGTCACGCTCAATAATCTGTGCTTTGATCTCACCTACATGCTCATTGATCAGCATGCGATAGTCTTTTTCGCCATTAATAATCTGTTTGCGCGCTTCAATTACACACTTTGGACAGAGCGAATCAGTAGTACGTGGCCACCCTAATGTCGGCTTGGTCTTTTGCCAGGATTTTAAAATCGGCTTGTCTGACCATTTGGGAGTGAATGATGGATTCGGCTTATACTGATTAATCCGTTGGATGCCATCAAATGCTTTGCCGGCGATGAAGCTTAATCCCTTTTCGACATATTTCTTGAACGATCGCATAGTTTCCATCTCTCCTTAACGCAGACTTTTTCGGTCGCGTGATCTTAGTCAGGCTCGCGCCTTCCACACCCGAGAAATTCGCTAGAAGCTTATCAGTACAAATACTCTTCAATACGATTCTCAGACTTTGTTAAAAAGCACTCAGCTGTCAGCTATCAGCATTAAGTCCCAATTGATCCAGAGTCTTGCGTCCTCGCTGCCCTGCATCATGGTGAGGCGGGCTGATCAAACGCGCTAAGCTGAAAGCAGGCTGCCATAACTACCAAACTTGCCTCTTCACCTACTGCGTCAATCTCAATCATTAGAACCCGATAATAAAATTGCAAAATTAACTTCTTAATGCGCTCGGCCAGTCATTGCTAACCCGCTGCTAGAAGCTTACTTATATATGCTAAAGGGCGAAAATATGACAGGTCCGTCCCTATAGTCTTTGCAAATATAGGCGAAAAGGATGTAATGGCACAGTAATGCATAGCAAAAAAGGGGCCATTTTACTGATAATCCCTTTAATCCTGTCTTTAATCTTGATTTTGTTGGACTTAGCTATGTTACACAAACTCTTAGCAGATTAGCCAAAAATAGCCTACGGGTCAATTAGACACACGGCAAAAGCTAATGGTAGGAAACATATAGCTATTGCCTGTAAGTAACGGGTCAATTAGACACGTTACCAGATGATAACCCCTAGAAAAATGTGGCGTTTTGACACTGGTCACTATTTCCTGAGCCATTTTTAGTTACCAAAGTGATTAGGATAATCAATCGATAAGTTGTTTATAGTTATAGAAGCGAAGCCAATTTTAACTAGCACAGATTAGTGCAAACTATTTTCCCATAGGTATTGTTATGCTAAAGTTTCTCCTGATCGCTAATGCTAATTCTGTTTGCCTAGTATTTATTTAATCTTAACGAATCATGGGAGGAGAGGGTTGTGACGACAGAGTTACTTGCCTGTCCGAAGTGTGCGCGCAATAACAGCGCACTACGTAAAAACTGTATCTATTGTGGTGAGCAATTGCCGGTACAGGAGTCGATCTCTGCAGAAGCAGTAGTGGCGCGGGCAGTGAAGACACGCGATATAGAGACCAAAGCGGGTCTAGATCCACTCTCACAGATCTCTAGCCAATTACAGCAGAATCTATCTGGCTACAATGTTGTGCTAGTCTCCTACGAAGCTGAAACCGAACAGGTGCTCAGCAAATTGGCCGGCCTAACGCCTTTCAGTGAAATGGAACTACGACAACTGCTCGGCTATCATTGTCCCTTCCCATTAGCACGCTTTCAATATGAACTGGAGGCTAAGGCAATACAGGAACAGTTACAAACAAGTGGTTTGCAATTAATGATACTCAGTGACGAGGTTCTACAAGCAGCTAATCCTAATCGGCGTATCAGACGACTGCAGGCAATCGATGGCGCCACTATTACGATCAGCGCAGAAGGCGTACAGGACTCTTTCCATACTATTGCTACACAAGAGATCAAATTAATTGTAGAAGGTAAGATTCGCTATCGTCAGATGCAAGCTACCGAACAGAACAAAGGTTTTGGCAAGACAGAACGGGAGATTACCAATGCGGTCGAGTTTGTTGATGAACAACCACTCCTGGATGTCTACACACTCTCGCTTGAGAATAGTTTTCGTATACGTTCTGAATCTTTCGACTATTCCAGTCTGGGCAATAAGATGAAACTGACAACAGCAGAAAACTTCCGTATGTTGGTAGCAACACTACGTGGCGCGGCTGCTGAGGCGGTCTACGATAGCGAGTTTCGACAGTACGTAAAACTGCTTGAACTGATTTGGCCTTCAACTAGTCGTAATGAGAGTCTAGGTTTGCGTCGCGCACAGATGCTTACGGCGGGCAAATTTGCTACTCGTTCGGTCTTCTATTATGACAACGAGTTACAGTTTAATCGCTACTCACGTATGCGGTACAATCTATTAAGTACTGCTAAAACAAAAAAATCTGAGTAGTCATCAATGAGTTATATCTATGGCCTGAATCCTGTTTTGGAAGCATTACGTGCACGCCGTCGTCGTATTAGCCAAATATTATTGGCTCAAGGCAGCCGTCCAGCCCGCCTAGAAGAGTTACTGGCTGCTGCTCAGCGTGCCAATATTCCTATTAAGCAAGAGAAACGGGCTTATCTGGAGCGTCTTGCTGGAGGCGCTAATCATCAAGGGGTAATTGCCTTTGTACAGCCTGCTGAATATGTAGATATAGAAGACATTCTAACCGATATAAACCCAGATTCATTATTGGTGTTGCTCGATAATATAGAAGATCCCCATAATCTAGGCGCAATCATACGTAGTGCAGAATGCGCCGGTGCACAGGCTATCATCATTCCTGAACATCATTCGGTGGGTATTACCGAAGTGGTTGTCAAAGCCTCTGCTGGCGCTGTCGAATATCTGCCCGTAGCGCGTGTTACCAATCTAACTCAAACTATAGATGCTTTGAAGGCAAAAGGGGTCTGGGTGGTGGCAATCGAGGCAGGTAGTGCCACTGACTATACAAAATGGGACTATAAAGGCGCGACTGCGTTAGTGTTTGGTAGTGAGGGCAAAGGCTTACGTCGGCTAGTCAAAGAGCATTGCGATACATCAGTCGCTATTCCGCTACTAGGGCGAGTAAGCTCACTCAATGTTTCAGTAGCTGCTGGAATAGTGCTCTATGAAGCGCTACGGCAGCGTAAGGCAGCCGCTACATCATCAACCTTATTGGGAAAAGCAAAAGATGCCAGTATCCCTGAATGAGGTCCGTATTGCTGTTGCGATAACTGCGCCACATTGGGCAGCAGCGCTTGTGGAGATAGCGGAGGCTGCTAGACAGGCGGATCTTGTTGAGATACGACTCGATTGTTTGCAGGATAGGGATCTATATCAACATACTGAAGAGATTCTTAGACAGGCATGTGCAGCTAGTTCTCGACCACTTATCTTTACTCATCGTAGTGGTCAAAGAGAATCTGCTAGCTCTACTGCAGAGCATCTTAAACAGCTAATTAACAGACGCCAGCCACCATTTGCACAAGACTATTTCGACTTTGATCTAAATGCCGACAATACTATTGGTCTACATTTTTATAATACCTATCTGCGCCTATTTGATCGTTACCCACAGATAATTCTTTCACATCATGATTTCAATAGTTGTGTAGAGAGAGAGTTGATAAGCATTTACCATCGGCTGGCGGCTTTTGCTCCAGATGTTGTTAAGGTTGCTGCGCAGGCTGATCGAGTCGGCGATGTCCTGACAATATTCAAATTGCTAGAGATAGCCGGTACTGAACATATGCCTATTATCGCACTAGCAATGGGTGAAGCAGGACGTATCAGCCGTATATTGGCGCCTAGTCTGGGTGGTTTCCTTACCTTTGCCGCATTCAAGAGGGGCGCTGAATCTGCGCCTGGCCAATTTAGTCTTAATGAGCTGCTCTCGCTTTACCATATTAAATCGATCACAAAAGAGACGATGGTTTGCGCGCTGCTTGGTAATCCTGTTGGCCATTCTGTCTCGCCCCATATACATAATGCCGCCTTTGCTGATCTAGGGCTAGATGCCGTCTACCTACCAATTGCACTGACTGGAGAGGAATTGCCAGATTTCTTAACAGGTTTTCTGCGCCGTTCCTCAAGACTGATACAATGGCAGTTCCGCGGTGCCAGTGTCACTGTGCCTCATAAGGTAGCGATTATGCCACTACTTGATGAGATCGACATAAGTGCAGAACAGGTTGGCGCTGTTAATACAATTGTCTGTGCAGGTGAGCGATTACGTGGTTATAACACAGATGTTGTCGGTGCATTGGCGCCACTGGCAGGACACATAGAATTGGATGGCGCAAGAGTGGCGGTGCTTGGTAGTGGTGGCGCGGCGCGTGCTGTCGTGGCAGGACTTAAGGCAGAGCGTGCAGATATTACTGTTTATGGCCGTGATTCGACACGGCTAGCCTATTTTGCTGAGCGTTTTGATGTAAAATGCCGTCCTTTCATTGAAGCAATAAAGTTGCCTTGCGATCTTTTGGTAAATACCACGCCAATTGGAATGCAGGGTTGGTCAGGTGAGCAAGAGATGCCCATTAGTGCAGATCTCTTATCACATTGTGGACTTGTTTATGATCTAATTTACAACCCACCACAAACACCCTTATTACGTGCTGCGCAAGCTGCCGGTGTGCCAGTGTTGGGAGGGCTAGAGATGTTGATTGCACAAGCCGTCGAGCAGTTCCGTCTATGGATGGGAGTGGTACCATCTATTGAAGTTATGCGCAGTGCCGCGATCAGGAAATTGAACCAATGAGGTGTTAAACAATGATAGTCGGGTTTCAGGGTGAACCAGGCGCTTACAGTGAGATTGCGGCCAGCCGTGTAGGTAGACCACTCGGTTTCCGCTCCTTTACCGATGTATTTCAAGCTATTGTTGATAACCAGGTGCAGTGTGGTGCGCTACCATTGGAAAACTCCTTAGGTGGCAGCATACATGAAAACTACGATCTTTTATTAAAATATCCTGTCACAATAGTAGCGGAGACTTACCTACGTATTGAACATTGCTTATTAGGATTACCCAGTGCCAAGCTAGCCACCGC
>JBFLVQ010000162.1:0-15096 GCA_040758525.1 Acidobacteriota bacterium
TCAATAGGTTTACCCGATGCAGTTTCACCATATTGGAAAGTGGCACGCCAGAGATGCTGCCAGCCACCATAACCACCGTTTCTCCTGGCTGTACAAGGTTCAGTTTAGTGAGCACCTTATCTGTAATGGTAAACAGTTGATCGGAAAGATCCGTGCTCTGTAGCAAAAAGCTTTCTGTACCCCAAATCGCAGCCAATCGGCGGTAGGTTGCTAGCACTGGTGTGAAAGCAATAATCTCCTGTTTTGGTCGTAGCGCTACTACATGCTGAGCCATATAGCCGCTTTCAGTAAATACCACAATAAGCGGGGCAGCTATCTCATCGGCTGCAAATGTTGCTGCTTCTGCAAGCGCACGCCCATAAGAGCCAGTGTTATCGCTCAGTAGTTCACGCCGTCGGCGGTCGTAACGAAAAAAGATCTGTTTGTAGATAGCCTCTTCTGTGTAGCGTACAATACGATCCATTGTTCGTACCGCTTCTACTGGATAGGCGCCTGCGGCGGTTTCTCCAGAGAGCATCACTGCATCTGTGCCATCTAATACTGCATTAGCAACATCAGAAGCCTCTGCACGGGTAGGTCGAGGATTCTCAATCATCGATTGCAACATCTGTGTTGCTGTAATAACCAGTTTGCCAATTCTATTGGCCTTACGTATCAGTTCTTTCTGATAGACAGGCACGCTCTCAGCGGCTGTCTCTACACCCAGATCGCCACGTGCGACCATTATTCCATCTGCGACCTCAAGAATATCATCGAGCACTTTCAAGGCTTCACGCTTTTCGATCTTGGCAATAAGTGGAGGTATATGACTATTATTTTCCTTAGCTAGCTGTTCAATAAGCGCCTTGGTATCTTGGCAATCTTGTGCACTACGCACAAATGAGAGGGCAACATAATCGACACGCTGTTGTATACCAAATTCTAGATCTTTTTTGTCCTTCTCAGTGAGCGATGGTATTGAGAGTGGTACGCCAGGCAGATTTATCCCTTTGCGCTCACTAAGCCGACTGCCATGCACAACACGACAGACAATCTCACGTTGATGCTTCTCTTCTACTGTGAGATCAATTAATCCATCATCTAGCAGGATCTGATCACCTACACGTAGATCTTGTATTAGGTAAGGATAGTGGGCGCTTATACATGTAGCATCACCTTCAATGGGGTCAATCGTGATGGTTAGTAGATTACCAGCCACTAGTTCTATTGGCTGTCCACCCTTTAATTGTCCTGTACGGATTTTGGGACCACATAAATCCATTAGGATAGCGATCGGTTTATGCATCTCTTCACTGACTGCACGTAGATAGCCGATCGCTTGAGCATGCTCTGCATGACTGCCATGAGACATATTTATACGTGCCACATCTAGTCCCGCATGGGCCAGTTCACGTATCACTGGCAATGTGCGGGAAGCTGGTCCAATAGTTGCCACGATCTTGGCGCGACGTTGCAGGCGTAGACGACAGATCAGATTTGTTTTCCCTTCATCATTCATATCCGGTTGTCCTATCATATACCTTCCTCTTCATTGCGTTCAGTTGGTGGCAGTTTGTTAGGCTCTTCTGAAGCGGGTCCGCCCTCAATACGATACTCACCTTCGGCCCACTTACCTAAATCGATCATCTTACAGCGTTCGGAGCAGAACGGTCGGTTCGGGTTCTCTTGCCAGGTTGTCTCCTGATGACAAATAGGGCATTTCATAAGCTCTTCCTTAGCGAGGATTGACGACCCAGTATAAATGAACTCAAGAGCGATCGCAATGCTAGCTTAAGCGATGTATTTGCAATAGATATCATACCTTTGAAAGACCCTCTGCAACGACATCTGTTCCTTGACTCACTGTGCGCCATCCCCTACAATTTGTTAGTTAGTAGCCGTCCGCATACAGTGCTCTATAGCAATCTGAAGAGCGGATTTGGCGTTGGGAATAATGGTTTCTGTTAATGACAAAGATGCAGGGGTTCTGACAGAGCTATTTAAGGCTCTGGGCTTATGTCTCTTTGTCTCTAGGGATGGGTATTGAGATTATGATCTTCAATAAAATATTGACTAAGATTTTCGGTAGCGCAAACGAGCGGCGACTCAAACAACTCTGGCCAAAAGTAGCAATAATTAATGAACTAGAGGCTCAGATGGCACGCCTTTCAGATGAGCAGTTGCGCACTAAAACAGCTAATTTCCGCGAACGATTAGAGCAGGGCGCTACTATTGATGAGCTTTTACCAGAAGCCTTCGCGGCTGTGCGTGAGGCTTCAAAACGCAGCACGGGTATGCGCCATTTCGATGTGCAATTGATTGGCGGAATGATCTTACATGATGGCGCAATCGCAGAGATGCGGACTGGTGAAGGTAAAACACTAGTCGCTACCCTTCCTGTTTATCTTAATGCGTTAGAAGGTAAAGGCGTACACGTTGTTACAGTCAATGATTATCTGGCTCGTCGTGACTCGGAATGGATGGGCAAAATATATCGTTTCCTAGGTATGACAGTGGGCTGTATACAAAATGATATGGATGATTTCCAGCGACAAGAAGCATATGCTGCTGATATTACCTATGGCACTAACAACGAGTTCGGCTTTGATTACCTGAGAGACAATATGAAGTTTGATCTCTCAACCTGTGTACAACGTGGCCACAATTACGCAATCGTGGATGAGGTTGACTCGATTCTCATTGATGAAGCTCGTACTCCCCTAATTATCTCTGGCGCTTCCGAAGAATCTGTAGAGAAATACTATGCTGCTAATGATGTTATTCCCAAACTTAAGCAAGAGACCGATTTTCAGGTTGATGAAAAGGCACACTCCGCTTCGCTTACCGAAGAGGGCATTGAGAAGTCAGAGAAGATATTAGCTTGCGGCAATCTCTACGATCCATCCAATATGGAGATTCTACATTGTCTTAATCAGGCTCTAAAAGCTCATACGCTTTACCATCGTGATAAGCAGTACATAGTTAAAGATGGCGAGGTAATTATCGTCGATGAATTCACCGGACGCATAATGCCAGGCCGGCGCTGGTCAGACGGCCTACATCAGGCCGTTGAAGCTAAAGAGGGCGTTAAGATCGAGCGTGAAAATCAGACCCTTGCTACCATTACACTACAAAACTACTTCCGTATGTACAGTAAGCTTGCTGGTATGACTGGTACAGCAGAAACAGAAGCCGCCGAGTTTGCCAAGATCTACAATCTTGATGTATTCATCATTCCTACCCATAGACCTATGGTTCGCACCGATCACTCGGATGTGATCTTCCGCACCGCAGACGAGAAATGGGATGCTGTAGTTGAGGATATTCAAGATTCACATAAGAAAGGGCAGCCGATGTTGGTTGGTACAGTCTCGGTAGAGAGTTCCGAGATGCTGGCCCGCCGCCTGAAAAAACTCGGTATCGCACATAATGTCCTCAATGCTAAGCCGGAAAATGCCGCTCGTGAAGCCGATATTGTTGCACAAGCAGGGCGCAAAGGAACCGTCACAATTGCAACTAACATGGCTGGTCGTGGTACAGACATACTACTGGGTGGCAATCCTGAATTTCTTGCTAAAGAGTTTCTTAAAAAGCAGGAGATCAATCCTGACGAAGCCTTGCCAGAGCAATTCGAAAAGTCTTTTGAGCAAGCAAAGAAGATCACAGATGCAGAGCATGCAGAAGTGGTATCCCTGGGCGGACTTTATATCATAGGCACAGAACGGCATGAATCTCGCCGTATTGATAACCAATTGCGTGGTCGTGCTGGCCGTCAAGGCGATCCTGGTGCATCACGGTTCTATCTCTCGCTAGAAGACGATCTAATGCGTATCTTCGGAGGCGAGCGAGTCAAGAATTTGATGCTCACACTTGGTATGGAGAAGGGAGTAGCGATTGAGAGTCGGCTGGTCAGCAAGCGTATTGAAGGTGCACAGAAATCGGTTGAAGCACATAATTTCTCGATTCGCAAACACCTGCTTGAATATGACGATGTAATGAATCGTCAACGTGAGACGATCTATGGACTGCGTCGTGAATTGCTTGAGGATAGTGGCGCACGCCAGTTTATCAATATTGCTGAAGATCTCTTTATCGATATTGTCGATCAATTTGCTGGACGCGAAATAGATCCGGATGAGTGGAACTATGATGGTCTAAAACTGAAGCTACGTGACCTATATGGTTTCGATGTGGAGACGGAAGGTGTCAAGTTAGATGAACTCTCCTCAGATGAGATCAAAGAACAGATCTGGTCGAAACTGAACGCTCGCTACCAAGAGAAAGAGACCTTGGTAGGAGTAGAGTTTATGAGACATTATGAACGTATGATTATGCTCGAAGTGGTTGATCAGCAATGGAAAGATCACCTTCTTAATGTCGATCACCTAAAAGAGGGCATAGGATTACGGGGCTATGGTCAGAAGGATCCGCTTGTTGAGTACAAGAAAGAGACTAAGCTACTCTTTGACGATATGATCGATCGTATTGATGAAGAGACTACACGAATTCTCTTCAACGTAAAGTTTGTGCGCGAGGAGCAACCACCTCCTGTACAGCGCCGTCGTCGTACCCCAATCAACTTTACTAAAGCTAACTCATCGGCATTGGCTGCTGGTGAAGAGCCTGATGGCAAACCGAAGACGGTGGTACATACTTCGCCCAAGGTAGGGCGCAATGATCCTTGCCCCTGTAAATCGGGTAAGAAATTCAAGAAATGTTGTGGTATGTAGCGAGGTGAAATAGACCGTAATATGTCTAATCCTATATTGACAGCACTAAAATCAGGCAGTGCCCCAAAACCGGCTCGTATGGCGGCAGCTCGTGGTATGCTGCCGCTTGCGCAAGAAGAGATGCTTGAGGCAATGATCACCTTGCGCCAGGATCCAGAAGAGGATATACGTATAGCAGTCGCAGAGACTTTAAAAGGTATAGATGTTAAAACACTGCTGCCGATCGTACAAAATCCTAATGTCTCACTGGAAGTACTTAGCTTCTTAGCTATCTGGGAAAGAAGTCCACAAGATGTCTTGGAAGCTATTATCTTGAATAAGTTGACACCCGATGAAGCGATTGCTCAACTGGCCGCCCGACCTGTGAGCGCCTCATTACTGGAAGCAATCACGATCAACCAGCAACGTCTTATTCGCCATCCTGCAATTATCGAAGCAATATTGGTCAATCCTAATCGCTCTCCGGAAGCAGAACGGCGTGCCCGTGAAGTGAAGGTCGAGTTCTTTGAAAAGGAATTTGGTGTTACACGAGTAGCCGAAGAGCAGAAAGCACGTGCTCGTCTGGCTCAAGCACTAGGCGCACAAATTTCTGAAGAAGAGTTCCAGCAGGTATTGACACAATTTGAAGTTGATAGTGGCGTTAAGATTGAAGATGGCGATTCTCTACTACTCGATCCAGAAGCAGAATTGCGTCGCTTCATTTATGAAGCCGAACTGGAAGGCGAAGAGATCACTATGGAGCGCAAATCGCTCTTCCAGTTAGTTGCTATGATGACGGTTAAAGAACGTATCTTTCTTGCCCTCAAGGGTAATCGTGAAGCTCGTATTATGTTGGCACGCGATTCCAACCGCTTGGTCTCTTCTGCAGTGCTTAAGAATCCACGTATCACAGAGGGTGAAGTGGAATCGATCTCCAATCTTAAAGGGATCAGCGAAGAGGTACTACGTAATATCTCTATGAATCGTGCTTGGACAAGTAACTACACCATTATGCATAACCTTGTGCGCAATCCACGTACTCCGCTTACCTTTACCATGTCTTTCCTTAATAGACTGCAATTGCGTGATCTTAAGGCGCTTGGCAAAAACCGTGGCATTCCTGATGTGTTACGCAATATGGCTAATCGCTTGGCGTTACAACGACAACAGGGCTAAAATTAGAAAGGCACAGTAATCACAGAAAGAGAGCTATTCTCTGTGATTACTGTGCCTTTCTAATTTTGATCTGTCTTAGGGCTGTGGTGTAGAGGTTTGAGTACCATTGGGACTTACTGCATTATTGACCAGTAAGCGGACATCAACACGGCGATTTCTCGCACGGGCCTCACGTACTGCGCTACGGCCAGTCTCCACAGGTTCTTCCTGCAATTCACCAAGGCCAAGAATGGACATTTTATAAAGCGGAATCTGATGCTGACGACCCAAATAGCGCTGCACCGATTCGGCACGTTGCTGACTCAATTTGTCATTAATCTTCTCATTGCCAGTAGAATCAGCGAAGCCTTGAATCTCAAGAATGTAACCAGTGTGATTCTTAGCTTCCAAAGCTAGCGTATCAAGCTGTGCTCTCGCCTCATCGTTTAGTTCAGAGCTGTTGACCTTGAAGTTTACCGAAATAGAGGTTAACAATGTAAAACGATCCAGATTAGAGCGTAGATCTTCAACACGCTGTTCCGCGCGCCCGGCATGCTCATCAGCCTCAGCAGCCTTGACAATCGCGGTATCGGCGGTGGCTTGGGCCTTGTCTACGCGAGTGCTAACGCCCTCGATACGCTTGGAGAGCCGGTCATCGACTTCGCGAATATCCTGTGTGTTACGTCGTACCGTCTCTTCCAACTCTTGAGTGCGTCCTTCTAATGGTGTCACTCGTTCATCGACGGTTCGACGGACATATTTCTTGGTCGCGCAGCCAGTACCAGTGAGCGTAAGTACGCTGGCAACAATTAACAAAATAATCGGCAATCGACGCTTGATGTCCATACTTAATTTCCTCAATCCTTCTTCGCTAAAACCGATACGGTTATAAATTATGGGTAAATTTACATACAGAATAGAACAATTTTAGAGCAAATTCTTAGCAGGCGCAAGCAATTACCTGCTAAGAATCTTCTCGAATGTGAGAGTGTATAGATACTATCCTGCCTTATCGATCGATGCGTATACGCAGCTCCTTCAACTGTTCAGAGGAGACTTCGCTAGGCGAATCGGTCATTAGACAGGAGGCACGTGCTGTCTTTGGGAAAGCAATCACTTCACGAATCGAGGATTCACCAGCTAGTAGTGCTACCAATCGATCCAGACCTAGTGCAATGCCACCATGTGGTGGTGTTCCATGTGTGAGTGCATCTAGGAAGAAACCAAATCGCCGTCGCGCTTCTTCATCAGTAAACCCTAACACACGGAATATATCTTGCTGAATATCAGGGCGATGGATACGTATGGAGCCACCTCCTAGTTCTACTCCATTCAAGACTAGGTCATAGGCTTTGGCATAAACATCACCTGGTTGTGGATTGTCGCCTGTTAATTTCTCTAGATCCTCATCACGTGGTGAAGTGAAGGGATGATGTTTAGCATACCAGCGCTTATCCTCTGAATGATATTCAAACATAGGAAATTCAGTCACCCAAAGGAAATGCCATTTATTATTGTCGATAAGATTTTCTCGTCGCCCTAGCTCTAGCCGTAGTCCACCTAAAGCATCAGCAACCAAGTCGCGTGTACCAGCAATGATACAGACCATATCACCTGCATTAGCACCAGCACGTGCGGCAAACTGACGTAGTCTCTCTTCACCTAGATTCTTTAACAATGAAGAGGTCAGTTCATTTGTCTCGCTTAATTTGATCCAGGCCATACCTGCTGCGCCATGCTTTTCGCGCACATAGGCAATCAGATTATCAATCTGGTTACGCGCATATTTTGCCCCACCCTGGAGCATTATTGCTTTTATCTGTCCGCCTTCTTCAAGAAGTTTTTCGAATGCGGCAAACCCGCTGCCAGCTATCAGATCACTAAGATCTACCAGTTCCATACCAAAACGCGTATCCGGTTTGTCTGAGCCAAAACGGGTCATCGCTTCATCATAGCTTAACCGTGGGAAAGGTCTGGGCACCACAATATCGCGTGCAGCAAACATCTCTACAATCAGTGGCTCAATTAAACTAAAGATATCTTCTGGTTGTGCGAATGACATCTCAATATCGATCTGAGTAAACTCCGGTTGACGATCAGCACGCAGATCCTCATCACGAAAACAGCGTGCGATCTGGTAGTAACGGTCCATTCCGGCAATCATCAAGATCTGTTTGAAGAGTTGTGGAGATTGAGGTAAGGCATAAAACTCACCTGGATTAAGACGACTAGGCACCAAATAGTCGCGTGCTCCTTCAGGTGTTGATTTGGTTAGGATGGGTGTCTCAATCTCAAAGAATCCTTCACGATCTAGATAATTTCGCGCCATCATAGTGAGTCTATGGCGTAGTCGTAGATTCTCTTGCATCTTCTGGCGGCGCAAATCTAAGTAGCGGTACTTGAGCCGCAGATCTTCTGCGGGAGGTTTAGGCGTATCTAGTTCGAAAGGAGGTGTCTTCGCCTCATTAAAGATGAAGAGCTGTTCCGCAACTACTTCGATTTCGCCAGTATTAATATTGGGATTGATCGTATCATCGGTACGCTTGACAACTTGACCCTGTACAGCGCAGGTGTATTCAGAACGTAGCCGCTTAGCTTTAGCATGCGCTTGCGGGAAACGTTCTTCATTGAATACCACTTGTGTGATACCTTCGCGATCACGTAGATCAATAAAAGTGAGTGGGCCGAAATCACGCCGTCTATGCACCCAGCCCATTAAGGTGACTGATTGGCCTACATGCTCGGCACGTAGTTCGCCGGCCCTGTGTGTTCGTTTCAGTGTTCCTAAATTATCTAACATTATTCGATTCCTGCCTTGAGCTTAGCGATTAAATCCGCTTCGGTAATTTCGGTCTGTAGGCCGCTTGCCATATCACGTAGAATGAAGCGACCACTGGCCAATTCATTATCTCCTATAAGTAGAGCATATTTTGCTTGTGACTTATCGGCTAGCCGCATAGAACTTTTCAGACTACGACTCTCAAAATCCATTGCACAGCCTATTCCTTGCTTGCGTAGACGACTTGCTAATAGCAATGTGAACTCAAAAGCCTGCTTGCCTAAGTGAGCAAGAAAGATTTGTGGTTGCGCTGGATCAGTTACATCCTCAGGTAATGACATTACAAAGCGATCCAGCCCCAGCGCAAAGCCAAATCCTTTAACGGGCGGTCCACCGAGCGTTTCAGAAAGCCCATCATAGCGACCACCACCGAGCAAGGAATTTTGCGCTCCTAAACTTCCTGAATAAGAAGTAACTTCAAATGCGGTTCGCGTATAGTAATCGAGTCCGCGCACTAGTCGCGAATCGATCTGATAATTGATTCCACGTGCTTCTAGATGGCGACGGAATTCAGCGAAATGATCAGCACATTCTTGGCACAATAGCTCTAGCGTTGATGGGAGTTGACGGACGATATCTACATCCTCTTTACAATCGAGCACACGCAGAATATTGGTCTGATAGCGCTGATTACAGTTAGCGCACATCTGCGCTAAGCGTGGTCCAATCTCGGCACGCAACATCTCATTAAGACGAGGACGGCAATTTCGGCAACCAACCGAATTGATTAATAGCTGTGTATCAGTGATACGGCACTGTTCGAGCATCCATTGAATCATCTCGATCACTTCTGCCTCAATGGCAGGATTATCACTCTTACCAATCACTTCAACACCAATTTGATAGAACTGGCGAAAGCGTCCTTTCGCGCCACGTTCACGACGAAACTGTGGACCTATATAGTAGAGCTTAACAAGATCAGATTGTGTCCATATTTTATGCTCGATAAAGGCACGGATCACGGGAGCCGTATTTTCTGGTCGTAGTGTAAGTTTGTCACCATTGATATCGGTCCAGCTATACATCTCCTTTGAGACAATATCGGTCTCCTCGCCAACACCACGTGCAAACAGATCTGTATGCTCAAAGATAGGGGTGCGAATCTCTTGAAACCGATAGCGACGAAATGCTTCACGTGCAACTGCTTCAACATGCTGGAAGCGATGCGAATGTGCAGAACTGTCTGTAGTAAATTCGCTTGGTAAAATATCTCTAGTGTACTTTACTGTCTTAATCATTTAATCTCGCTTCCAAATATTCATCCTTTAGTTCAACGTAGTGTTGCCAATTGATCTGCATACGATGAAGATCATCAGGGGTCAATTCTCGTTTCACCTTAGCAGGTACGCCAGCTACTAATGAGCGTGGTGGGATCTTCATTCCCATAGGTACCATCGTGCCGGCAGCAATCAATGACTGCTCGCCAACCTCAGCGCCGTCCAGAACAATTGCGCCCATACCGATCAGTGCGCCATCCTTAACCGTACAGCCATGCAAGATCACGCCATGGCCCATTGTTACTGCATCACCAATGATAGTTGGATAGGTATCAGTAGTAACATGAATTACCGAACAGTCCTGTATGTTAGTATTGCTACCAATACGTATATAGTAGACATCGCCACGGATCACAGTGTTGAACCAGACACTAGAGTGAGCGCCGATCTCGACATCACCAATAATCACAGCAGTAGGTGCAACAAAGACACTAACATCGATTTTAGGCAACTTGCCTTGATAAGGCAGTATGTTCGCCATAACTTTCTCCTGCCGAAAGCCGGTTTCGGTACAAGGTTAAGAGTTGGCAGACTAGCATAAATCCCACGTCCTGACAATGTAGCAGAGAACCGACGGTTAGCCTTCCAATTGACTTGGTCTGCTCAAGTTGATACTATGGCCTACGATCTCCCCTATCTGTTCGGTTAGCCAGCAACTCCCGGAGAATTTGGATTAAAGGGGAACAGGGTTGCTTTAGAACCAGGAGGTGCGTGTGTCCGAAAAAGATCTGCCGTTCTTCTTTGACCCTAATAATGATAATCCCGTTAGCAAACCGTCGGAAGTATCTCGCAAGAGGCGAAATTATTATGATGAGTATATGATGTTGGCTACCACCAGCCAATTTCTTACTACCATCAACACTATCTCGCTCTACGGTGATGAACTATCAAGCTATGATAGCAGCGATATCGCTGAGATGGCGGAGCGATGGCGGCGTGCGCCACTAGAATACCCCCCTGAGCAAGTACAAACACTTGTGAAGCGACTAGATGAATTCCGCGCCCGTATCGAAGCTAATGATGAGCGTGTCAGCCCGTCGAATATGCGACGCCTCTTTGAGAGCGTAGGCACGCCTGAATCTACCTCGCTTGAACGTATTATCCGTTTTTACCTGACTAGGCACGAAAAATCGACTACCACTCGTGACAAGCTCGACTTGATAGTAACGCGCTGGGGTTCATTTCGTATTCCTGGTGCGGAGCGTATGGTGGTACTAAGAGCGGAGCGTAATCTCAAACAGAAGTTAGAGAAGATATTCAGCGAACTGGGGCTGGAGTTAGATACTGGCTTTCAGGAAGGCGAAGTGCTTAATTGGCTCGAACGCTATAGCGAATCGCTACTCAAAGTCGAGCGTATGCAGGATATTGTTGAGAAGAACTACAAAACGAAATTACGCGAGTTCAAACTTGCGCTAGGCAATTTCTTCTATCGTCCTGGTGTGTTGGCAGCGATTGTTGATGTCAATGTGATGCTACATAACATAATGCAGGAGTTCTATCTATCTGAGCGAGCGCGTTTAGAACTCTATGTAGATCACGCCAAGCGCAAAACTGGTGAACTACCACCACTTCCGCCCGACAATACACTTTTTACGCTGATGAGTCGTGCTGAGGAGATGCGTCGTATCCTTGACGAAACACAAGCAGCGATCGTTGCACAGCAAGTTGTTGATCAACCCCAACAGACGACTAATACAACACCAGAAGGCGCTGAGGCCGGCAAGCCTAGTGTGGAACAGCTTGTCTCATTGCTTGAACAGACACTAAAGCGTACTAATGATCTAAGCCAGCAGATTCAGCAAGAGATTACTAAGATCTATGATAAATAGCTGTCTGGATCACAATGTTAGGAAGTGAAAGATGGTTCATTGAGAATATCAGCAAGAACCTGTGGATCGACCCGGCCCGCGCGTGCAATCGCGTTAGCCGCTGCGTCGCAACGCTCCTGTAGGTCATGACCGGCATGCCCACGTGTCCAAGTCCAAATGGCTTGATGGTTTTTGATTGCACGCTCAAGTCGTGTCCAGAAGGCATGATTGGCCTTCTTACGGAATTGGCCCAGCATCGTCTTGATTAAGTACTGTGAATCAGAGATCACAGTTACTTGGCAGGGTTCACGTAACTGCTCGAAGCCTATACACGCCGCGACAATCTCAGCTTGTTGATTGCTGGCGTTGCCTAGGTATTCGCCATAGATCTTGCGTGTGTCTTTGTATTCCAAAATAGCAGCGGCAGCAGCGCGGCTTTCCCCCGCCTGATAATCAGCATTGCCTAGACTGCAGCCATCACATACTAGCAGCACTTCTTTCATTGACCTTCTCCACAAGGCTTTATTAACCTATTGATAGCTAAATTTTGGCAAATTCAGAGATATCGATCAAATGGGAAAACAGATACCAATGGCTAACTATACACGCGCTTACTTACAATGTATTAACAAAAACTGCCATCGTCGTTTCGAAATCAGCACAAAGCTTTACACTTGTATAGGCTGCAATGATCTACTAGACATTGTCTATGACTGGGGCAAGTTCGACCCTGAGGAGTTAAAAGAGTGCTTCCGTACGCGTCGAGCCTCCTTTATGCCAATTGATCAGAGCGGTGTATGGCGTTTCCGTGAACTGATCCCTTTTCTTGCCCATATCGATAATGTGGTAACAATCGCAGAAGGCAACACCCCGCTCTACGATGCCCCGCGTAGCGCTGAGTATGCTGGATTACAGACTTTGACACTTAAGCATCTAGGTCTTAATCCTACTGGCTCATTTAAGGATAATGGTATGACAACCGCAATTTCACAGGCGCGTGCGCTTGGTGCACGCGCCGTGGCCTGCGCCAGTACAGGTAACACTTCTGCTTCAATGGCTGCTTATGCTGCGCGTGCTGGAATGCGTGCAGCAGTATTCATTCCAGGTGGTCAAATCGCTTTTGGCAAGCTCTCGCAGAGTCTAGATTATGGTGCACAGACCCTACAGATCGAAGGTGATTTTGATACAGCAATGAGATTGGTATTGGAATTGAGTCAGCAGACCGATCTCTATTTGCTTAATTCGATCAATCCATTTCGCCTAGAAGGTCAGAAGGCAATTGCTTTTGAACTACTAGAACAATGTGGTTGGCAGTCCCCTGATCGTGTGGTTGTACCAGGAGGCAATCTTGGCAATAGTTCTGCGCTTGGCAAAGGTTTTTACGAGGCATATGAATTAGGTTTGATCGATCGTTTACCCAAGTTGCATATCATTCAGGCTGAAGGTGCCAACCCGCTGGCACAGATGTTTGCGACAGGCGAGCGAGAAAAACTACCCTTGATCGAGGATGCTCATACACTTGCCACCGCGATCAAGATTGGTCGTCCTGTCTCCTGGAAGAAGGCACTACGTGCACTCGATTGGTGTGCTGGAGGCGGCTGCCATCAGGTTTCTGAACAGGAGATCGCTGATGCCAAGGCAATCATTGGCCGTGATGGTATTGGCTGTGAACCGGCTTCAGCAGTTACCCTTGCAGGGATACGTCAATTAGTTTCTGCTGGCAAGATCGATCGTGAAGAAAAAGTGGTTGCGATCCTTACTGGTAATCTACTTAAGGATCCAGATTACACAATCAATTACCATCTAGATTCACTCTATGAGAATGCTAGCTATACTACACAGGTAGACCAGCAGACAGGCAAGATCACTAGTACATTTGCTAATCGGCCCTTGCCTGTGCCAGCTGAAAAAGAGGCAATTAAACGTGCTTTGGCTCTCTAAGCTTGCCTCGCGCCGTGCTTTTCAGGTATCTTACGGTGCTTGGAAAAGCAACCTTTCCGAGGGGCACATATGGAGATCATTAAGTTAGCAAACCATCAACAGGTCTGTTCGGTAAAGAACGAGAAGGGTGAGATCTGCTCAGGTCATCTAAAAGAATGGATGACAGCGCCCGACAGTGTGATTAAACAATTAAAGCCAGGGCAGCGGCTCTATCGCTGCAAGCGCTGTAAGACAGCTTATATGTCACCACCACAAAATCACCTACATGCAGGCGAGGGTGGAGTGATGCTACCACCCCAGACTCCTGAGGTTATTATCAAGTAAGCGTGTTTATCCACTCTAGTGTGTACGCACATCCAGGCCACGAGTGGCAGGCTGAAAATCGAGCACCTGACCACCGGCGGTCTGTAGTGCTGTCTCTACCGCCGATTTTGTATCTTCCCCAACGATAAATACTACACACCCACCACCACCAGCGCCGCAGACTTTAGCAGCAAGTGCGCCTGCATCATGGGCAACAACAATCAATTCCTCAATCTTTGGCGTAGTTACACCTGGAGAAAGGGTCTTACGTGTCTGCCATTCTTCGTCAAGCAATTCTGCAATCTGATTGAAATCGCCTTCTATAAGCGCGTTGCGCATCTTTGTTGTGATATTGCGGATCTGTTCAAATTGCGCAAAGATTGTGCTGTCACCATCTATATGACGTTTGGTGATCTCCCAGTTGTTAGTACCACTAAAGTGGGGTTTGCCGGTATAGCAAAGTACCAGTTGCATTCCTAGCGAGACTAGATCAGCCTTGATCTCTTCCCGTTCAACCCCTTCTACATTGAGGTTGATCGAGTTTGCTCCACCATACATAGCAGAATAATAGTCTTGCACACCGGCAGGCACACGTATCACCTGGGTCTCAATATTTTTAGCAATAGTAAGTAACTGCTCTTCATTGTAGCTACGTCCAGTAAAGATGTTGAGCGCACCACATACAGCGATATTAAGTGCCGAAGAACCACCCAGGCCCGACCCCGGCGGAGCTGCGCATTCGGTAGTAAGGGTAAGGCCGCGATAAGGACGGAAGAAGCGTACTAGTCGTGCTAGTAGCTCCAGTTCAGAATTGTCGATAAGGCTCTCCAGTGTGCCTTCTACTACAGATCCAGTGTCTTTTGATTCTAAACGGATAATATTGTCCTCGCGCGGTTTTAGTTTGCAAGTAGCATAAAGATCGATAGCAAGATTGACGGTTTTGGCGCCTTGGTGAAAAAGATAGAGCGGCCAAATATCTATCGTGCCACCGGCTAGATCTATCCGCGTTGGTGCACAAGCTTCAATCGTCACAAAAGCAGTTCCTTTCTATTTAAAGATAAACCCTCGCTCTGGTAGGTCAATTG
>JBFLVQ010000163.1:0-15019 GCA_040758525.1 Acidobacteriota bacterium
TATTGTTAGAATTTGGTGATAAACCATAAATCTTCAAATTTATGAAAATGTTGATAGGTTTAACCTAAGGTTTAATATATTAGAACAAGGCTACACAAATTCAGCCACATTACTTATTGGTGCTGGTCCACCAATACGTTCAATACGCTTGGCACATGCTTCGCACAAAAAATAGAACCGTAAGGAGTCGCCTTCAGTCTCTTTGATTTCATGGTTAAGTCGATCACGCAATTGGACATAAGCTTGATTTGAAAGATCACACTCAAATACGCTATATTGAACATGGCGGCCATAACTCTTAAGTGCTTCGAAGATGCGTGTGCGCCTTCGGTCATTAGAGATATCATAAGTAATAACTACCCACACAATAGGACTCCTATTAAAGGCATACTAAACAGATCCTTACTTTGGAATAAAGGGCACATAGTTATCTAGTTCTCCCAGTAATACCTTAGCAATAATCCGAGCTTGTAATTCAATCATTCTCGAATACATGGTATTACTGTTTAATTGAGGATGTCGCACCTCTGTACGTTTGCGTTCCTCATAACCTTGTAAGAAAGTTTTACGAGTGGTCTCGTTCATCAATATTGCACCACCAAGTTGTTCTGTGAATCCATCTGGAGATATTTGGCGTCGATTTATTAATGCTAGTACAGTAGCATCAACAATTAAAGGGCGAAATTCTTCCATTAGATCTAATCCCAAGGAAGGTTGGTTATACCGTTCGCCATGCAGAAAGCCTGCATAAGGATCTAATCCTACGATAGCTGCGGCAGATATAGCATCTTTGGCGAGCATTGCATAACCAAAGCCAAGCATGGCATTAACTGGATCGGGAGCAGGTTGACGTTTTCGTCCTGTAAATGTAAAGGCGGAGTTTAATAATAGTTCATCAAATACACGAAAATATGCGGATGCTCCTTCCCCTTCATAGCCTCGCAAGACCTCCAAGGAATTAGCAAAGCGAGCGCCGCGCGAAGCTTGCCGCAACTGTACGATCGCTTCTGTTAACCGTGCAATACGTTCTGGAGAAACATTATCAGCTCGCCGTGCACGCAGTAGGATAGTGCGCTGGTTGGCCAGTTTGCCGAATACAATACCACGTGCAATCTTAAGACGTAGGGGTTGGTCATCTAATGCGCGATATTGTGCGCGTCGCAATCTAACATGGGCTGAATCCGGGGGCTGAAGTCGTCCGAAAAACCGTCCGGCATAGTTAGTAAAGCAAAGGTCAATGCGACGTGCAGCCATTGCCTGTAGTGCAGCAGGCGTCACAGTTACATTCTGAAAAACAACAACGCTATCCAATTTGTGTAAAGGCATTTCCATTAACACTGCACGATCTTTAGTAACCATGAGGCGTTCATCAGTTAAGCGCACTACTGCTCCGTCTGTTGATACATATAGAGTAGTCATTCTTCGTCTCCGGCAAAAAGTTGTTCTAAAGTTAGTTTTCTCAGTCGTGCAGTTTCTGCGGGCAGACATACTTGATATAGAGAACAACCGTTGCATTTAGGAGTGAATTCAGCGCCAGGATCAAGTCGTGATTCGAGCATTTGCCAGATTGCTGCAACGGCACTTTCAGTTTCATTGCGCAGTGCGTTAGTAAGTGGCACGACCTTACGGCGGCCTGTCTGTGCATAGTAGATTGCACCTTCGGATAAGGCTGATAATTGCAGCATTTCCTCCAAGCAAAGTGCCTGTGCACAGACTTGTATTTCATCATTTTCCCATTTACCACGCCGTCCACGCTTATACTCAATAGGGCGGAAACAGCCATCTTTTTCCTCAATAAGATCAGCAATACCACGTAATCTTAATCGATGAGAAATTAAATGGACATGTCTATATTCCTTAATTCCATCTCGCACTGTGCTGACACCACTATCAGTACGGTTATGCAACAAGCGACCCTCAAGAGTAAAAGCATTTTCTGCGAAAATACCTTCGCAATGGATCAGGTAGCAGCGGCGGGGGCAGTATGAAAAATGGTTAAGGGCTGATAAAGGGAGATAAGATATTTCTTCCATAAGACTATTTTGAAGCTGGATGCACTTTTCTTACACAACCCAGTCCTCGGCTAGTTTTTGCCCCCAATCCAGAGAAGAAGGAGGATTCTCCCATCAGGTGACACCAAAAGAGGAGTTTCGGATTATGAATACGGTAAGTTACTCGTCCAACAAACCCGGTCTTTTTCAACTGATCACCAATATCTACTGTAAGTGTTTCACCATGGAAGCGTGACACAGTTACATACTCATACACTTCATTTTGGAATCCATCTGGCACTAATAATGGAACTTCAGGCGCACTGTTCCAGCGTCGTGCTAATCCACCAAAAACAGATTCTGGCAGTGGTAATGGAGTATCACCACGTGGTCCTTGGGTAAAGATTGTGGGTGTAGCAAATTCAATTTCAATAAAATTGCTCTGGTCAGCAGCCTCTTGCGCACTTGTGATTATGTCTTGATAGGTTGCAAAGCCAACCCAAGTAGGCTTTTTCTCTGACACAGCAATAAGCTCTGCAATACAAAACTCAACTTTCCCTATTCGCAAACTTTCCTTCTCATTAACTAGGATATTCTGTACTAAAGCAGGATAAATCCGATCATCCAGACAGGCTATTCGTAATACCAATCGTGATAGCAAACGCGCGGATTCTTGTCCATATCCTGGCAATAGCATTGATAACGCGTAGGGGCGTAGTGCATCGCCAGCATGTAACTCTGTTGATAACTCTGGAGCTATTCTCCTTATCAAGTCCAGAAAAGCACCTTGCAGTTGAGCACCATTAATGCTTCGTAATGATGGGGTTTTAAGATCGTAAGTAGTTAGCACTATTGCATATGGCATAGCTCTGTCCTTAACATATATAGAAACTTTCATATCGTTCCATAGCTGAACGCAATCCTGCAGCAGCGCGTGCAATATAATAAGCGGCTGTTCCCACTAATGCCTGAAAAATCCTAGTATTTTCTAGTGTTGAATCAAATACAGCGACTTCTGTAGGAATAAAACCAGCCGCACGCACGCGCTGGGCTAGTTTTATCCAAGTTCTCTCACTAAAAACCAGCATAGGAATATATAGTTCTGCCATTATTGTTTGTAATTGTGGGTAAACAGGCACTTCATTGCGATGAATTCCATCACTCTTTGTAAAACCAAGCTTGATTTTGCCGAAGGCCCGTACACAATCAGTATCTAACTTTTCAAAGTTGGTTAGGTTATCAACCGATATTTGAAAGCGCAGTCGTAATCTATCCTTGCGTTCCCGAATCCCTTTAATTCGAACATAGAGAGGAATTTCCTCGTCAGGTTCTTGTTGGAAAAATTCATTAGCCGCTGTAGATGAAATATCTCTGAGAAACTGCTCTTGATCCACATATGGTTCAATATAATAGTGCTTCATTAGATGAAGCACATCGTAAAACACGATATGTTGCTTAGGATGAAAAATATTGTCTTTATCGTAAGCGACTACAGGTATGCCACTAAAGATATTTCGAAAGGTGAAGATGCCATCAATAGCTTTAAACTCACGGTAGATATAATCGTAGTAGAGTTGTAAATTATTTTTCTTTGTCAGATATTCCTGGAAATTTACTAATTCTTGTTTTGAGAAATTTACTACTTTTTGTTCAATTTCACCCTCAGTTGATGTTGTATTTTCCTTGCGTTTGGCAAGGTCGGCAGCAAATTCACGCAAGAGTTTGTCAGGGAATTGAGGTTGATTTTTGCGGCATTTTTCTTCTTCATTTGAGAGAGATTGATACCGTATTAATCTTGCCTGAATTTGTCGCCAGGAAGGAGGCTTACGGATGGCAAAGATATTTGCTAAGAAGTCATGTACTTTTTCAATATTATGACGTTCTTGGATGGTAAATACTTCAGCTAATCTTTTCAAGGCTTGACCATTTTCGAAAAATCCTTCCGTAACAAGATAGTTCCAGAAATCAGCGCGTGGAGGAAATATACCATTTTCCTTTAATATGGTCTCTAGTGTGGCTCGATCAAGTGATTTTCCCTGAAGCTGGAGCGATTGCAGGCTCTGATAGGTTTTCGCGTCTACAACACAGAGTGCACTTGCTGTAACATGCTGCTCAGCCTTTTTCACAACACGTCCAACACGTCCCAACCGCTGCCAGAACTCATCCATATAACGAGCGGTAAAATAGATGTCATCCAACCCTTGTCGATCTTTTCCGGTGCGAGAAAAGTTATAACCTATGTCAACAGTCGGAGTGGCGAGAATAAGATTTGCGTGCGAGGCTTCCCGGCGCAAAATAGCTGACACTGCCCCAGTTATGGTTTGGTACTCGCTCTTTCTGAAACAGGTTGCAGCAGCAGAGATATCAGCTAATGAGTGAGAGATTATTGCTACATCACGCCCTTGTGCTATAGCAACACGAATGGCATCAACCTGGTTACTCACAATACCATCGATACCTTCATCACTAGATTCAAATTGGAGTGCAACAGTTGTTGTTGACATAGTGGCACTCTCTTCCATAGCCTTCACAGGTTGTGGAGGAATGAATACGATCTGTAAGCCTAATGTAGCTAGCTTCTGGAAAAACAGATCAATTTCTGGTTCTGGTGTTGCTGTTAAAAAAGTCATCCGGCAACCTTCGGTGAAAAAACCAAATTGTGCTAGTAGCGCGATGTAAAGAAAGAAGGCTGCCGCTTGTTTTGGTGAGTAATAGTGAAACTCATCGATTATTATGTAACGAAAACGACCGATCAGTTCAGTAATTAAATTACGACGATCCAGATGTCGAAAACGACCTTGCAAAATACAGTAGAAGAGATCAGGATTGGTTACAAGAATAATCGGACGGCGTTCATTTATTTTATCTCCGACACCTAGATGAGGAGCAATATGTGCATTTCTGGGATTACGTAGCAGTTCGTAAAAAGCTTCCCCCCGTCGCCAACGCGGTTCTTTTGCAATCTCAGTTATAATCCCGGCATGCACACGAATAACAATGTGTGGCAAGCCCTGAGAAGTTACGAATTGTTGTACATCATCGGCATGCTGACTGATCAATTCATTTGTTGGCGCAATGATAAGAGTATTGCCAGAATCTGCATCCTGCATTTCTTTACGTAATAAATGAAGTAGGGAAGCCAGCGTTTTTCCTGTGCCTGTTTGATTGGTATTAATAACAATATGGGCAGTTGCCAGCGCTTGATAGTGATCCTGTTGGTTTTGCAAAAGGAAATCATAGCCAGCCTGCCTCAGTTCAGGCAATAACTCTGTTGAGCGTCGTTGGTATTGTGGAAGAAGGATCATTTTAATTGCCATAAGTACTCCAGATACCATTAAGCACTATTGCCTTTGCTGCGATCTTCGAATCGGAAAGCCAAATTTGCTGCAATCGTAGAGTTATCATCAAGATGGTAAACTTCTCCACGATAGACCACAGCCTGCATGACTGGGACAGGATGAATATTTATAATGTTGCAAAGCTCTACCTTGCCATTCTGAGGCCAATCAAGCGGATTGTAATAGCCAGTCAAGGAATATTTTCCTTGAGGTTGGCGTATAGCGCGTCGGGGCTGGCATTCCAGCCGCGCTTTACTAACGAATTTTCCTAGCCGCAGATAAGCTGGCAAATGCTCAATAGACATGCCAAAAACAAAAAAACGGAAGACCATTCCTGGCGCTAGCATCTTAATCGAACCTTGTTGCGGACGGTTATTGGCATATGGCTTTGGTTTGGTTTTCTTCTTCTCTGCAGGATCAAATAAGATTGCTCCATTGGTGTAAGTTGACCAATAGGTTTCCGTTTGTACATTAAAGCGCTCGACACGAAACTGAAGTGGGGTAATTGGATAGGCTGGTGTCAAGTAAACACCTTGCTTGATCAAGGCCTGGAAATCCTCTGCATACTGAGGCCGATGTCGCTCAATGTAGTAGGGGCTTTGTGCCAGTCGGAGCGCATAAACGAGCGCATAATTGCCAATCACTGCCTCCGTTAAGTAAAGCCGATCAATTTCCCGACTGGCAAAGAAAGTAGGTTCATGCAGCGTCAAACGGCAATCAAGCACCACAGTGTCAGACATGGTTAAGCTCCTATTTTGTGAGATAACAATTCTGTAGATTAGCGACCAATTTTTGTGGGTTCTTATATTCTTCTGCTGCTTCAGCAAGGACAGGTGTTAGTTGGTCACCGCTAAGCCAGTAGCCATTCCAGCCAAAAACCTGATTGAGCAATTCGCCCGCTGCCTTGGTAGCTGCGGCTACCACATCATTAGACTCCAATGGGTGTTGTCGTGATGGCAAGAAATCAAAAGTTTTCTGTGTCAGTTCGAGAGTACTGAAGATCTCCTGGCGACCAATGGCGATACCAAGCAGTCGATTATCAATACGCCCAATTCGCGTGCCGATCGCACCATAGCGTGACGAACTTAATATGTTTCCCAACACATAGATAAACTCTGTCTGAGTAACATCTTTAAGAGTTTCTATATCGAGGAAGTGCACGCCAGGCCGGACATATTCGGTTGAACCAAGTGACGTTGATGCCTCGCCAGTTGCAGGATTACGCATGGTGCTATTATCAAAGAGAGCATTAAATGTACGTTCAGCAGTAATCTCAGTGGCATCCAATAAGGAAAAGGCATCTTCTGTCAATACACGGGAGCGTTGTGCTCCACCGCTTCCAACTGCATAGCCATAGATATAACAATCAGGACATTCTCCGCAAGGTGCTTGAGTATTAAGCAGACAGGAGAGTTTTTCATAAACTCCATTATCACGTAATAATTCTCGACCGGAGCGACGTTCTACCGCAGTCTGTTTTCGTTTAGTAATAACGATACGATCGATGATTTCATGCACTTGTAATCCTGCCAAGGTTGCTTCTCGGCAAAGTGGCTCACCAGAACCTTCAGTACGGAATATCGCTTCACTTTGGGTAGTGCGCAAAAGCACTAAACTAATGAAGTGACCATGGGGAAGGTTTTTATAGCTATTTAGTAAAGCTGAAGTAAATGGTTCTTTAGCAAAGACGGACATAACAGCTTTCTCCTTATTTGTAGTCTATTTTTTTTCTGACGAAGCCTGCTTTTTAGCTTCGCTTGCCTTACGCAACTGCTGGCGCAGCAATGTCGTATAGGCTGCTTTGACAAGCTTTTCATCACGTATCAGTCGGCGAATATCGGCGTGGAAACCTTTTACCAGCAATTCGTCGAAAAATAATATCGTCCAGGTTTCAATAGCTTCATTGCGTTCTTGGCCTACGCCATACTCTGAAGTGCGCTCAATATGGCGTAAGATCTCTTCCATAGAGACGAGTTTGAGGAAAGAAACTTCTCTATTTCCTTGACGGCGTAGCAACTGAAAAGCAATATCAATAGGTTTAATCAATGAAGTGTGAGCCAGTGTTGCCCCTCGGATCGATTTTTGCCAGGCAACTTCGGCCATCTGTTCTAAAATGTTTGTCACTGAAACATCATTCATACCTCTCTCTCCTTTTAGCGAGTGAAAGACAGTTTCCGCAATATATTTGAGTTTATGTGCAATCTCGCCGGCAGTTGTATTGGCAGCTTGATCACTTTTGCTGTTGCGCTCAATGGCGCGATGCGCAGCAAAAAAGACTCCTAACTCTCCATCATTAAGCGATCTAACCAGGTCGATAAGATCTTCGCCAGAACCAATCTTGTCGGCGACAATTTTCAAAGCTTGAAGTAGCTCAAAGACATTATCAGTTCCTGAGCCGGTTAGTGCGTTACGTGGAAGCAGTCCTCGTAACACACCCGGCAAGCCATCAAAGTAGATTTTTATTCCGTTATCGCCATTGGATTCCTGCATCTCTTCGGTTGTTACGGTTGGTATAATACTTTGTGAGAGCACCACACGCTGTCCGAAACGCTGGTGGATGAATAGCGCATACTGGAGCGCAAAAAGATATCGCTCGGTATCGTTATCACCAGCAGGGTAAATTGGAAGGGTAATAACATTGCCAATCAATTCAGGATAGAGTGGGAGTGCCAGACCAATGGATTTCAACTTGAAATTGAGTCGCAATATTTTACTGGTTTCATATTCTCTTGAGATAGTGCGGGTATCAAAGAGAATGGTGCGAATATCTAATCCCTGGAGAGTTTGGAAAATTCTCCGTAATGCTGAGATAAAAATTGGCGGAGCAAAGGATTCTGGAAAAATATGTAGATAAAGTCCTTTATTTTGGGCAGGTGCAGGTGCAAACCCGATTCGCTCAACCAGCAATTGTTCTCGGCATATTGGGCAGCTATTACGCTTTGGATCTCCTTTACCAGCCAGGTTACGATTGGAGAATTGAGCTACAACTAACCCTTTGGGAACATCGTCAGTCATCATTACATCTGCAGGCATTGGCATGCTACATAGAGAGCAAGCAACTACAGACGGATCGCTGTAAATTTCCAAATGTTTAATGAATGTTGCTGGTGCAGGTAATAAACAGCTAATATTGAGAATACTTTGGATATAATCAGTGAAAGTAGGATTGGTATCCTCGCCATTTCGTAATGAATATACTTGTGCAAACTCTTCAGCGAGTTCGATGATCTGATCAAGTACTATAGAGAAATCAACTTTGATATTGCGTGCGACCACATAGGCGCGATCATTTAGCGCATCAACTAATAACCATTCAGGTTTGATCTCTAGCTGGAGTTTATGGTAGATGGGGTGCCAGGCATTTTCAAATTTTTTATTTTTACCTTTAAAAGCTGAACTACAGTGTGCCTGGAGGAAGTTATAGATAACCCTTAATAATTCACCCATGCGCATCAGCTCTTGATCATGAGGAAAAAGATTGCCATTACTATCAAATAGTGTTTTATAGCCATCCTTTGCGCGACCACGGGCTTTTTGTTCCATCTCAGAAATCTTTTCACCCTTAAATTGCCTGGCCAATATCATTTTAGCAGCCGCATTAAAAGCATCTCTGAGGGATAGGCCAGTGGTGAAAATCTCTGGATTAATCTTAATTCCAGTGGGTGAACCAGCAACGAAGTCAGCAGCATTTCCACCTTTCAGGCGTTTTACAGTTTTTGATAACCGTATGGCTATCTGACTGTAAGTATTGCCTTGCAATGTAGCTGGAGCGCTGGATGGGACTAGGTAGAATGTACCTTCACCATAGTGCAAAAACGGTTTTGCCCCAAGTTGCGCTTCCATTTCGGCGATCACAGCATTATGAATAAGATTACTAAATGGACCGCGATATTCAGAAAGCCTATGCCACTCCCAGCGATACTGCTGATTGGATGCGGCATTGAGGCTACTTAGTACTTGTTCCCGTTTACGATGGTCAGAAAATTTACGGGCAACATCTGCTTGGTCAGCTAATTGCAAAATTGGTATGAGTATATTGCGCAGACGATCACGACTAACTGGGCCGGTGAGCGGGAGCAAGCTGTCCGCACCCTGATGTAAGTGGCCTGAGTGCGCAGCGATTAGCCGCCGTACAATCTCAACAGCGGTTTCCATATCTGGCAATATCTGATCAAGCTTATAATGTTTAAGAAATAAGGAGACATCTTCTGTGGTTGCCACCTTAGAAATGGGTCGATGCTGTGGATCAAGTTTGTTTAAATCATGGAGGACGGCTGCGCAGATCAAAAGTCTTCGCTCTAGATTGTTGCATCCAAGAAGTTGAGCAACAAGGTCAACCGTCAATACTATATTAAGCAGGTGAGCATAGAGAGATTGTCCACAATGAACCCCGCTCTGACGTAGGAGTGTAAGTACCAGTAGTGCACCATTGGCTACCTTGCTTAAAAAGTCTCCAATTGGATCGTCATCGTTCTGGGAAATACCTACAAACTCAAATATATCCATAGTGTCAATACCTTACAAAATTATCTAAGTTTAGTGAGTCGGGTTTTGATGCTGCTTTTGAACACAGTATATAATTCGCAGTAACTCTTGACGAAGTGTATCCGGTTCAAGGATGTCTACATGTTCAGCATAAGGCATTACCAAATACCATAAAACCTCCTTAGGCTCACTAACAGTCAGTTCTAAAATTAGACTACCATCAGAACAAGTCAGTTTATGCTCTGAAGCGTGCCAATGAGACTCCCATATAAGCTCTGCTACGGCAGGAAAAAAACGTAATCGTATCTTTTGTGGAGGAGCTTGACTGCTTATTGCACGAAAAGTATGGCGATGGCGCGCAACAAAATCATAGTCCGGTGATATATTAAACAAGCCGCCATAGCTCTCGACTTTTTTAATTCTACTAATGCGTAGTGTGGCAATACGGCTTTCGCTAGTTATGTAACAATCAAGATAAAGGGCACGAGCTTGAAAAAAGATTTGATAAGGAGCAATCTCATAGCGCATTAGTCTATTGCGAGAACGATCTTGGTACTGGATAATCAAATGGTGACGAGATCTTTGTGCCTCAGCTATGGTATTAATAATTGCAGGCTCGCTACGAAACGTTGTTCGCATTATCCCTTCTAGCAATCCTGCCAGCAACCTGCGTGTTGCGGCTGGCGTTGCCGTAATAAGTTTCTTCACACCTTCAACTGCATCATAAGCGAGCGTAGCATCGCCACTAGCGGAAAATTGTCGTATTGCTAAGACCATAGCTAGTGCCTCTCGAAGGTTAAGATCTAGCAAGGGCAATATGCTATCACCTTCATGCAAATATCCACCACGGCGACGGTCGTAATGCCAGATGAACCCAGCTTCAGCCAACACTTTCTTATCACTATGAAAAGTAGATCGCTTTATCCCAAAACGCTTACACAACTGTTGTGGCGACTGATTGGGACGCAGTTGCAATTCTTGAATAAGCTGTAGCAGACGTGCCAGCCGGGCTGACGGTGAGTTAGTATTCAACATAAATCCATAATAGTCAGAAACCTGAACATCCGTAAGAGCAAATTATAGACTCAGTCCAGGGCTGTCTGGATTGAGCAAACAAATTCTGATTGCAACCAATATTAAATAGCGTAAATATCTCTTCGAAGTATTACGTATTCAAGTAAGAGCTATTTCGATTATCGTTAGAAATAGGAAAAAGATCTATCAAAATGAAGCTTAACGGCTTAATCCACAGCTCGTATTACCGGTACCAGTTCATCAACACCATGAGCAGCAACTAGAATAGGGTGCAACCATTTTAAGATCAGTTTGCGATCTACAGAGTCACGCGGGCCTGTCCAGTAATGGTGCCAATGGGCCTTACGGATGTGTGAGCGAGGGCTAGCATGGATTCCGTCTTGGCTTTCGCTTGCCTCTCTTTGTTCAGCAGTTCTCAGCGTAGCACCTAACCTGTAGCCAACTTCCCAGATTGTCGGATGAGAGGCTGGGATTATCTTCAATCCATGCTTTGTGTGTTGCGGCTTTGGATTGCGAGGTTGACGATCTGTGCCTTTAGAGTCTCGAATCTCGGCTGCTTGGGTACAGAGGTAAAGTACCAGCGATATGCATGGCAATGTCTGCCTATAAATAGGTGTTGTTACTGGCAACTTTATCCCTTGTTTGGTTGCTAGATTATCAACTTCTTTTGTTAGAACGTCTAGATTTTCATTTATTGACGGACTTGAAAGTGGTAAAGAAATACTAAACAAACCATCCGGTTGATCCAATCCAAACATTAATTCAGGTCGCTTTTCTACACAATCCCACTCCATCAGAGCAAAAAATCCATTTAGATCTGTGGAGTGAAATTTTCGGCCAGGTGTAGATATGTATACTGCCCACTCTGGCAAATGGAACAGCACCTCTATGGGAATTTTATCCTCTAATGGAGTTTCCCAAAGATGATCCATTAGTGTCTTATCAAACATGTAAATACTTTGTGTGGCACGCCAACTAGCAAGAATTGGCAATAAAGTGTATTCGATGACTTGTATTGGGTTGGAGGTGGGAATAGTCTTTTCTAATTCCACCAGCCATTGGCGAATTGAGCAATAACACCAGCTTGGCCATTCCTTGCGGTATCGTTGGCGCAGTTCATCAATTTGCTGCCAAATCCCTGGATAGCGGGTGGCATATTCTGCAAGATATTGAGCAGGGCGAAGGCAGTTGTTTTGTATCATTTCTATAAGCAATTCAGGGCACTCGCAACAGCACAAGAGAAGTTTACAATAGCAGCGAGCGCCCAGTTGAGTAGAGTGTGCATGAAGGTAGAATTATGGTCAAGTCAAGAATTACTATGTGTCGATTTGCAATACACAAATAGCGCAGCGACAACCTATCATTAATCATAAGGCGAGTAGAAGTTTGTAGCCAGTTTATAGAAACCAGATTTACCATTGACAGCATACTTATCTACTATATTAACCAAATTCTTACTGAGTCTAGTCGCTCTACGATGCATAATGGCTCACAATAGATTTGTCTAATAAAATCCCTCTTGAATTAGGATAATACGAATCTACAGCGGTATTAATATCTTTTGGAGGAAAGCAGATGACAACCACAGCGTTTACGAATCGTAGCGATTGGAAATGGTTAGAAGATACCTACTGGTATTGTCCGGCTGACTGTATGCTAGCGACCCAAGCCAAGCGGAACAACACCTTCGAATGGGTCATTGACCAGACCGTTTGGTATATTTCTGGCTACAAGGACGGCTACTTCTGGGGAGTTACCTCAGTGTTGCTGACTCCAGTCGGTGACGAACCCGATCCGAAAAGCAAGAACGACATGACCTTTTTCGCGAGCATTACACCAGAGGGTCAGGTACACATTACCTTCGTACAATCTGCGGTGACCACTACAGTGGGGACTGGCCGCGTGACGGTTCATCAGGGTAAACAAAGCTTTGAGATGCAGATGTCATCTGGGCCAGGCGCTGGTTTGGTCGTTCATTGGGCTTATATGATGCAGATCGAACATGGCGACCCAGAGTGGAAAAACCTACCGGGAGTTGGCGTTTCGGTCGAGGACATGATCGGCGACATTGAGCCTCCTAAGCCTACATCTTAGTCTATGGACCAGACCTAGCAGCTTCAGAGTTTGTGTGGAGTGAAGATGTCAGTCTTTTCCGACAGGTTGAGGGATTAAGCGCGAAAGAGCACAGACAACACTTTGGCGTGAACGAGGAAATGTTATATGGTTATACCTCAAAGTTTCAAGGACAATTCAGTTTGATGTATTACCTTCAGCAGAGGTTATTGCCAAGTTACGAGCACTCGAAGACAAGGACACACGAGATCTACCAGATGCCAGTAGCTATCCAAGCTATTATTGCCAGTGGGTGCTTACCAAAGATTGTATGGGATTGCACTGGAGTGGCGTAGAGAAGTTCTATGCTTATAAAGAATGGCTTCAGTACATTATTGATAAGATCTTAATACCGCATGGAGTTAATCGTAAGTTTGCTGGAAAAGTGCTGGACGCCTGGTTTGATTGATGTTAGGTGAGCAGTTAATAGTATTTGTGAACGATGTGGCAAGATCTGTAATTAGAATGCGAGAGATCTACTATGATGGAAGATGTTCAACTGCGAGATGTAATAGAAGACGACCTGCCAATATTTTTCTAGCAGCAGCTTGATCCAGATGCTACTTATATGGCAGCCTTCCCAGCTCGGGATAGAGATGCATTTATGGCACATTGGAAGAAGCTTTTGAGCGACGAGACGTTAATCAAAAAGACTATACTATTTAATGAGCAAGTAGTTGGCAATATCGGCAGTTGGCAACAGTCTGGTAAACAAGAGGTAGGATACTGGATAGGAAAAGAGTATTGGGGTAAGGGAATTGCCAGCAAGGCACTGTCAAAAATTCTAGTACAGATAAAGGTGCGTCCACTTTACGCCTATGTTGCAAAACATAACATTGCCTCTATTCGAGTGCTGGAAAAATGTGGGTTTATAATCATTGATGAAGAGAAAGAGTTTTCCATTATAGGCGAAGAGAAGATTGAAGGGTTTATTATGATCTTGGGCCATTAACTAAAAAACATAAGGAATCGCAAGCCAATATTGCTAATGAAACAAAAAATCAGGTTTCTATTACCATTATCCATCATCTCTTTTTGCACAGGGGTTTACTTTTATTAGTGGTGGCAGCAGCAATCTTATTATTAAGCTTCTTGAGTGTACTCAGTATCTGGTTATTCAATTGATTGGTCTGTGAGAACTGCGAGATCACATCCAGAGCTTTAGCAAAAGAATCAACTTGAGCAGCAATAGCAGGGAATTGTGAAAAGAAAGATTCAGCTCTCACAATGAAAGCATTCAGTGACCTTTCCATTGTTTCTTGCTGGCGAGACACCTTCAACAGACTATCTTGCAACGTAGCGATCTGGTTAGTGAGGGCCTGCATACTGGCTTGTAACGATCTATCCAACTTATCAATGGACATAGCCAAAACATCCACTTGTTTGGTCGAAGATCTACCTAACCTTTCAGCTAACAGAGACGAACTGCTAGCTTGCAATGGAGGTTTCTGTACAGCTTGGCTTGGTTGTTGACTTACCTGTTGACCTAGCTGTTGGCTTGGTAGTTGGCCTGGTTGTTGAGATTGTTGATGGAATCTAGCCAATATTTCAGCCTTAGAAGGGCGTCCAGGTCTACGCTTAGGCTTATCCTCGATGGGTTTATTAGGCCGCCCTTGTCTACGCAGTGCTCCAGAACTCACAGCCAGTTGTAATGCCTTCTCTACATCAGGTCTGTAAAAGAGCTTGAGCTTATGATCATCTTGAGATGGTATCAGTCTAGTTAGACCGTGATCCTTGAGAATACCAATCCATCGATAATAGGATCTTTCACTAACATCAAACTCTCTCTTTAGCAACTCTCTATGCAGCCACATATTAGTATCGCTGAAATGTTCAACAGGCACACCAGCCCAGAGCTGCGCATCAGTAGGGGCAGCAGGCAGGACGTGTTCAACAATAGCCTGTTGCTGTGCATTATCAGCGTTTGAGTTAGCATCCATTGTGGCAGCCGGAGTATCAGATGAGTCAGAATCAGAATCAGAATGAGTATGCATAGGAGAATCCTCGACGATAGGTTTATTGAGGTAATGGGCAAAAGTAGGTAGCGCTGGTGACGTG
>JBFLVQ010000164.1:0-15003 GCA_040758525.1 Acidobacteriota bacterium
AAGGACGGCGGCCACGGCGGCAATCTCCAAAGAGAGTGAATTGTGATACTACCAACAGTTGACCATTAGCATCTAGCAAGGAGAGATTCATCTTCCCTGCTGGATCAGCAAAGATACGCAGATTGACAATCTTCTCAACTAGATAATCAGCATCTATCTCACGATCTGCTTGCCCAACCCCTAAGAGCACTAACAGACCCTTGCTAATGCGACCAACTACCTCGCCTGCTACACTTACTTGAGCCCGTTCGACACGCTGCACTACGGCACGCATACTACCAGTCACCAGGCAACTTAAGCCGTCCCTATCAACCTTCTCGCTCCATGACGCGTACGCGCATACTAGCACGTTCCACTAGTACCAGCGCTTCTTCGACATTGATGCTGAGATCTTTCTCTGCATTCTTAAGGTTACGCTCGGCTGATTCTAGTTCACGGCGTGCACTAGCAATGTCTATCTCTTGTGGAAGCTCGGCAAGGCTGGAAAGGATAGTTACTTTATCAGAACTGATCTCGACAAAGCCTTTACCTACTACTGCCCTTCCTAACGTACCATCAGCACGGTATTTAACCAATCCAGAGAGCGCCAATTGAGAAATAAGCGGGGTGTGTCCAGGCAGAATGCCGATCTCGCCTCGCTGTGTGGGGATCTGAACCTCATCAACATCTTGCTGTAAGAGAACCCGTTCAGGAGTAATAATCTCTAGTTTTATCTTAGCCATAAGAAGAGTATTACAGAAATAACGAAAAGCGACGAGCGATCTTTTAACAGCAAAACCTTTGTTACAACTCGCTCGTCACTGATCAAGGATTTATGCGATAGCCGCAAGTTTACGGCCCTTCTCACGAGCCTCTTCAATCGTACCAACCATATAGAAAGCCTGTTCCGGCAGATCGTCATGCTTACCATCAACAATCTCGCGAAATCCACGTATGGTGTCAGGCAGCTTGACATAACGGCCTTCTGCGCCGGTAAACTGAGCCGCAACGTGGAATGGTTGGGAGAGGAAGCGCTCAATCTTACGAGCACGCGCAACAACCAGCTTATCATCTTCAGAAAGCTCATCTATTCCAAGGATCGCAATAATATCTTGCAGTTCCTTATAACGCTGTAGTACTCGCTTAACCGATTGCGCAGTATCATAATGCTCGCGGCCAACAACATTTGGATCCAAGATACGCGAGGTAGAATCGAGCGGATCGACGGCCGGATAGATACCCAATTCAGCAATACGACGGGCGAGCACGGTAGTCGCGTCTAAGTGGGCAAAGGTCGTGGCTGGAGCAGGATCAGTAAGATCATCGGCAGGCACATAGATAGCTTGCACAGAAGTGATCGAACCTTTCTTGGTAGAGGTGATACGTTCCTGTAGTTCACCCATCTCAGTAGCCAGGTTTGGTTGATAACCTACCGCTGAGGGCATACGGCCTAACAGTGCTGATACCTCTGAACCGGCTTGGGTAAAGCGAAAGATATTATCGATAAATAACAGCACATCTTGTCCCTGTTCATCTCGAAAATACTCTGCTACGGTAAGCCCAGTTAATGCTACACGCAGACGCGCTCCAGGAGGCTCAGTCATCTGTCCATAAACGAGTGCGGCTTTAGACTTCTCCCAATTATCTGGATTGATCACCCCTGACTCCTGCATCTCTAGCCATAGGTCATTACCCTCACGAGTGCGTTCTCCTACCCCTGCGAATACTGAAAAGCCACCATGCTCCTTGGCGATGTTATTGATAAGTTCCATAATCAATACCGTCTTTCCTACTCCGGCACCACCAAACAGGCCTATCTTACCGCCACGTAGGAAGGGTTGGATTAGATCAATAACCTTAATGCCGGTCTCAAGCATCTGCATATCGGTCGATTGCTCTTCAAAAGTGGGAGCATGACGGTGAATTGGGTAACGGGTCTTGGACTGAACTTGACCACGACGATCAACTGGCTCGCCGATTACATTGATCACACGGCCAAGGGTCTCATTGCCAACCGGCACGGTGATCGGCCCACCCGTGTCGAGTACCTTCATACCTCGTACTACTCCATCAGTAGGCAACATTGCTACTGTGCGTACACGCCCTTCGCCTAGATGCTGCTCAACTTCGCAGATGATATCGATCGGAGTGGGTACATCAAAACCCTCACTCACCACCCGCAATGCCTGATAGATGGGAGGGAGATGCTGTTCATCAAACTCGGCATCGATGACTGGACCGATTACCTGCACAACTTTTCCTTCGCTCATCACTAGCTCCTTAAAAAATTGATTATGGCAATTATTGCTGCAAATAAACGGATTAAATTAACACAGCAAGTGCCGTTTGGCTAGACAAGCACGCTGACAGCGCAGCATCTCTGGGCACGATCTTCAATTGCCCTGCTACTCAATCCAGCCGCCTCCAATGACAATATCATCATCATAGAAGACTACTGCTTGCCCTGGTGTAATAGCGCGTTGTGGCTGCTCGAAATCGACTCGTACACGGTCCTCTGCTATAGGTGTTACCAACGCAGCAGACTCTTGATGACGATAACGTATTCTTGCTGCAGTCTGGAATGGTTCTGTTGGCGCATCACAAGCGATCCAGTTAAGACGTGTAGCAACAAGACTCTTGCCCGGAAGCTCTTCCTTAGTACCAACAATAACTTGATTACGCTCAGGATCAATTCCTATAACATATAGCGGCACAGGTCCGGCAATACCAAGCCCACGTCGCTGACCAATAGTATAGTTATGAATTCCATCATGATGGCCAAGCACACGACCTTCACGTGTTACGATCTCGCCCTGTTGAGGAGCGGCGGCGCTACGTAAAGAGAGTTGATAGAGCTTGGGGGTAAGCGGGGTAGCCGCAGGCTCTCCATTTTCATGCAGATAATGCTCAATAAAGCGGGCATAGTCACCATCAGGAACAAAACAGATCTCTTGACTTTCACCCTTTTCTGCTACTGGTAGATCGTGCTTACGGGCGATCTCGCGCACTTGCGTTTTAGTAAGTGAACCCAGCGGGAAGAGTGCATAAGAGAGCTGATCTTGGGTCAATTCAAAGAGAAAGTAGGATTGATCCTTATTTAGATCAAGCCCTTTACGTAGTAGATAGCGGCCCTGCTTAGCGTCGTATTCGCTACGTGCATAATGACCAGTGGCGACACGTTCAGCGCCAGCCGCAGTAGCCAGTTCTACCAACTTGGCAAACTTTAGATGGCTATTGCAAGCCACACAAGGGCTCGGCGTACGTCCACTAAGATAGGCATTGACAAACGGTGCTACCACATTATTCTCAAAACTCTCCTCTAGATTAATGACATAAAAGGGGAATCCTAGATGTGTGGCGACACTGCGGGCATCGTAAATATCATCCAGCGAACAGCAGCGTGAAGGAAGCGGTTCGCCATCTGCTCCGATATTTATACGTCGCTGATTCCAAAGTTGCATAGCCAGCCCCACCAGTTCATAACCTTGCTGCTTCAAGATTGCTGCTACTGTCGAACTATCTACGCCACCACTCATTGCTACTGCTATTCTCATAAACAAAACCAAACCTTATACAGTATACTAAAAGTAATAGTCGGTTATTTTCTGGGGAAATTCAATTGTCGCTGGTAGACTTATACAACAGAGGCTGATTGACAGATTCTCCGATACGCTATAATTTCTTTAATAGTCTGCTAAGATTTGCTGTACAGTAGTAATAGCAGACTGTAATAATATCAGAGACTACTTGAGGAATATGGAACGTATTGATCATAACTTCCCATCTGACGAAGCAATCTCATTGACAAAAAATGCAGAGAACGTAATACAACCAACGGCTGATGTGACCCCGCTTGAGGCCGTTCAGCCTAAAGCGCAGATATATGAGATTACAGCTCTGCCCACACAAAGAGAAGATACCTTACCAGGAGCTTCTCTGTCTCAGGATAATAGGCCACAACAGCCCCCAGAAGAGATCCCAACGGTGGCCCAGCCACCTGTATCTGCTGACCCGTTATCTATTCCTCTCCCTGCTCCTGCTCCGACCGTGATCTCACCGGCGCGGCGGCTGGTAATGCCGCAACTCTATTTGAAGACCAATAATTTACCACGGCCAGGAGGATTACTACCCAGCGACGACCTTCAAATTGAGGTCTTGGTGCCGGAAAAAGAGCCTTCAAGGGTGCGTGTTTGGTTCTCTGAGGCTCGCTCACTAGCACGCGACTTTCTCTTTGCTGCCGTCACGGCATTACTTATCGTTGTTTTCGTAGTCCAACCGGTAAAGGTAGAAGGCACTAGCATGTTGCCCCGTCTGCATGATGGTGAGCGTATCTTTGTCAATAAATTTATCTATCAGCTTGAGCCGATCCAGCGCGGCGATATTGTCGTCTTTTGGTATCCTAAAAACCCCAATCAGTCATTTATCAAACGGGTAATAGGTCTACCCAATGATGAAGTCCGTATTACCAATGGAAAACTCTATATCAATAATAAATTGGTACCAGAACCCTACCTTTCGCCGGAATTTACTTCGATTATGGCACATTCCAACCACTATTGGACGGTTGAGGATCATCACTATTTTGTGATGGGTGACAATCGTGATGCCTCCAATGATAGTCGGGCTTGGGGATTGGTGCCAGAAAAATATATTTATGGAAAGGCGATGTTTCGCTACTGGCCACTGGAACGGCTTGGTCCGCTCGGCGAAAACTATCGCTTCCCCGAGCAATCTGAGCAATCCGAGCAATAATGCTGCTGGCTTAGCCGTATTTAATTGAACCTTTCTTTGTATCAAAAAGTTGAAGAGGATTGGCAACCTCTGCTAAACTGGAAGGTTCTTAATTAGGTCAATCCCACCAGTTGGGATAGAACCTATGGCTTAACAGCCATTGAATCTTACCGCACTTTAATTAGGAGAACTTTCATGAGCAGACTGAAGTTGGGTCTTGCAATTATCCTATTCTATCTAGCGATTGCCGTGCCCACTACACTGGCAGTTGATCCTCCACAATTAAAATCTATTTCTCCCAAACGGGTAGCGGCAGGTGATGGTGAACTGCGCATACGTGTAAAGGGAAAGAAGTTTGTAAAAACCTCCATAGTGCAGGTTAATGGTGTTGATGTACGTACACGCTTTCAGCAGGGTGATCTGCTCGGATTTATTCCCCAGAATCTACTGGCTCAGCCAGGCACCCTTACCATAGCAGTAAGAACCGATAATATGGTCTCATCTACTACTAATCTTGCTGTAGTGGCACAAGGTAACCTTACGATCACTTCGATTCGCCCTCGTATAGTAGTAGCGAACGCCCTTGATCAGGCTTTTGGAGTAATCGTTCAGGGTGAAAATTTCGACAATAAATCGATTGTACGTGTGGGTGGAAAGAAGACTGTCACAGACGTACAGCGTACCGGCGAATTCTCTATTCTATTAGGTACTGTTGATCCAGCGGAAGTGAAGTTGAGCGGTAGTGTACCAGTTCAGATCGAGAACCGCAAAGGTGAGATATCAAACACTTTCAATATTGTTATTGCCGCTCCTGCGCCAGATTTGAATGAACTCGATCCTGGCACACTTGATGTTGGTTCTGGTCAAAAGACAATAAAAGTTATTGGTAATAATTTTGATCCCACCAGCAAGGTATTTGTTAATGGCCAGCAGGTGACTAGTCGTTTCAAAGATGGCAATAAAGATGATGACAAACAGACTCTTGAAACCGACATTCCCGCATCTTTCCTTACACAGATTGGACAGCTTACCATACAAGTGAAGACTGATGGTGTCGGTGACTCTGATACTGTGTTATTGGATGTCACACCTCCTAAGGATCCGCTTATCTTCACACTCAATCCTGCCGCTGTCTCCGCAGGAATCAAGAATGACTTCGATCTGCTTATTGCTGGCGCTAACTTTACCAATGTCAAGAATGTCTTTGTCAATGGCGCAAAAACGAAATTTACAGATCTTAGCAAGCGTTTTATACGTGCAACAATAAAAGCGAAAAATGTTGCTAGTGCTGGCATGGTTAATATCCAGGTAGAGACTAAGGATAAAATGTCAAACACTATCTCACTTGTGGTTGAGCAACCGGTAACAACAACAACTATCGCTGGTGATGTTCCAGGTTTTCTAGACGGCACCGGCAAAAACGCTTTTTTTGCCAATCCACATCATGCAGCAATGGCACCTGATGGGCTAATTTATATCGCTGATCAGTCCAATCATGCGATTCGACGTCTCAACCCAACCACTGGTGAGGTTGTCACGGTCTCTGGTGATCCTAAGGGTAGACCTGGCTTTGTTGATACTGCAGAGATTAACAAGAATAACCCTACAGTGCGCTTTAACAACCCTATCGGAATTGCCATAGATAGCAATGGCATACTCTATATCAGCGATTTCGGTAACAATGTTATTCGCCGGCTGCGTTTTGATAATAGTGGCGCAGCAATCGTAGATACTGTGGCAGGACGTACACGTATCATTAAAGACGAAAATGGTGACAAAGAGAAGATCGGTGTTATAGGCTTCATTGATGATGCCGCAAATCTATCGCGCTTCAATGGCCCTTATGGTGTTGCTATGGATGTTAATGGCAACCTATTGATAGCCGACTCTTTCAATAATGTTATACGTAAGCTCACATTTGAAAATGGCCAGCCCACTACTGTCGCTACTATCTTTGGTAATGGCTTCCCAGGACTTGCCGATGGCAGCGGTAGCAGTGTACAGTTTAATACTCCTACCGGAATTGTACGTATTGGTGACAAACTGCTAGTTACCGAAGGCCCCCAGTTTTTGAACAGCACCACTAATAACACAATTCGCCAAGTAGATTTGAACACTGGCCAGGTTTCTGTAGTGGTAGGACTACGACGTAGACTACAGTCGAGTTTTGTAACTGATGCGGATCGACAAAGCCCCACCTTTAGTGATGGGACAAGATTTCTTGCCGTACTTAATGGCCCAATCTCGGCGACAATGGACGATGTGGGCAATATCTACTTCATAGACTTTAGCCTTAGTCGTATACGTAGGGCCAAACCCGATGGTACAGTAACAACAATCGCAGGCAATAGTGAAGGGACAACTGATGGCGCAGGCACAAAGGCGCTCTTTCGTGATCCTAGACACATAATTTTTATTGGCAATCAGACATTATTAGTGGTAGATTCCGGCAACCATCGGATTCGCAAGATCACTGTGCCATAAGTCTGTTTTGCTGATGCGAGTCTTGAATTGGTTGCCGCCTGTGCAGCCAATCGTCTGCGGCACTGGTGCAGAGTAGACAGGGGGGATAATGAGTTCAGGTACAGTACTAGGAATTCAAGCAGCGCTAAGCAGCAAGATTGAGACTCGCCAAGCGCGTATAGCGATCATAGGCTTAGGATATGTAGGGTTACCACTGGCGATCGAATTTGGAAATGCCGGCTTCTCGGTATTAGGAATAGATAATAATGCCAAGAAGGTAGCACAGCTTAACCAGGGCGAGTCATATATACAGGATGTCTATAATGAGCGAGTGACTCGACTGGTTGAGCAGTTCCGACTTAGCGCTAGTACCAGCTATGATGCCTTAGCCGAAGCTGATATTACGATTATTTGTGTTCCTACCCCGCTTAGTAAAACCAAAGAACCAGATATCTCTTATATTCTTGCGGCGGCCGAGGCAGTAAAGGCACATCTACATCCCGGCCAGCTTATTATGTTAGAGAGTACCACCTATCCAGGGACTACTGACGAGATACTCTTACCGTTATTTGAAGAGACTGGTTTACAAGTGGATCGTGACTTTTTCTTAGCCTTCTCGCCGGAGCGTGTTGATCCTGGCAATCCTATGTACCATACAGGTAATATTCCTAAAGTAGTAGGTGGTATAACACCCCTCTCTACGGAGATGGCAGCAAAGACCTATCGTCAAATAATTACTCAAGTACATGAGGTCTCTTCTGCACGTGTGGCAGAAACAACTAAACTGCTTGAAAACACCTTTCGCAGTGTAAACATCGGTCTAGTGAATGAAGTAGCAAGACTCTGCCATACTCTGGGTGTAGATGTATGGGAGGTAGTGGAGGCAGCCGCCACCAAACCTTTTGGATTTATACCCTTCTATCCTGGTCCTGGGATTGGCGGCCACTGTATTCCGCTCGATCCTCTCTACCTCTCCTGGAAAGCACGTATGCACGGGTTTGAAGCCCGTTTTATTGGTCTAGCAGAGGAGATTAACTCGCGCATGCCAGATCATATCATTGATCTGATTGCAGATGGTCTTAATCGCCATCGCAAACCTGTCAATGGCTCAAAAATTCTTGTTTTGGGTGTTGCATATAAACGTGATATTGATGATGTACGTGAGTCGCCTGCGCTTGCTATCCTTAAAAAGCTACGTGAAAAGGGTGCAATTGTAGCCTATAGTGATCCACATGTAGGCTCAGTTACGCTCGAAGAAGACTGGACAATTGAGAGTGTAGAGCTAGATAGAACCGTGCTTGCTTATTGTGATGTAGCAGTAATCGTAACCGATCACAGCGCTTTTAACTATCAGTTTGTTGTTGATCATGCACCGTTGGTAGTTGATACCCGTAATGCCTCCCGGAAAGTAGTCTGTACGCCGGGCAAAGTCATTAAGCTTTAGGGGAAACACTTATGCATATCGCAATTATAGGCACTGGTTATGTAGGGTTGGTAACTGGCGCCTGCTTTGCCGAATTTGGTGTTAATGTCACTTGTGTAGATAAGGATGAAGCTAAAATAAACCGACTGCTGCAGGGTGAGCCGACTATCTACGAGCCTGGACTGGATACCTTAATAGCTAAAGGTACACGCGAGGGACGACTAAATTTCACCACTAACCTTAAAGAAGCAATCGAAAAATCGCTTGTGATCTTTATTGCTGTAGGCACACCTTCAAGAGAGGATGGTGCGGCAGACCTCTCCCAAGTTGAGGAGGTCGCCAGTGAAATTGGTAAACATATTAATGGTTACAAAGTTGTAGTAACAAAAAGCACAGTGCCTGCTGGCACAGGTGCACTGGTAAAACGGATCATCACAGAGAATGCCTCGGAAGAGTTCCGCTTTTCTGTTGCTTCAAATCCAGAATTTTTACGTGAAGGGGCAGCGATTGAAGACTTTATGCACCCTGACCGTATTGTTGTGGGGTGTTCCGACCCAGAGGCAATCGCCATTCTTAAAGATCTCTATAGTCCTCTTTATCTTATTGATATTCCATTTGTAATCACAAGCGTGGAGACGGCGGAACTGATCAAATATGCTTCTAATGCCTTTCTTGCCACCAAGATCTCGTTCATTAATGAAATCGCCATGCTATGTGATCGGTTAGGGTGTGATGTTTACGATGTTGCACGTGCAATGGGGCTAGATAAGCGTATCGGTCCAGAGTTTCTTCATCCTGGGCCTGGTTTTGGTGGCTCCTGTTTTCCTAAGGATACACGTGCATTGGTACACCTGGCATCACACTGGGAATGTGAGTTAAAAGTAGTAAGATCGGTGATAGAGGTCAATGAACGACAACGTGAGCTTATGATCGAGAAGATCAAGCGTATAATTGCTGAACCGATGGGCAAAGCTGTGGGAGTATTAGGATTGGCTTTCAAGCCAAACACCAGCGATATACGAGAGTCCCCAGCAATTCCGATTATTCGTGCATTACTAGATTGGGGCTTGAAAGTACGTGTTAATGATCCAGTTGCGATGGAAGAGGCCGAGCGGTTACTGCCTAATGTACAGTACTGCGCTGACGCTTATGAAACTGCTGAAGGAACTCATCTGCTGGTCTTCCTCACAGAATGGAATCAATACCGAAAGCTTGATCTGGAACAACTAAAGTCGCTGATGGCGCAGCCGGCAATTGCGGATTTGCGCAATATTTATGATCCGGCGAGGCTACGCCGGATAGGATTCAAGTATGTAGGGGTAGGGCGCTAACAGCAGGTTTACTTTCACGGGGCATACAACAATTTCCACAATGGCTAGGAAAACAGCAATAATTGCAGGGGCCGGCCCGGCCGGACTTACTGCTGCCTACGAACTTCTTAAGCGAACTGATATTAAGCCGCTTGTCTTTGAGATGACTGCTGCAATTGGCGGTATTGCCCAAACATATAATTACAAGGGCAACCGTATAGACATAGGTGGACATAGGTTCTTCTCTAAGAGCGAGCGGGTTATGAATTGGTGGTTCAATATCCTCCCACAGCAAGGTGCACCTGCTTGTGATACTCTGGAAAAGAAGCATGAGATTGAGTATGCGGTTGAAGTGTTAGTCGATTACCTCTGCTCAGAACGCTCGTTAGAGAGTAGCGCTAGACAAAATGTTATAGTGCGTCGCCAAGCGCCCGATCCGGAAAAAGAGGATCTGGTAATGTTACAGCGACCCAGACTTTCCCGTATCTTTTACCGTCGCCACTTCTTTCCTTATCCAATTAGCATAAATCTCTCTGTGGCAAAACGGCTAGGATTATGGAACACTTTTCTGATCGGAATGAGCTATCTAAAGTTCCGTGTCTTCCCTCTCAAGGATGAGACCTATCTGGATGCCTTTTTTATTAATCGGTTTGGACGCAGGCTCTACGAAACTTTCTTCCGGGACTATACAGAGAAAGTCTGGGGCATTCAGTGTAGTCAGATACGTGCCGATTGGGGCGCACAAAGAGTCAAAGGACTCTCACTCAAACGTGCGGTTGCTCAAGCAATCAAAGACTTACTTACCAGTGAAGCAGAGAAAGCCAAGCAGGAGCGTGAAACTAGTCTGATCACACGCTTCTATTATCCTAAGTATGGTCCTGGACAGATGTGGGAGACGGTCGCTCAACAGATAACCTCTTGCGGAGGGGAATTACACCTACGCTGTACAGTGATAGGCGTTCAGGTTGAAGCTGACAAAGTGCAGAGTGTGACAGTAAAGTGGCTTGATAGCGGTAAAACAGAGCAGATCGCTTGCGACTACTTTTTCTCAACAATGCCCATTAAACAATTGATCAATATGTTGACACCGACTCCTCCAGCTACGGTCTTGGCAGTCGCGAACGGTCTACAATATAGAGATTTCATCACAATTGGATTACTGCTGAAAAAGCTACATGTTAAAGAACGTGGGAAAAAACTTGCCCATAGTGTTCCGGACAACTGGATCTATGTGCAGGAGGGAGATGTCAAGGTTGGACGTGTACAGGTTTTTAACAATTGGAGCCCTTATATGGTCGCCGATTGTCAGAATACTACTTGGATTGGTCTGGAATACTTTGTTAACGAAGGTGAAGAGCTTTGGAATAAACCAGACCAAGAATTGATCGATTTGGGTATAAAAGAGATGGAGTCCATCGGTTTCTTACGTAGTGAAGATGTTCTGGACGGTTGTGTGTTACGAATGCAGAAGGCTTATCCAGCCTATTTTGGTAGTTACGATCAACTCAATGTTGTTCGTGATTATGTCAATGGTATTGCCAATCTCTTCTTGGTTGGACGCAATGGTATGCACCGCTATAATAATCAAGATCACAGTATGCTTACTGCGATGATGGCAGTAGACAATATTGTGGAAGGGCGCACTGAGCACTCAAACCTTTGGGAAGTCAACTTAGATATGATCTACCACGAAGAGAAATAATCTATGGGAAAGAGTGCGTAAGAATAAACTAGAATGCGGATGAGAGGACTTGAACCTCCACCACCCGAAGGTGACAGCGTCCTGAGCGCTGCGCGTCTGCCATTCCGCCACATCCGCAAAAATCATTTTTTTGAAGATAGGAACTATAAATGTTTTTGATTGCTCTAGCAAGCAGTGGTCGCCGAATAACCCTTCTCCTCTCTCTGCTAATGCTTCTTTGTGGCCGTGCAGGGGCGGCTGATATCTCAACTGGTGAAGCGATCCAACTGACTAGCCCAGTCAAGATTGTTAGTACTAACAATAGCCAAACACAATTGGGAGAGCTTTTAATTTTACGCAACGATACCAACAAAAATATTACTGCAGTTAAGATCGATTGGGCAGTATTAACACGCCCAGTGACAGCAACACCTCAACCTCTGCTACGTGGCAGTCTGGGCAAATTTATCCAACCTCTCAATCCCAAAAGAAGAATGTTTATCTATCAACAAGGAGTCTCGTTAAGCCAACTGTATGAGCAACTGCACAGACAAGGGGTAAGATCGGCGGTTGAACTGATCTTTGGTCTTTCTGAGGTAGTTTTTGCGGATGGCACTCGCTGGCAAGCGGATCTTATTGCTGATTCGGCCTGGGGACCAGAAGCCCCTTGCCCTACTTATATGGATAAACCCCTTTTCCGCAATAGTCCGCAAGGAGAGGTAGTCGTACAATCCCAAGAGACATTGGAAAACAGGGCTGTGCGCCGTGTCTTACCAGACTATCCGGTTCAAGCACGTAAGCTCGCAGTTAAAACTATTGTGACGCTAGAACTGCTCATTGATGAGGCAGGAAAAGTAATTGATGCTCGTGTTACTGCTGGGGATGAGCGCTTCCATAGTGAATCGCTCAAAGCAGCACGACAGTGGACCTTCAAACCTCTTCAAATAGATGGTAAAGCAAGAAAGATGCTAGCAGAGATGACCTTCCTATTTCTTAACCCCAATATCTGAAAGCCTTTTTAATCAAAGCCAAGCCTAAATTATTTGCAAAAACATGTTGAGATTTCGCCCATATTTCGCTTAGAATAGCCGTTAAGTTTAGCCTGGTACAGGAGGTAAAGTTTATGTCAGCCAACCTCAAGCGCTCAGAACTTATTGCTTCTACAGATAGTTCTAGTCAATGCCAATCTTGCCATGGAACCGGTTGGCAACAGATTCGACAACTTGATGGCAACTTGGCAGTAAGACGTTGCTCATCACCCTTACATACTATTGAACGACTGTCTGCTTTGGGTGTACCTCCCCGTTATCAACACTTTGCCCTTTCTGCCTTCTTTTCTCGTCAAGAGAGTGAACGACAGGCTAAACAGATGGTCTATCGTTTTATCAGACAATTTCCTCGCAGTGGAGCAGGATTAATTATTTCCGGACCGGCTGGGAGTGGTAAAACACATCTTGTAATTGGCCTGATACGTCAACTTCTTAGGCAAAGCTTAGCGATTCCACGTTTTGTTGACACCAATCAACTATTAAGGGAATTAGATCTGGAATTGAATCTAATCGAGTTGGATCAGCGTCAACTGCTACTTGATAGCACTATCAGCGCCGATCTTTTAGTATTGGATGACTTGATTGGCCTGCCTCTCTCAATCTCCAAACGAGATATTTTAGACTACATTATCAGCTACCGTTACCGACAACTCCTTCCCATAGTTATTACTACCAGACTAAACCTAGTAGAATTAAAGCAGCAGTTGGGTAGCAATGCCTTTTCCCGTCTTGCCGAGATGTGTGATCTTCTCTCTTTAGGACAATAACTGAGCCTGTTTTTAGTTTAACTGGCTGGGTGCAAATATTTTTCTAGACAAAAAAAAAGACCACAGAACAAGCTATTGGGTAACTTGCCTGAGGCCAAAGTAGGATGCGCTTATCACCTGTGCCAACCTTAAACCGGTGGGTATGTTCAAGGTGGCTCTGGCTATCATTTTCCTTTAGCAACCCCTGTGCCTGAAACTAGTTGTTAAATTACCTTAAGGTGAGCTTTTTTTATGATAAATTAGCCAATAAATAGGGCATTATGGGTCAAAAAGCGAGGTTTAACCCCATCATTTCGCGGTTTTTGCGGTTTTTTTAAACCGATAATCTTCTCTAATGAAACCATGAAATACATGTATATCTTAGTTACACCATAGAAAATAATCCCATAGAATAAAATCAGATAGAGGAGAAAGAAACTGTTATAATGTAACCTCTAGGTTACATAGCAGAAACGAGAATAAAAATAAGCAGGGAAATAGCATCAAAAGAGCGCTAGCCATTTGCATTTTTTATAGACTATTATATCTGCGAGAAGAAAAGAGCTGAGATGAATCGATATGAAGAAATGTCCTTTTTGCGCCCGTTCATTACAGAATGATGCACATCACTGCCACCATTGTAACTCTATGATATTAGATATGGATGGCAATCCTATCTCGCCCCAAGGAAAGCGGTTTGGAGGAACAGAAGAGCGACAGTTGGAATGGTTGGAGAAAGTGATCCGAGTATTGGTGATGATATTTTTTACCGTACAATTTTTTATCATTGGGATGACTTTACTGGAACTCTTCTTTGGTATCACAATAATTCAAATAGATTCGGCACTTGGGCTAACCGCCAATATTATCTTGCTGTTAATGTCTATGGCAGGTTCGATCTTTATCTCTCCAATTGTCATTAACTGGGTCAAGAACAATTTTGATCGGGTAATGAAGTAGAGTTTTATGAAGCACAAGAAAATATACACAGAAACAACTGGGCTGATTAAACTGCGCGAGGAGAAAAAAATTCACCTTGATGATGCAGAAGCAACACTTACTAAACTGATTAAGAAAGACCCAGAATGCGATTGGGCCTATGGGCTACTAGCACAAATCTACTATTGGCGTGGCGAAGTTGCTGAATCTAAGGATCGCATTAAGTTTTACCAACGTGGAGTAGAGTATGGCGAGCAGGGTGTGGCAGTCAATTCCGAGAACTTAGAGTCAAACTTTTGGCTTGCTGTCGATTATGGTCTGTTAGGTCAAGAGCGCGGTATATTAGAAAGTTTACGACTCATAGATCCAATTGAAAAGCATGCTGAAAAAGCACTTAAGCTTGATGAAAGCTACTTTTATGGCGGACCACTGCGACTCTTAGGCCGGTTCTATAACCAACTGCCGGGGTGGCCGATCTCCCGTGGAGATAACAAAAAGGCGCTCCAATATCTACAAAAAGCACTTCATTACGGACCTAAATTCTATTTGAACCACCTCTATATTGCTGATATTTATATTACCCTTAAGGACAAAGAAAAAGCCCGCGAGCATTTGCAATGGGTAATTAAAGCCCCTCCTTCGCCCCATCATGAACAAGAAGACAGCCGTTACAAACAAGCAG
>JBFLVQ010000165.1:0-14915 GCA_040758525.1 Acidobacteriota bacterium
AGAAATGTTTCTAAAATTCAGACAATATTGCCTGTAGATATTTTTATCTGGATTTTTGCTATCTACCAACAAGCTTAGGAAAGACGCCTTTTCCCCTGCCCCTAAAATCAATAATTATTATAGAACAGTTATGTATAAAGAGACCTTCAATAAACTAATTGAATATTGTCGTAAAGAAGACTGGCAAGGATATGATCCCTACGATGGTCTTAACAGCCCATTGTGCCAACTGCTCCCACCTATGAAGTATGCACGCATTGCCTGGATACAGTTTTTCAAACGTTCTCCCTTAAACTTGCGCGGGTTGACAGGAATTAAGAAAGGTGAAAACCCTAAAGGGCTGGCGCTGTTTGTGCGTGCATTATTGCTGGCTTTTCATGCTACCGGTGAGGAGCAGTACCGACGTGACGCAGAAGAGTTACTAGAAAGGCTCTGGGCACTACGTACGCCTGGCTACGGTGACCGTATGTGTTGGGGCTATAATTTTGATTGGCAATCGCGTGCCTTCTATGTGCCTAAGGGCACACCCTCAATTGTTTGTACTACTTTTGTGGCCCATGCTTGGCTCGATCACTATGAACTGTTCGAGACAGAAAGCTCGCTTGATGCTGCTTTTGGTGCTTGTAAATTTATCTTTGAGGATCTCAACTGGTATGAACAAGACGACGAGATCTGTTTTAGTTATACACCGCTAGATCATAGCCAAGTGCATAATGCCAATCTACTAGGTGCCGAACTGCTGGCGCGTGTTTATCATCATACTGGCGAGGAAGGATTGTGTAGGGCGGCTGTCGAAGCCGCCCGTTTTAGCATAGCGCGGCAAGCTGCCGATGGCTCCTGGCCCTATGGCACAGCGCCTTTTCAGAGTTGGATTGATAGTTTCCATACCGGTTTTAATCTTATTTCACTCGATGCAGTTGTGAGATATTGCCATATGCCTAGCTGGCAAGAAGCCCTAGCACGCGGCTGGCAATTTTACAATCTCCATTTCTTCCTTGCGGATGGCACGCCCAAATATTATCATAACAAGCTTTATCCGATTGATATCCACGCTGCCGCGCAGGCCATGGTCACTTTTGCGCGTCTTGAGCATCTAAGCAGCAATACGCGGGAGCGACTGGCAAGCGTAGCCGATTGGGCACTCTCGCATATGTGGGATAAAGAAGGCTATTTCTATTTCCAACGACTACCTCGTTGGACCAATAAGATCCCTTATATGCGCTGGGCACAAGCCTGGATGGCCTATGCCCTCGCGGTGGCACTCTTCAATCGGTGAACTCTCCCGCACGGTCCTGGGTTCAAGTTAGGGAAGATTTCTGTAAATGGGTAATCATGTTATGGTGGATAATTCTGGACCTGCAGTCGATCTAGCATCCCCTGTTGAGATGCTCAATATCAGCCGCAGCTTAAAGTATGAGGCTTATCTGCTGCCGCTCTGCATCTCTCTGATAATGCTTATTGATATTGCCATCGCGGTGGGCAGTTTTATTCTTGCCTATTGGCTAAGACAAGGCGAAGCAGTGTTCTTCCGACCACATGGCACATTGCTGCCGATCGATATCACCTGGAACTTTCGCCCCTATTTCAGCCTGCTTGTCTTTGTCCCGCTGGTGCGATTATTTACCCTACGATACTACGATATCTACCGACTACGTGGAGAATTCTCCTTCTTACAGGATCTGCATGGCATCTTTAATGCCACTATGGTAGGTTCGTTAATTATTACCTCGATCGCTTTTCTTTATCGTGGTGGACGCGAATTCCATGACTTTTCCTATTCCCGCCTGGTCTTTGTCTATGACTGGATGCTAGTGATGGCGGCCTATACAGCAACACGACTACTAGTACGTGGCGCACAGATCCTCTACCGTAGACGTGCAGGTAATCTGATCCCTGCGCTAGTGGTTGGCACTGGCCAGAATGCCGAGATCTGCATTAGTGAGATCGCAGAAAAGCCGCGCTTAGGTTATCGTGTACTAGGGGTACTGACTGCGAACGGTGAAGAGTCAATAACACAACTAGCAGGAACACCAGTATTAGGTCGCTTTGAAGATCTGCCCGTACTGGTACGCCAGTACACTATCAAAGAAGTCTTGATCACTGATGAACGCATCAGTTCGCAATCGATCTTCGAGGCGATTATGCGTTGCGGGCGTAAACATCATGTCGATTTTCGTGTTGTACCCAATCTCTTCAATTGTCTGCCACGTAAAACCGATATAGATCAGATCGGTTCGCTACCTATGATCAAACTCTTTGAAGAGCCTTTACGTGGCTATAATCGTTGGCTGAAACGTAGCATTGATCTGACACTCTCTCTGCTTGGTCTTATTCTGCTTGCTCCGCTTTGGCTGTTGATTATAGTAATGATCAAGCTTAACTCAAAGGGTCCGGCAATCTATCGGCAAGAGCGAGTCGGCATGGATGGACGTGTCTTTCGTATGTATAAATTTCGCTCTATGTATCCTAATGCTAGTGAGGATATACACCGTGAATTGATGCACAAGACAATCAAAAGTAGCATAGAGAGTAACCAAGGTACAGATGAGCGTCCTATCTACGGCAAGATCAAAAATGATCCTCGTATTACTCCTATAGGCGACTGGTTGCGCCGTACTAGTCTTGATGAACTGCCACAACTACTCAATATAATTCGTGGAGAGATGAGCTTGATCGGTCCACGTCCACCTATCCCCTATGAAGTTGAGATCTATGAGGATTGGCATCGTGCGCGTTTCCATGTTAAACCTGGTCTTACCGGGTTATGGCAGGTCTCAGGACGCAATCGGCTAAGCTTTGAGCAGATGGTACGACTAGACATATACTACATTGAGAATTGGTCGCTCTGGCTTGATCTCAAGATCCTGCTTAAAACTATTCCTGTAGTACTGCACGGTGACAGTGCTTTTTAGAAAAATGGCATCCATGAATGAATTACTAACAAAGCTAACGGAAGCACTGACAAATGAGCAGACTGTAACATTAGTTACTGTGATAGAGGTGGGCGTAGATGTGCCAGCGACGATTAAAACTGGTAATAAACGCCTGATTGGCAGTGCTGGTGATGTAACAGGCAGTCTTGGCGATGTAAAGCTTGATACTGTCGTAGATCATGAGATTGAGCACTTGGTCAGTCAGGGTAGTGAAGACACCATCACACTTTGGACCAAGCAATTCTCCTCATCTGCCTCACTAACCTATCCAAATGTGCGATTGCTGATCGAGATATTGCGTCCACAACCTTGTCTGCTTATTTGTGGTGCTGGCCATATCGCCCGTGCACTCACACAACTTGGCCTTATTCTCGGCTTTCGTGCTATTGTGATTGATGACCGAGAAGAGTTTGCTAATCGCAGTTACTTTCCTGATACGCGTGTAGAGTTATATGCACAGCCCTTTACCCAAGCACTTGCTACTATCAAAGTAAGTCCGCATATGGCGGTTGTAATTGTCACACGTGGTCATCACTATGATGAAGACTGTTTGCGTCTACTGCTTAATACTACTACCCATTATATAGGTATGATTGGCAGTCGCCGACGTGTAGCAGTAGTAATGGAAAGACTGCATAAGGAAGGATACTTGCCTGCACAGCTTGCACGTGTACGTGCCCCAATAGGTCTAGATATAGGCGCACGCACACCAGAAGAGATTGCTTTAACCATACTTGCAGAGATCGTTCTGGTACGCAATCGTGGTGAGAATATAGATGATTGTCGGCCACTCTCGCGTCGCCGTAGTAGCAGCCATCAAACTATCGCTGACTGTTAACCCTGTCTTTAACGTAGCCACAAAAGAGGTAAATTTAATGCGATACTTTATTATATTACTGATTGTAATTACCAGCTTCACTAATGCCCAAGCGCAACAACAGCAGAATAGTACCAATGGACAAACGGCTGATATAACAAAGATCAATTTTAACGGAACGTGTATCGTGTAAATTAACAACCGATATTAACGGTACAATAGAGTTTCATAGTGAGATACTTTCCATCGATTATATATCCTATTATGAAAAGAAAGCGTATAATTTAGTCTATAGTAAAAGAGAACCGCAAAAAGGATTATTAATTACAACTTTGCAGTTAAAAGAATAATCGTGCTTCCCATTATATTAAAGGTGCTGGGTGTCTAACAAAGGAGATGGAGAATGACTAAACGATTTTTCTTATACTTGGTGATGCTGCTATTTTTGCTAAGCAGTTTAACTAACTCTTCTGCCCATCAAGCCACTAAAACAGGAGATTCTAGCGGGGCAGCCAAACCGCAGTATGCCAAAACTCTCCAAGCTATCGCTGAAGCCATTGCTGAACTAAAAGATAAATTTCCTCAATTAGAGAAATTTTCGCCACGAGAAAATGCTAATCCTGAGCATTTAGTTATCACTTACGCATATCACACTCACGAAGCAGAACGTCGTGGCGGATGGACATCCGGTGTTCCTAATCCAGATGATGATGGCATATGGTTCTATATAGACTTCCATGCCCCCGATTCACAGGCGCAAATCCATACACAGCCGGTTACCACGAAAATATGCCTAGAAGAAAAACGCGTCTCTTTCCTAATTCTAGAAGGCAAAAAGACCAAATCATTATATGGTGAGATCTGGTCTATACTAAAGAGTCACGGTGCCAAAGTGTGTAAGTAGCAATAATATGCAACTCTTACCTTTCAAACTGGAACGCTTCTTTGCAAAATATGAGTTCACTACTCAGTATCTATTGTGTAGCTCTGATTGTGAATCCTTGACCATACAAGATCTGCTAGCGCTTGAGCCAGCAGCACGTGACTTATTTGAGAAACATTGGCTAGGATATACAGAGTCATTAGGGTCGCCACAGTTACGCCAAGAGATCTGTCGCTTATATACGACCATACAACCTCACCAGATACTCGTCCATAGTGGCGCTCAAGAAGCTATCTTTCTCTTTATGCAGGCCGCGCTACGAGCTAGTGACCATATTATTGTGCACTCACCATTCTATCAATCTTTAGCAGAAGTTGCTTATGGTATTGGCTGTGAAATAAGTCTTTGGAAAGCTCAGGAAGGAAATGGCTGGGGACTCGATATAGATGAACTGAAGCGCCATATTCGCTCCAACACACGCGCCATTGTTATCAATACTCCACATAATCCTACTGGCTTTTTAATGGCACAGGAAGAGTTCCGTGAAACCAATCGTATTGCTCAGGAGAATGGCATACTGCTCTTTTCTGATGAAGTATATCGTGAATCTGAGTATGCTGTGACCGATCGACTTCCTGCTGCCTGTGATATCAATGATGAAGCAGTATCATTAGGGGTAATGTCGAAAACCTATGGCCTACCCGGTTTGCGTATTGGCTGGATAGCGACACATAATGCTGAATTATATGCCAAGATGGTGATGTTAAAGGACTATACAACAATTTGTAACAGTGCTCCTAGTGAGTTCTTGGCAGAACTAGCGTTACGCCATCGTGAGAAACTGATAGCGCGCGATTTGGATATCATCACTAGTAACTTGGCAATTCTGGATAGCTTTTTTGCTCGACACCGTGAGCAGTTTATCTGGATACGACCTCGTGCCGGTCCTATTGCTTTTCCACAATTAATCGGCGAGGATGTCGAGATATTTTGTCATGAATTAGTAACCCGAGCTAATGTGCTGTTGTTGCCTGGTAGTGTATATGATGATAGAGAGAACCACTTTAGAATTGGTTTTGGACGCAAGAATCTACCTGAAGCGATAGCACGACTAGAAGAGTTTATTGAAGCTAGGAGTAGGTAATGCTTACCCTTTCTAATATAACTGTCTGTTGTTGCTACAGAAAGCTGTGCTAAACTAGGTTGGCACAGCGCTATCCTAATAAGACTCTGGACAGTTACATGAAATATTGTCCCATCTGTAAAACCTGTTACGATGACAACGATGATCGTTGTCAAAAAGATCGGGTTTACCTGGTCGAAGCGTTCCCAGGTGCGCGTATTGTTGATACCAAATACCGTATAGACGCACTGATCGGTCAAGGCGGCATGGGCACGGTCTATCGCGCCACACATCTGGAATTGGATCGTGTTATTGCCCTTAAGGTTGTGCTACCCGACTTTGTCTCAAGCGGAGAGACACTAGAACGCTTTCGGCGTGAGGCGCGCGCAGCCGCACGCTTAAATCATCCCAATGTGATCACCATTTATGATTTTGGTGTGCTCGCCAACGGCCGCGCCTACCTGGCGATGGAGCTACTTACTGGGCAATCCTTGCGTGATGAGTTAGAGAAGGTTGGTATGCTCTCGCCTAGACGTGTGCTTGAGATCTTAAGACCAGTATGTGAAGCGGTACAGGCTGCTCATAATGCTGGAGTGATCCACCGCGATCTAAAGCCAGACAATATTGTCTTAGAAAGTAATGAATTTGGTCATGAATTGATCAAAGTAGTCGATTTTGGTATTGCCAAACTTAAGGAGACTGCTGGTGTACAAGCCCTCAACCTGACTGGCCCAGGTCTAGTGATGGGTACACCTCATTATATGTCACCTGAGCAGTGTAAAGGTGAGGAGTTAGATGCACGCTCGGACATCTATAGCCTGGGTGTGATGCTCTATGAGATGCTCTCTGGACATGTACCTTTTGATGCTCCCACACCCTCAGCAGTAATTATCCAACATGCTATTGATCCACCTAGACGACTCAGTCTATTGCGTCGTGATCTTGCCATAGAATTAGAGACCGTAGTGATGAAGGCGCTGGCTAAGAGCCGACAGGCACGCCAGCAAACTGTGATTGAATTATTTGCAGAGTTGGAGCGAGCTACTCCTACAAGTGCAACCTCATTACCACAAACTAACACTCCGGTAGTTGCACCACCCAAACCTGTTGGAACGTCATTGCCAATCTCTAAGCGAATCACTCCGCGTGATCCTAGTTCTGCAGCAATGGAAGTAGTACGCGCTAATGCTGAAGCACAACGCTCGCAGAAGGACACAACATTAGCTAATGCATCTCCCTTGCGCCCTACTATTCCTCCACCAATTCCTCCTGCGCCTACACCGATTGATCCGCTTGTCACTATGCCACTAATGGATACCTCGCTTAATGAACTTGATGTTGAGGCCCATGAATTACGCAATCAGTTGGCGCACACTAAGAATAGCAATGTTGAAGAACTACCAATTACCAGTGATGTTGACCTCAGCATACCGCCCTTTCAGCTTAAAGAAGGTGCGATCTTGCAGGGTCATGAACATGTGATTAAATCGGTCATCTACACTCCCGATGGTAGATACTTGATCTCAGCCAGTTCTGATGGAGCAATCAAAATTTGGGATCTCAATAAGAGACGTGTGCGTGGCGCACTACGTGGTCATGAACTCTCAGTAAATGCATTGGCGGTCTCTCCTAGTGGTGATCTGCTTGCCTCTGCCAGTTCTGATGGTACAGCAAGAATCTGGGATCTATCGAGTGAATCTGAGATTGCAAACTTCAATAATCATGAGGGTTCTTTGCGCGCAGTAGCATTTGCCCCTAATGGTAAATGGTTGGCGGTTGCTAATGATGCCAATATAGAGTTGTGGGATATCAATGCACGTAGGCGACTGACACTACTTAAAGAGCATGTACGACTGGTCGAAGCAGTAGAATTTTCTCGCGATAATTCACTGATTATTTCTGGTGGTGTGGATGAGACGGTAAGATTCTGGGATATTGCCAAGAAGGTAAGTCTAAATATGATCAACTGCCCAGATCATTGTATCAATGCAATCTCAACCTCGGTTGATGGCATACTAGCGACCGCCGGTAAAGATCGCACCATACGGCTTTGGGATATTGCTAGCCGTGCTGAGCTAGCAATACTGGAGGGGCACCAAGATTCTGTACGTGCGCTGGTCTTTTCCGCACGTGGTGATTACCTAGCATCGGGTGACTGGAGTGGCATGCTGAAATTATGGGATACCGCTACCGGCGCAGAGATGACCAGTCTAGAAGCTCATGATGGCGCAATAATGACTGTGGCCTTCTCGCCTGATGAAAAGCAGATCGCTAGTGCCGGCTATGATCAACTTATCAAGCTCTGGAATATTGAGGGCATTATCGATCTTTAAGTATCTAACGTCTAAGCCGCCGTTATCAGCGGGCACGCCCGCGTAATAGACCGCCTACACGCTTAATTAGCCAAAGTGGACCCACCAATAAGTAGATTGGGTTAGAGAAAAAGGCTGGTCGGTTGCCCTCAAAAGCATGCCCAATAAACTGGAAGATCCATCCCACGACAAACAGGGTTAATGCAATTTTCCAATCAAAATAAACCCAGCCAATCGAAATTATGATCATAGGTATTCCGATCGCATGGGTGAGCTTGTTCATTGGATGACGGTGGGCAGACTTGTATTTTTCAATAAAAGATTGAGCCATGGCAGATTAGCCTCCATTTATCGGCTAAGATATTATTAGCATACTAGCGCTGTCAATTGTTCCTTGGAACAAGTTCCTGGATGCGACACTCATAATTGATAAGATTTGCTTTTGCTGCACAAAAGGCTAGTGGTTATGTTATCATCTGTATGAAATTAGTGAGCCTTTAATCAACATTTACTAGGGCAAGAAAAGGCAAACTCCAATAGTTGTAATGCAATTTCACCTCGAGAATGAAAAACCGAAGCCGACTAAGAAGTACGCGGGTGAGCCGGGCCTCGCGCAAGGGCAGTCGAGCGAGGAGATTGATAAAGAGCTTTATGAGAAGCTCTCCTCACTAGGCATTAACCTTACTAGCAGTGCGGCCTCCCCCAGTACACGTGCAACCAATGCCTTGCCTGCTGCGCTGGATGAGAAGCGCACAGCAGTTCTAGATATAGGAGAATTGCGTAATGCCTTGCGTCAGCAGATAGGCATTGCTGAGATCAAACGGGAAGTAGAGAAGATCATAAGAGGTATACTGGAGACTGGACCGGCTGATGAGGGCCAAACGCAAGAGCTAGAATTACGCGCCTCTGCATTATTACTACCCTACTGTAAAGAGTATATTCCTGACTTTCCCAGAGAAGTACGTCCCTCAGAGTTTGCCATAGATCTTAATCTACAAGATATCATCGATTTTCATGCCGAAGCTAGCACCCTTTCACAGGAAGAGGTTGAGGAGACGGTTGAACAATATGCTGTACAGATAATCCAGACACTGCTCAGTCATCCATTGATTCCACAAAAAGCAGCTAAACGTATAGGTGTCGATCTTAAGACTACCGCACTTAAGGATGAACGTGGCACAGCTCTCTACTCGTCGAGTGATGCCCATTTCTTGCAGATCCTCTTTAATGAACAGAAGCTGCTTGAACGGGGCGGTGAAGTTGGTCTGCTTGCTATTCTTATCTCAGGTAAGAAATGGAACAAGATCGATAGCGATATGCTATTTAATACTGCCGTACTCTTCACACTAGAAGCAATGGCAAAGAAGCGCGGTATTCCTAGTATCGTACTGCGCGGTCAAGGCGAGGATCACCCGATCGCCTACATATTAGGCGAATATATCGCACATAATCTGGATCAAGCATTAGAAGGACTGATCAATTTTGTAGAGAGTTTTCTACAGGTCTCTTTGGATGCTCTTAATGCTACTGCAGAAGGTTTCCTAAGCGCGATCTACCAAAACTATCTACCACAATTAAAAGTGATCTTTCATGATCGTTTGCATGAATCTTTTGATCGCTTTATAGAGATCTTTCGTCGCGAGTTTCAACAATCACAACAGACACTACGTAATAAGATCTTCTTTCTCAAGCGTATTGGCGATCTCTGTGAAGTCTCTTTCTACTGTTATGAAGCAATCTGTGTGTTGGAGTCAGCCAGCGGTGAGGTCTATGCAAAAGAGAAGCTTGATGAAGGTACAAAACATTTTGCATTTCGTAATAATATTCCCATTGACGAGACTTCCGATTTTCTCTCGCAGAAGAATACCCTCTCTGAGATTCTCCTATATACACTCAAGCAGCGTACTACTGTGCGAGAATCAGGCAGTGCACAAGCCCATTTTGCTTCCAAACTGATGAATGATCTACTCTTCTTCCTAGATAGTCTGCGCAAAGTCTTTGACCATAGCTATGCGCGTGGACGAGCCACTTCCGCCAGTGACTATAATGGCTGGGAGGAGATGGTGGCAGACTGCTCACAGGGCTATTCGCGACTATTCTTTGGACGTAGTCTTAACGACATTGAGCGTTATCATTTCGAGAATATCTACAAACGTCTGGTTGAGCATCATCTCTCATTCTTCGATCTACAGACACCTATGCTTTTCCAATCGACCGATTTCAAACTGGAAAAGTTTGCCAAAGCGAAAAGCCCAGAAGATAATCTTAAGGAGCATTTTCTCAAGTTTTTTATTGCGCTACATCAGGCACTGCTTAACTTCACACCAGAACAGTCAATAGAAACAAGTGCCCCCACCAGAGGATTAGAGACCGCACCTAGTCTTTCACATGCAGCGCGTCCCAATACGGCAGCCTTCACAATGGAGGCAGTGAAAGCGCGTGCATTTCTTTCACAAAGCGATCTATCACTTTCAGAATATACCCTTGAGGCGCTCTCAGCCACTATCACTCCAGATGCGCGGGATAAGGTGATCCTATTGCAGGCGTTACGTTCAGCGGTAGACTTGGCCGGCAAAGCGCATACGGCTGAAGAGATCCATTCAATGAATCTCTTCCTACAAAATTTGCGTCAGCGTGTCAGTCTACTATATGTGCTTAACGACCAAGAGAAAGAGCAATGGCGCAATTCTATTCTTGCTTCCTTAAAGGAACTGGAACAGAACGATCCAATTGCAATCTCATCCTATGGATTGGTGTTGGGCAGCATAGACGATTGGGATATCTCACAAGAACGTATAATGGAAGAATGGAAGAATCCTGAGACAAGTATTTTGCGTATGCAGCAACTCTTCTTTATTCTGTTGCTGACACGTCCAATTGAGACACTACATAATCTTATAGACAATTACCAGCGTTGGCTTAGCAAGACGGAGCTGCCAGCCGATTCTGCTCGTAAGAAAGCGCATGAGAAACGATTAGAATTATTGCGCCGTTATCGTCAGCGTGGTCGCCTACAGCTTGCCCTATTACGTTTTCTACTGCTTACAATGCAATATGTGCAGCTCTCTTATGAGATTACGATCTGGGATCAACCCCCTGCTTACCTATTGGAAGATCTACTAGCAGTTGAAACCCCGCTTAAGCGTGTACGTGAAATTATGACTGTGCTCTCAACTAAACATCCTGAAGAAGTCCGTCAAATTGTCAAGAAGTTTACCTCTGTACTTAATGAACGTTTTCAGCAGAGTGCTTCTGGTTATAGTTACTACACAGATGAAGAGAAGAGGTTGTTGGAGAAGCGTCGGCATCAATTTGACGCGCTTGGTCAACGCGCGGCTTGGCAGGCCAAGCGTGATCGGCTAATCTTCACGCTTAGCCGCCTGCTGTTGCGCCCGATCAAAGGCACATCTGTGACTAATCAGAAGTAGAAAGATTCTCACGCTTCACCATCCACAATTGACTGTTCCTGAGTCAGTAATGCTTGCTTACGCGCCAGCCCCCAACGATAACCACCTAAATCTCCATTTTCACGAATCACCCGATGACAGGGCGTAACAATTGCCAATGGGTTGGTTGCACAGGCTCGTGCGACGGCTCTGGTTGCGGATGGTTGGCCAATACGCTGAGCAATTTCACTATATGAAGCCGTTTGGCCATAAGGTATACGACGCAACTCTTCCCAGACTCTAATCTGAAAAGCCGTTCCTTGTACATCTAGTGGTAGGTCTGGATGTGGCGGTGCTTGCAAATATGTGAGTAACAATTGCACCTGTTTTTGTAAATGCAATTCATCTTGATGAATCTCTGCTTGAGGAAACTCTTTCCGCAACTCTTCTGTCAACTCTTCTGCTTTATTGCCTAAACGCACTGCACAAATACCTTTCTCGGTTGCCGCTACCAACAATAGACCCAGCGGGCTATCGGCAATGGTATAGTTGATTGTCATTCCTCGACCACCCTTACGGTATGTCGCAGGAGTCATACCAAGTTGCGCAGTAGCTTTCTCGTAGAGTCTGCTACTAGAGCCATAACCAGCATCATACATTGCCGTAGTGACATTTTGACCAGCTTTAATACCTTTCTTGAAAAGGTCAGCACGACGTGCTGCAGCATACTGTTTTGGCGTAATACCCATAAGTTTTTTGAAGAGTCTTTGCCAGTGTGACTGACTGAGCTTTAGCTGTTCACTGAGCGCAGTTAAATTCGGTCCTTCTTCAAGACCTAGATCGATTAGACGACAGACGCTTTGCACCAATTCAGCTTGTGGATCGCATAAGCTTACCTCATTGGGCCGACAACGCTGACAGGCACGGAAACCAGCTTGTCGCGCAGCTTCCGGTAAAGCAAAGAAAGAGACATTTTCACGCTTAGGTTGCCGTGAAGGACAAGACGGGCGACAGTAGACCCTGGTAGTACGTACACCATAATAGAACAGCCCATCAAAATCTGTGTTACGAGATTGAATTGCCAGCCAGAATCTCTCTTCATTATCCGACGAGGCCGCCAGTGGCTCTATTGCAACTGAATTATTATGTGAAGTCATTTTATTTACTCCTTCTGCTGGCATAGTAATGTAGTTAGCAGAGCCGGATCTATCCGAATTATGTATTGTAATTCTGCGATCCGCTACGGGAAAATTCTCGCCTTAATAGTGGTATCTTCAGCTTGCTGTTGCATCTAGACTTTTTTTACATTATGTTGAATAAACAGTCTATCTGTCTAATAACAGGTTGCCTTAGTAGCAACGAGTAGGAGGAAACGCTTTGGCCGGTTCACGCCTAGAAGCATTACAAGAGTTATTAAAGAATGAGCCCAATGATGCATTTGTACGCTATGGTTTGGCTAACGAATACTATAAGGCAGGTCAATTAGAAGAGTGCGTCAATATGATTGTATCTTACCTTAAGCTTGCCAATGATGAAGGGGCAGTCTATCGTATGCTAGGTCATGCATTACTACGATTAGGTCGTCGTAATGAAGCACGCCAGGCTTTTGAACAGGGTATAGTAGCGGCTGAACACCATAACCATCCCAGCATGGCAGAAGAGTTTCGCGAAACAATCACTGAGGAGTTTGAATGAGACTTAATATACTTCTCCCACCCACTCCAGGTGAACATCGTACGCTTACCGATCGGGAACTTGACCAACTACATGAAGAGGGCCGTTATGATTCCTACAGCCGTATCTACCTTATTCAGGGCTATAATTGGCGTATTGTAGATAAGATCTGCCGCACCAATGGTATTACCGAGTATACCCTTGAATGTGAGAATGAGGCCTGATCGCCAATTAGACACTCCGTAGATCTACTCTGCAATGCGCAATTATACGTTTAGCAATATTTCGTAACCGTAATCTACCCTTAAAATTACTGCCACACAGGAATACCAACTTCTGCTAAAATCGGTTCTACACGAATCTTCACTCTTAAATGGTTATAGCGATTTTGTGAAATGATAGGCCAAGACCTTTCCCATTATCGCATCCTCGACAGGCTAGGCGCTGGCGGTATGGGGGAGGTTTACCTAGCAGAAGATACTAATCTAGGTCGCCAAGTTGCGCTCAAACTGTTCTCTGCTGAATTTGCCAATAATGAGGCGCGTGTACAACGTTTTGAACGAGAGGCGCGTGCTGCTTCTACACTTAATCATCCCAATATTATTACTATTCATGAGATCGGACAGGTGAATGGTGTGCACTTTATTGCCACCGAATATATCAATGGTAAGACATTGCGCCAGCAGATATCTAATGGTCGTATAGAACCAAGGGAAGCTCTGGAGATCGCATTGCAGGTGGCGAGTGCGCTCACGGCAGCACATCAGGTCGGTATTGTGCATCGTGATATTAAACCTGAGAATATAATGATTCGGCCCGATGGTTATGTGAAAGTGCTCGACTTCGGACTCGCCAAGTTTATTGAACGAGCGTCTCCTAGCAGCAATAGTGAGACAACATCAGGAGCAACCACGATCTTCAAAGATGACAGTGGTAAATCAGGTGTCCTGATAGGTACGCCCAAGTATATGTCTCCAGAACAGGTGCGCGGTCTGAAATTAGATGCGCGTACAGATATTTTTAGTCTTGGTATTGTAATTTATGAAATGATTACAGGATCTACACCATTTCAGGGAGCAACGGTGAGCGACTTGATTGTCGCAATCCTTAACCGTGAGCCTCCCTTATTAATTTCACATTCAATTGAGGGAGTACCCACAGAACTAGAACGGATCATTAGCAAGTCTTTGTGTAAAGATCGTGAGGAGCGCTATCAAAATACTAAAGAGTTGTTGACAGATTTGAAGAGCCTCAAACATCGTATGGAATTTGAGGCCGAACTCGAACGTAGTGGTCAATTAATCATACTATCGAGTGACAAAACTCCCACCAAGGAAGCAATTCCTCGCTCCGAACTGAGATTCAATGATACCGTGCCGGCTGCCACGACAGTTGAGTATGTTGTTAAAGGGATAGGGCAGAAAAATCGTGGTCTGCTAGCAATATTGGCGGCATTGATTCTGATTGGATCTAGCCTTGGTTACTATTCCTTACATCGCGAAACTATCGTGCCCGTGCCTACCACAGAAACACATAGTCTAGCCATCCTCCCTTTTCGTAACCTCAGGCCAGATGCAGAGACCGATTTCCTGGGATTTACACTCTCTGATGCAATTATCACCAAGCTTAGCTATATACAGGTGCTGGCAGTAAGGCCCTCTTATACTGTGGAGAAATACCGTAATCAGGCGATCGATCCCAAGAGAGTGGCGCAGGAATTGAATGTCAACACTATGCTGGTCGGTAGTTATCTCAAAGATGATGATGATCTAAGGATCAATGCACAA
>JBFLVQ010000166.1:0-14887 GCA_040758525.1 Acidobacteriota bacterium
CAACAAGCATTCAGCAGGCTGCCTAAAGCCTCTGAACGTTTTTATTTTTTCACAAGAATCTATCTTCTGATAGTTTTCTGAGGGTGACTCTAATAGAGTTCGCCAGCAGTAACATGAATTCGAGGGGGATTATTTTCCCCCTCGCGCTCCCCCAAGATTCTAAATTTAATTTATCGTTAAATGGCCGTACTACCAACATCACCCTACCCGTTTTAGGCGGGTCTTATACCTGTGTCCAGGCAGCTTGGCGCAGGCTAGCTTTCTATGTTAATTTATAGGAAATTACTTGAAGAGGTTTTATTACTGTGAGAGAGCGCAAACTGCCAGTGATTGATTTTATCGGTGAGCCGGAGCGGGCAGCAGAGAAAGAGGCTCGCTTACGCGAGATTTTACGTGAAATGGGTTCTGTAATTGTCGCGCTCTCGGGGGGCGTCGATAGCGCTTATTTAAGCTATATTGCGGCTCAGGAATTGGGCCAACAGGCGCTTGCCATCACTGGCGATAGTCCTAGCTATTCGGCCTATGAGAAGCCTGCTACAATCGAATTCACGGCGCGCTTCGGTATACGACACGAGATCATTAATACCGAAGAGATGGCTACAGAAAACTATAGTAATAATCCTCCCAATCGCTGTTATTACTGTAAAAATGAACTCTTCACTAAGTTGATAGAAATTGCCCGTGTGCGCCAAATTGCTTCTGTTTGTGATGGCAATAACCTTGATGACATAGGCGATTTCCGTCCTGGTATGACGGCGGCGCGTGAACAAGGTGTACGTTCTCCCCTTATTGAGGCGCAGATGACCAAAGCCGATGTACGTGCAATGGCGCACCAAGCCAAATTACCAGTTTGGGATAAACCTGCCTCAGCATGTCTCTCTTCTCGTGTTCCTTATGGTAGCCCTATTACATTAGAAAAACTCTCCGTGATCGATCGTGGCGAGCATATGTTACACGAACTCGGTTTTCGTATCTGTCGTCTACGTCACCACGGCGATATTGCACGTATAGAGATTGCTACCGAAGAACTGGCACGCGCGCTCGAACCTATCATGGCCTCGCGTATACTGGCAGCAATCAAAACGCTTGGTTTCAAATATGTAGCGCTTGATCTAGAGGGTTACCGTAGCGGAGCAATGAATGAAGCTTTGAAATCATAACCCAACTGCGACAACCTGCGGTTAGAGAATAGCATCGATACAAATGCGAAGATCTCCCGTGACAGCTCAACAGCTCCTGCTTTTCTGTTAAATAAGTGTGGCAACGGAAAGGTCAATTTTAATAAGACGACGCTTAGCCGTCGTATAGGGTAGTATTATGTTAACGCAACTGAGAATTGAATTGATCAAACTGTTGCGCTCGAAAAGCTTTTATCTCTCTTTTATTGCCCTAGCAGGATTCGTTACACTGATGCTATGGGGATTCTATTCTTATGCAGAGCGCAAGAGTGGTGGACAGGCAGTGGCACAATTCCGTTATACTTATGAGTCAAAAAGCTACTTTAATGGTCTTACCTTTTCTCTCTATTCAGTGACTTTCTCCTTCAGTCTGCTAATGCCGATCTTTGTTGCTATGACCGCAGGCGCACAGATTGCTGGTGAAGCGCGTATGGGTACGCTACGTATGCTTTGCCTACGCCCAATATCTAGAGTGTCACTATTTCTCGCCAAGTTTCTTGTTGTAGTTTTACATACATACCTATTGATGGCCTTTTTTATTACGCTCAATCTGCTAGTAGGGCTCTATTTCATTGGCTGGGGTAATCTAGAACTCTTTCCTGGACCGCTCAATTTGGTTGACGAGCCAGGCAGGATCCTACGTGATGAGGCGCTCTGGCGTTTTGTCTATGCCAGCTTCTCCAGTAGTTGGGCATTATTGGTAGTGGCCGCCATAGCGATCTTCTTCTCTGTACTGCTAGACAATTCTGTGATGGCAGTAGTAGCTACACTGGCGATCTACATAATGCTTTACATTATTGGACGAGTAGAGTTCTTTGAACATCTGCGCCCTTACTTCTTCACTACCGACATGGATTTCTGGCGCGATGTCTTCAAGCCAGTTATTCCCTGGCGTAGCCTATATCATTATGGCAGTATCTGCGGTGTCTACATCTTTGGATTATTACTTGCCGCGGTAGCAATCTTTGAGCGAAAGGATATTACTAGCTGATATGTGGGCAAAAATCATGTTGGTTATGCTCTTTTTGGCAATGATTGGGTTAGCACTGCATTTTCAGCCTGCACGTGAACGTACTCTACTAGGTACACGTGCTGCTGATGGTCCACGTTTACGACTAATGACTTGGAACATTGGTTATGCTGATCTGGAGAATGACTCACGTGCCAAAGACAAGGATCTAGATGCTGTGGTCGCAACTATTCTTGCCCAAGATCCAGACGCTATCGCATTACAGGAACTGACGGGAGTGGAGCAATTAGATATATTACTAGCCAAGCTGGGCAATCGTTACCATGGTGCGGTAGGACGCTTTGGTAAGACAGATCGTGTTGAGGCATTGCTAGTCAAGAGTGATAAAGCAAACTTTGAGGATATTCCTAGTGATGACCGTTATGCGTTAGCGGCTACTTTCCATTTCCGTAATGAATTGCCTAACATTCTATTAGTGAGTGCACATGCTCCTACTTTCCAAGCTGCGCGCCGTCGTGCTTACATCGAAGCAGTGATCGATTGGGCAAATACACGTAGCAAGCAAGCATTAGTCTTTGTTGCTGGTGACTTCAATTTAGAGATGAAAGCAGACGAGCAGACCAATCTCTTCACCGATAATGTTAAGCATGATAGTGAAGCCTATAGCTATATATTGAAACATTTTCGTGATCTAGGTCGAGATGCTGGTGATACTGCGCTTAATGAACGACGTATCGATTATATTTTTGGATTGCCTGAAGCGGTATTGTTGCGACGTGCTGAAGTATTAAAAGCTGCTGCAGTGGGCCGTATGGATCATTGGCCATTGGTTGTTGAGGTAGCATTATGAGCGGGCCAGTGTTAGTTACACAAGAATTGACAAAGAGATACCGAAATCGCTTAGCAGTTGATCGACTCTCATTGCAAGTTGAGCGTGGTGATGTATTTGGTTTTCTTGGACAGAATGGAGCAGGAAAATCGACAACATTGCGAATGGTATTAGGTTTAGTACGACCTACCAGTGGACGAGTGTTATTACTAGGTCATGATATGACCCGGCAGCCATTGCAAGCGCTTGCGCATACGGGCGCAATTGTGGAAGCGCCAGCTTTCTATGAAAATTTTTCTGGTTGGCAGAACCTGCGTATGTTTGCTGCTCTCTCGGGGGGAGCTAAGCGCACACGTATTGAGACAGTCCTAGACATTGTTGGTTTGCAAGCGCGTGCAGGTGATCCTGTGCGTGTCTACTCGCATGGTATGCGTCAACGATTGGGCATCGCACAAGCATTATTACCCGATCCAGAATTTATTATTCTTGATGAGCCGACTGATGGCCTAGATCCACAAGGTATTCGCGAAGTGCGACTGCTTATACGCCGCCTCAACGAAGAGTTAGGTCTCACGGTGCTTCTTTCTAGCCATCTCTTACACGAGGTTGAACAGATCTGTAATCGTGTGGCAATCATTGATAGTGGGCGATTGATCTATCAAGGAGCAATCGAGGAGTTGGTTGCTAAAGAGAAGACAATTAAACTTACTGTAGATCGATTGGAAGATGCCTATCAATTGCTAACGCGCGACTCTACTATTACAGTACATCGCAATGGCGCACAGTCGCTCTATCTACAAATGGCGGATGAACAGATCCCTCAAGTTAATGCTTTATTAGTAGAGCGAGGCTTTCGTGTAATGGAGCTGTCGCCACAACGTGAGACACTTGAGCAGGTCTTTCTACGACTCACCAAAAGCGAGCAGTAAAGATCGACTAGCGCAGACTTCTCTTAAGTGTAGAAGGTTCTATTACGATCACGCAGTGGTTGAGTAGCAAAAAAGTCTTGATAAAAACGCTCAGTATACTGGTTGAGCAGTTGATCTATACGTGCCGGGTCAGATGATTTAACAATCAATCCCACATGATAGCTTTTATTCATACGCCAAACAATTTCAGCATCTTGATAAGCAGAAGTGTCAGGGGCTTCTTGTCGGGCCAGTGAAACGATCAGACCGCCATAATCACTACGAATCTCAGGTAGTTGATAGGGTTTTTCACCACCACAGATCTCGATTTTGGCCCATTCTGCCCACATATTGATACCAGTGGCGGCTTCGATCAGATCAACAATATGAACACCGCCTACCCGCGCAGAGGTCTCAAGGAAGTAGAATTTTCCATCTTGATAACACTTGATGAATTCGGTATGCGATACACCACGTCGCAGGCCCATTGTGTGTAGTACTTTGCGATTAAGCTCAAGCAGTGCCTGTTCGTCTGCACTGCCGCGCACCATTGTACGAGTAGTGAAGACATCACCTTCATGTGCTACCGTCATAGGTGGTTTGCCATACTGGTGTGCAATCGCAAAGAGCAGTTCACCCTCATAGACGATCGAATCGACATGGTAGACATCGCCAGGCAGATAATGTTCCATCACATGAAAGGATTGTTGATCGCCAAGCTGATCCAGGAGTTTCCAGAAATCTTCTGGCTGATCGATCTTCTTAATACCACGACTAGAGCCATCAAAACGTGGTTTGACTACCCAAGGAGGTGGTACACGCTCCATATAATCGCGTATACGTTGGTAATTGAGAACATGGACAAATTCGGGCACAGCAATGCCCACTTCTTGTGCCCGTACACGCATAGCCAATTTGTCGCGAAAATACCGTGTGGTAGTATCGCCCATGCCAGGAATACGTAGATGTTCACGTAGCGCAGCGGCCATCTCTACATCAAAATCATCCAATGGGACAATACGGTCGATAACCTCATTACGGGCAAGATAACTTACTCCATAGATGACATCGGTGCGGTTCCATTTCTTGCGTTCGTCAGGAATAAGGAAGAGTTGATCAATACATTCACGCGGCCAATTACTCTCACCAATACTTTGTGAAGTGAGTAGTACAACACGACATCCTTGCCGCTTACACTCACATACAAACTCTGCCCCTTTCTCATAGCTAGCCAAGCAGAGTACAGTCAGAGGCCGATCCAATTCCGTTTTCATGGTACAAAAGCCGACTAAGCATTACCTTTCTTAGTATCTGAGATACGAGGTCGGGAACCTGCCGCGGCCGCTAGTCGCTGCTCGGCGTTAGTCTTAGCCTCGCGTGGAGCGGTTGCTGCATTTTCCTCTCGCTCTTCTTCTGAGGTATTGAAGCCTGGATACTTTATGCGATGATGATAAATATTGCAAAGGGTTTGTGTGAGGCTTTCACGTACTTGATTGAACTCCCGCATTGTCAGCTCACACTCCTCCAATTGTCCATCTGCGATCACATCATCAGTGATACGTTTGATAATGGCGCGGATATTCTCAGGTGTAGGATCATCCAGTGAACGTGCAGAAGCCTCTGCACAGTCAGCCAACATCACAATGGCAGCCTCAGGCGTTTGTGGTTTTGGACCAGGATATCGGTAATGATCTTCATTGACGGGCTCGCCGGTCTTAGAGACCTGTTCAAGCGCTTTATTGTAGAAGTAGTGTAATCGACGTGTACCGTGATGTTGTGGGATCAGATCGATAATCTGGCGTGGCAGACCAGCCTCTTGACCCATTAAAATACCTTTCTTTACATGTCCTATGATTACACTTGCGCTTCGTTTTGGCTCCATTGCATCGTGTGGATTAGGACAACCAGCTTGATTCTCGACAAACATATCCGGCGCCATCAACTTACCTATGTCATGATAATAACAGCCAACCCGTACCAATAGCGAATTAGCATCGATCGCTTCAGCGGCAGCCTCTGCCAAGCTACTTACCAGCATAGAATGCTGTTGTGTACCGGGCGCATGTATGGAGAGTTCGCGTAGTAGCGGCAGCTCCATATTTGATAGTTCTAGCAGCTTAACATCGGTAAGGATATCAAAAAGCGATTCATTAATTGGGATCATCACACTGACAAAAGCCGCCGTGAGTAGTCCTCCACCAATACCATACAAGGTGTTATATAGGTAGCCATCCAGCATCGTTGATTGATTACTAATAAACAATACTGCAACTGTGGCAAGCGCATTAGTGAGGGCGATAATAATAGCAGCACGTGTTATTGAGTTACGCTGACGGTAACGCTCTACACCATAAGTCGCAGCCGTACCGCTTAGCACTGCATAGACCATCAAACCTAAATCACCACCGCTCATCAAGCCAGTGAAGAGGCTGACAATTAATGTGCAGACCTGTGCTGTAATGGTATCGAGTAGAAAAGCCATTATCAGCGCGCTACCAGCATAGGGAATAAGAAATTCATAACGTATTCCCCCAGCATCACCTGGTCGGCTTATCTCTAAGCCAAATTGTATCAGGAGGGTTTGCACAATTAACGTAAAGCAGACCAGTGAGAAGGCACGTGCATCACCTAAGCGTTGGCGTAGCGCGCTACGTTGGGAGAACTTTTTAAGAGCAAAGATCACTGCCAGTACAATGATAAAGAGACCAAAAACTTTTGCCAGTCGTTGTCCACGACTATCAATATCCTGTAGAAACTTCACAACACTCATCAATCCTGACGAAACAGGATCGCCACGACGTGCAATGATCTGATTCTGTCGAAAGGTAAAGCTGATCGGTGTTACTTGTAAGCGTGCTACCGCACGAGCAGCATTAGTGAGTGATTCGCTATAGCGTAGATTAACATTGAGCAGGGGCTTAAGAAGAGTAAAAACACGCTCTCGTTCAGCCATATTAAAGTTGGCAATAGCATTAATTTCGCTACGTAATCGCTGTTCTGCATCAGGCAGACTGAGTAGTTCATGGTTACGCAGTTCTTGCTGTTTGCCTGTCTCGGTATTACGAACTATAACACGTCGTGACTTTGCCTCCTCTGAGGTTGTCGCATAAATATATCCGCTGAGTGTATGATCAAGTGCGTTGACCAAGTTTTGCCGTAAAATACTATTAAAATTATGTACAGCCAATAGTCGCAGCAATTCTTCATCTTTACAAAAGTTGTTGTTTAGTTTGCTGGGACACTGTTTGAGAAAAGCTGAATAGGCTGGTGAAGCAAGCTGTGTTGCCGTCAACTCATTACGGCCAAACTGTTCACGTCTTACTAGTAGGAACTGCTGTTCAAGCTTTTCCAACTCTGTGTTTAAATAATTGATAGCTTGCACACGCAGGTGTGGGTAATACTCGAAGACAGGTGGCAGACGAGTACCGGCTTGTTCGCGTAGCCGCTCGGTAGCCTCTTCATCTACTACCGAGAAGTCGCGTGGCGCGACAATATCGGCCTGCACTATACCATCACGTATCTTGATCGTATTAAAGAACTGTTGATAGCCAGCAATAATTAATGTGAGCGCAATGGTAATGGCCAGCAAGCCAGTTGTGGATGCCATACGAGCTGGTAGTAGGGCTTGTTGTTGCTTAAAGAAACGTACCGTCGCGCGGCCAAATTTTTGCACATTGGGCCAAAGACCGGTACGTTTTTTTACTTCATTCCGCATGCGCTCACTAGACCCTACTCAAGGGTTGCGCAGACCCCCGTAGGAGGTAAGTGCAGAGTAGCTCTCTGGGGGCGTTTATCAGTTTGTGCATCTTCGCTCGTCAACAATGTGCCCAACTGCTCGTCAATAGCTTCTAACAGTAGTTCTAGGCTATCGCGTCGCATCGCACAGATCGCAATTGCAGCATGCAGACGGCAAAGATTTTGGACCTGCTCAGCATCGAGTAGATCACATTTATTAAAGACCAATATTCTAGGTATCTTACTGAGATTTAGCTCAGTTAGGATCTTCTCAACAGAAGCAATCTGATCAAGATAGCGAGGACTTGCCCCATCAACTAAATGTATCAACAGATCGGAATCCTCCATCTCTTCTAGTGTTGCTTTGAAGGCAGCTAGCAGCGTCTCAGGGAGATCCCGAATAAATCCCACCGTGTCATTAATGATAATTTCGCGCAATTTCGGCAAGCGTAGCTGGCGACTACGAGGATCAAGAGTAGCGAACATACGCTCTTCAGCCAATTCATTGCTTTGCGTAAGTGTATTAAGCAATGTTGACTTGCCAGCATTGGTGTAGCCGACAATGGAGACGACCGGCAACCCCTTACGAGTACGTTTAGCGCGTCGTGCTTGGCGAGCTGTACGTACATGCTCTAGTTGCTGCTCAAGCATCTTGATACGATCACGTACACGACGGCGGTCGCTCTCAAGTTTTGTTTCACCAGGACCACGCCCTCCTATACCACCCATTAGGCGTGACATCTCTGTGCCTTTGCCAGTAAGGCGTGGAAGCATATATTTAAGTTGTGCTAGTTCGACTTGGATCTTACCTTCTTTACTGGCTGCCTGTTGTGCAAAGATATCAAGAATAAGTTGAGTACGGTCAATAATCTTAAGATCTGTCGCCTCATTGATAGAACGCACCTGTGCAGGTGTAAGATCCTGATCAAAGATGATCACATCAGCACCTAACCGCATACTGCGTATGATCAACTCATCAAGTTTTCCTCGCCCTACCAGATACTTTGGATCTAGCTCATGACGATGCTGTACGATAGAATCGAGCACGACTACACCGCTTGAGCGTGCTAGCTCCTTTAGCTCTTCAAGAGATTCTTGTGCGGCAGCCATTCCTTGTGTAGTTATACTTGCTAAAATTGCTCCATCACGTCCTTTATGTCGTGCTGCATTACGTGCTCCAGTTACTGCTTGGCGAGCAAACTCTTGTTCCAATGAGCCGATCAACTCAAGGAAGTTAACATCGAGTTGGTAAGGTGGGCGTGGCTCTAGATAACCCCAAGCATCGCTACTACCAGTTTGCCACCCTTTTCCATCATTATTCTCGCCAGTTGCTGGCATCAAATGGGCCGCACGTACTAGCCCAGGTAGGCCAGTTGCTGGCTCGACGTCAATTGAGGCTATTAAATCAAGACGTAATAAGGCAAGATCGGTGAGATCGTCCTGTGTAAGCGGTTCGCCACGCAGGTGTGTATGCAAGCAGCGTAACCCACGGAAACGTTCTTGTCCCGTGCGTACACGCTTAAAATCAGGCAGTACAATCTTCTTAGCGTCACCGACCACGACATATTCTACCTGGCCTTTACGATTGACCAAGACACCTATTTGGCGACCTATTTCATGAGATAGTTCGGTAAGGGTGCGGGCGAATTCTGGCGTGACGATCTCCGTGGGCGCGATGCGGCGCTGGTAAATCTTCTCCAGCCGACGCACTTGATTTGGTTTCAATCCACGTGTGTGGCCGTAAATGTTACTAATAGTTCTCCTCCTTTTTAGGCAGCCGCGCTAAACAACTACTTAACGGCTTTCTCTAGCAACGGCTTGAGTCGGTTGTAGCTGTCCAGCACCTTCTGGCACGTAGCCGAAAGATTACAAGCCGTGTCTATTTCGTGGCGCTCGCGTGCGGAGTTACTCAAATCTTCTAACTCCTCGGCAATCTTTTGCGCCTGTAATACGTAGAAGTTTACCTTTATCAAATATTGGTTGGCAAGCTGAGGTGAATTTTCATAGAGACGGTAGAGTGCCAGATTCTCCTGAATCTCGGCAATTAGCGCAACACTACGCTTGAGCACATCATAGCTAAGACGAGCAAAATAGTTGTCCTGGGGTGAAGGCTTAAAGGCATCGAATTCCCAGGAAGAGAGCACCAGTGTCGAGTTCTCTAAATGTAGTACTTTAACAGTAGCAGGACGTGGCCCCGTATGTATTGTGCGAATTAGCTCATTGAGTGAATTGAGGCGTAGCTGTAATCCCGCATCAACATTCTCTAGATCTTCTGTGTCGTGGTTATTGAGCACAGAGGCCATTGATGCGACTTCACTAGTCGCCGCTCCATGTGGATCTAGGCCATGCAACATTATGGTACGCTGTAGCATATCGCGTAGACGCGAAAGTTGTTCTAAATAGGGGCGTGTCTGAGTGTAATCAGCGGAAATCAGTTCGGAAGCCTGTTCAGAGAACTGCAGTGCTGAGGATAGTGTTACTTCTTGTTGACGTGTTTCCAGCCAATCTTGCACTAATTCTGCATTTGCGCCAACCAATGCTAATGAAAACTGTCGTAGGCGCTGATTCTCCTCACGATAAAAGCGTTCAAAACGGTTACGTAGATCAACATTGAGTTGCACACATTTGGAAAGCACCATAGCGCTATAGAAGTTTTCTCTTAATTCGCTTTTGAAATGGCGTGCAGCATTGATCAGGCCACTAGAGATCAGTTCATCATAAGAGCCAATATCTTGTAGTTGTTCAATAAATTGAACAATACGCGCAGCGGCGGCCAGATAACCAGCAGGTTTACGCTTACGCCAAGGACGTGGCAATAAGCGAGTAATGGCAATTTCCAGTTTCTCTTCGCTCTCAACATTGATACGTACCATGCCTGTATCATCAATCCAAGAGAAGGCGCGTGCCAGCAAGTAATCGGCTTTGGCAAAATCATCAAAAGTTGGTTTTGACTTGTTAAGAAAGTAGCGAGCAAAGGTACGTAGTTGGTGTGTATCAACATCAGCACGCTCTAAATAGATGCGTAGTTGGTAAGGAGATATATGTTGATCTAGCAGGCGAAACCATTCTAGCGTTGCCACTAGATCTTTTGCCGCTCCCTCCAGTCGTGCAACTAGCGCAGGTGAATCGGTCTTTTGCAACATCTCGTAGATAACTTTAAGTGTGCCATAGACACGGTTTAAGTCGATAGGTGTAGCTGTTAATGATTCATCACCAATACTGAAGGCGAGAGTTTCGTAATGGCGCTTAATTGCCCAGATAAGTTTAAAGTCGAGTAAGACACGTTTGTAAATACGTAATAATTTCGGATTTGGTGCAAATTGTGCACTCACGTATGCTGGCCTCCATGAAGCTCGACGATAAACGTGCGTTGAGGAATGGGCACGTCCTGGTTACCTGTTGATACCTTAATAATACACTACTTTAGCTGACCTTGAGGAACTTTTTTTCGCTTCCCCAGGGCTATCATCATTAAGATTGGCAGGGGTCATTAGAGTGATTTTGAGATCTGTTTAACTGTGGTAATAAAAAGATCTGCAATAGTATGGCTGGCTGCACCCCACCAAAGCCCTAAGAAGATGGCAAGTAGTGAAGGCCGATCGAGGGTAATCAATAGCGTCTGCACACGTGTGGCAGCGGCTAATAATATAACTTCACCGCGTGGTGCACCCCCTAACCAGAGTTCGCGTAAGTAGAGACCAATGGCCAGTAGTAGCGCAATCACAAGCAAAAAATAGGCGATACGTACTAACGTACCTAAGATAATTCCATGCGTGAAGCGGGAACGATGAGGAAAAAAGGTTCGGTATGGCCACCACAAAATACGTAATGGCCCCCAACGTTTGTAAGGACGGCTATCTATATCTAAATCTGGTCCAAACATCAGTCCGCCAAAGAGCATTGTTCCCGTGGCAATTGCACTTAATTGTAGATCTGCAGTAAACAGGTAAGCGACCAACAGGGTGGGCGGAGCAAGCAGCAGGGTGATGAGATCATGGGTCTTCCCAGATGGCATCTTTTTAGCACATAGATCACAGCGCATTGCGCAGTGATCTATGTGTACACGGCGATGGAATAGTGACACTCCGCACGCGCTAGAAGCAGGGCTTCTTTGCGCGTAGGGAAACAGTTAGGTCATTCTTAGGAGCACTCGTGGATAAGCGAAACTCAGAGCAATTGAGACGTGGTCTCTGCCCTATTGAGTCCGTAGTGACCGACAAATACTCGCGGGCGGTGCCACTTGCCCGCCATCGCTGTCCTGGCCTGCGCCGATATAGAGAGCAACAGCACCTTGATCTTTCAATCCAGGCTTTTTGGAAAACTCACAGGACACTTCCTAAGGCCACTCGACAACGCCATTATTTGACTATCTGTGTACCTTCGCCTGTAATTCGCCTGAGTATAGGCTTTGAGGGTAACTAATGCAAGAAAAATCAATCGCTAAAGCCAGGCAGGTAACCCGCCTATCCGCTCGCCTTAAATGGTCGGCGGCTTGCGGCGGGTTACTTATTGTCACTTGGTTTTAGACCATGACATTTTGCTTAGCAGACTGGCTGATCAGTGGCGCAGTCTTATAAACAGGAGTACGCCATTCTGCATAACCTTCATGGTAGCCACGCACTACACGATCATAGATATGTTGAAGGGCACGTGTGATAGGACCGGTGTGACCATCACCAATCTGGCGATGATCCACTGCGCCGATTGAGGCGATCTGTGCTCCTGTACCACAGAAGAAGAGTTCATCAGCCATATAGAGTTCAGAACGATCGATCTGACGTGCTTCTGTCTCTACACCCAACTCTTCTTTGGCAATGCGTACTAATGCTGTGCGGGTAATCCCTTCTAGGATATTGGCTGTGATTGGTGTGGTCACCAGTTTGCCTTCCCGTACCATAAAGATGTTCATCGCGGCGCCTTCTGCGACATGTCCATCATTGTTGAGCACGATCGCTTCGTCAAACCCATTATCGCGTGCTTCTGTAGCCGCGAGTGCGGAGTTGACATAGGAACCACAAATCTTGCCACGTGGTGGTATTGAATTGTCTTCCAGTCGCCGCCAGGAAGAGATACAGACAGAAAGAGGGTGGTCGGTCGCGATATAATCATCCATAGCCACTGCAAACATTGTGTAGTCACTGCCTGGAGAAAGTTTTGTGCCAATCTGACAGGCGGTCTTGTAGGCAAGTGGTCGCACATAGATATCACGATGGAAATTGTTAAGCCGCAACATCTCCGCCGTGAGATCACATAGATCTTGTGCTGAATAAGGCAACTCGATCTTAATTAGTTTGCAGTTGTTAAGCATACGACGATAATGCTCGGCAAGCCGGAAAAGATAGATCTCATCTTCGTCGCGGTTGTAGTAGCCACGTATACCTTCAAAAATGGCGGTGCCATAATTGAAAGCGTGCATCTGCACACTAATTTTAGCCTCCGTCAAAGGCACGAATTTACCCTCGAAAAAAGCGATCGTGCTATCAGTCATAGCTCCCTCCCGAAGGATGAAATTCAAAAAAGTTACTTTACACTAATGGTAATGTGTTTTTCAAAAACTTGTCGGGCGTGCGCGATTCAGAACGACGTAGCAAACCAGCTACAGTAGCGCCAAGAATCTTTAGTCCACGCTCCATTTCTAACTCACTTAAGTTGCCGAAGCTAAGCCGTAAGGTGTTACGTCCTGCACCATCTATGTGGAAGAGATGGCCACGCGCAAAGACTACACCTTGCTGCCGTGCCTCCATTAATAATTCCGTCGTATCTATCTGCGGTGGTAACTTCACCCAGCAGAAGAGTCCTCCTTGTGGCTCACTCCATTGTGTGCCAGCAGGAAAATATGCCTGCAATCGCGAGATCATAAAATCGCGCCGACTCTTGTAAATGGTGCGCACACGCCCTAGATGTGCCTGGTAACGATGGCGGCGACAAAAATCCCAAAGCGCTGCTTGTAGTAATGGTGAAGTAGTAATGTCACTAATCTGCTTGAGCGCAACTAATCTGGTAAAGACCGGCTGGGGCGCTAGGCACCATCCTATACGTATACCAGGCAATAGATTTTTAGAGAAGGTGCCAAAGTGGATTACTTGCTCAGTCACATCCAGGGCTTTAAGCGAAGGCAGTTCCTCGCCTTCAAAACGCAGGTCTTCACCATAGGCATCCTCCAGTACCGCAATACGATACTTGCGTGCCAGCGCCATCAATTGGTGGCGGCGCTCAAGTGAGAGTGTATGCCCAGTAGGGTTATGGAAAGTTGGCACAACATAGATCAGTTTGGGGCGTTGCCGTATGATAATCTGCTCTAGATTAGCGATCTGCATTCCCGCTGTATCTACAGGAATACCAATCAATCGTGCACCTAATGCGCTAACAGCATTCGAGGCACCTGGATAGGTAGGATTCTCCAATATTACCGTGTCGCCTGGGGCGATAAAGATACGTGCTAGCAGATCTATTGCCTGTTGCGAGCCATTGGTAATCAATATGTTCTCTACGGCAGCATTAATACTGCGCGCACGTAATTCGACCGCTAGATGCTCGCGTAGCGCCTGTAGCCCGGCGGCTTGCTCATATTTGAGTACAGATTTGCCAAATTCCCGCAATGCATAGTTAAGCGAGTTCTTGAAATCTACAATGGGAAAGGAGCCTTCATCAGGATAGGAACCGGAAAATGAGATCACATCTGTGATTGTGCTTACTTGGTATAAATCTAGTAGTGCAGAGATCGTGCGCTCTTCCGCTTCGCCAGCAAATAGCCCCTCCCAAACCATCTTCTGCCAAGCTACATTGTCTGCCTTGGCTTGATTCTCAAGCAGATCTTTATACCCACCTTGCTCGGCGACAAAAGTCCCTTGCCCAACATGTGAGCTGAGCAGGCCATCTGCAAGTAGTTCCTCATAAGCATTGGTTACAGTACTACGGTTTACTCCTAATTGGCGCGCTAGTTCACGTGTTGCTGGTAGTCGTGTCCCTATTCGTAGCGCGCCGGAGAGTATGCGGTCTTGTATGCCTTTCTTAATTTGTAAGTAGAGCGGCACGTCACTGTGAAAGTTAAGTTCCAAATGCATACTTTCTCTATAACCGTAGGTTTTCGTATTGGTCCGGTCCAATTTGGATAATAGGCTATTTTTACCAAGATTAAAACAGCCAATTCTTAGAGCTATACCAGCCAATTTACCAGCTAATCGCTGTTGGCTATCTCTGTTATCAATTTTTTATATGAAAGATCTCCTTTATGGGGCCTTTAAACATGAGATCAGACTAATGTTAA